>JAJUJV010000023.1 GCA_029265155.1 Altererythrobacter sp. | reverse complement strand
GTCTGGGCCGCCGCGCTTGTCGGATTCGTCCCTTATGCCTCGGCGGCCGAGCACTATGCCTTGTGGACGCTAGTGGCGATGCTGATCGCCTGTTCGGCGGTGCTGATGTCGGCCGCGCCGATGGCCACGGTGGTGTTCGCCGGAATCACCGGAGCCGCGGCGATCGGCACCTTCGTGGCCGGCGGCGACTATGGCTTCGCAGCGGTCACCGCGGCGTTCGTCGCCGTAGCGGTCTCGGGCACCATCGAATCCGGACGCATCAACCTGTCCGCGCGGATTGCCGAAGCGGGTGCGGCCGAAAAAGACGAAGTGGTCTCGCTGCTGCTGCGCGAGTTCGAGGAGAACGAAGCCGACTGGCTGTGGCAGATCGACACCAGCCGCCGGGTGCGCTCAGCCAATCCCCGCTTCGCCTACGCGATGAGCCGCGATCCCGCGAAGCTGGAAGGCATGCCGTTCATCCAGCTCATTGCCGGCGAGGCCTGGGAAAGCGGCCAGTTCCCACCGAGCCTCCACGATCTCGCCGAGCGACTGAAGCGGCGCGAGAGTTTCTCCGACCTGCTGGTCCAGGTCGAAGTCGATTCGGGCCGCCGCTGGTGGGAGCTGTCGGGTACGCCGATGCTCGATGCCCACGGCAACTTCCTCGGCTTCCGGGGCGTCGGCTCGGACGTCACGGTGCAGCGCGAGTCCGACGAGAAGATTGCCTATCTGGCGCGCTACGACACACTGACCGGGCTGCCCAACCGCCTGATGCTGACCGAAGCGCTGGGCGAGGCGATGCGCTACGCCGCGCAGTGGCGCAGCCAGTGCGCGTTCCTGATGATCGATCTCGATCGGTTCAAGTCGGTCAACGATTCCCTCGGCCACCAGGTCGGCGACCGGCTGCTGGCGCAAGTTTCCCAGCGGTTGAAGACGGTGACCGGCGAGAACGAGCAGTGCGGCCGGCTCGGCGGCGACGAGTTTGCGATCGTGATCCGCGACGCATCCGATCGCGAGCGGGTCACGCGCGTCGCCCGTACGGTGATCGATACGCTGTCGCAGCCCTACGAGGTCGACAACCACGTGCTCTACATCGGCGCCAGCGTCGGTTCGGCAATCTGCCCGATCGACGGCGAGACGGTCGAGAGCTTGATGCGCAACGCCGACCTGGCGCTCTATCGGGCCAAGGACGAAGGGGGCGGCACGCACTGCCGCTACGAGCCTGCTCTTCATGCGAGCGCCGAGGAGCGGCGCAAGCTGGAGCATTCGCTGCGCCACGCGATCGGCAAGAAGGAGTTCCAGCTCAACTTCCAGCCGGTGGTCGACGCTACGAGCGAACGGCTGGTCAGCTTCGAAGCGCTGCTGCGCTGGCACAGCCACGAGCACGGCTTCATCAGCCCGGGCAAGTTCATCCCGCTGGCCGAGGACACCCGGTTGATCGTGCCGATCGGCAACTGGGTTTTGCACGAGGCCTGCCGCCAAGCCGCGCAATGGGGCGGTAATCTGAAAGTGGCAGTGAACGTCTCGGGCGAGCAGTTGCTCGAGCCCGGTTTTGCCGGCCACGTGGTTCGAGCGCTGGCAGACAGCGGGCTGCCGGCCTACCGCCTGGAAGTGGAAGTGACCGAAAGCATCTTCCTGCGCGATGCGCGCACCGCGCGGCAGACGCTGGAAGAGATCATGGCCGTCGGCTGCTCTGTCGCGTTGGATGATTTCGGCACCGGGTATTCGTCGCTCGGCTATCTGCGATCGTTGCGTTTCTCCAACATCAAGGTCGACCGCAGCTTTGTGCAAGGGGCGGCGCAAGGCAGCCGCGAAAGCCTCGCCATTGTCCGCGCGGTCGTAGCGATGGCGCAGAGCCTGGACATGAAGACGACCGCGGAGGGCGTTGAAACCGAGGCCGAAGTGGAATTGGTGCGCCGGCTCGGTTGCGACAAGATCCAGGGATATCACTTCGGCCGGCCGATGGCGGCCGAGGAAGCGCTGAAGCTGACCCAGCGCGGAAGCCAGATGGCGGTGGCTTAGGCCTGACCTAGGCGCCCGGCCTCCGCTGAGGAAGCACAGGTCTCCGCCAACGGGGGGCGAAGCACCGCGGATGGAACCGGCGCCAGGCAAACCTGGCGCGCAGAATCAGGCCCGAACGAGCGAGTTGATCGCGCTTTCGAAAAGGGCGCGGCCGTCAGTAGAGCCGTGTTCCGGCTCTACCGCGCGCTCCGGGTGCGGCATCATGCCGAGGACGGTGCCGGTCTCGTTAAGAATGCCGGCAATGTCGCGGCGCGAGCCGTTGCAGGTTTCCAGATAGCGGAAGGCGACGCGACCTTCGCCTTCGAGACGATCGAGGGTCTCTTCGTCGGCGAAGTAGTTGCCGTCGTGATGGGCGACCGGAATACGGATGGTCTGCCCCGCCTCATATCCGGAGGTGAACAGCGATTGGCTGGTTTCGACCTTGAGCGGCACTTCACGGCTGATGAAAGTCTGCACCGCGTTGCGCATCAAGGCGCCGGGCAGCAGGCCCGCTTCGGTCAGGACCTGGAAGCCGTTGCAGATGCCGAGCACGGGAACCCCGCGGCCGGCAGCCTCGATGACCGCTTGCATGATCGGGCTGCGGGCTGCCATCGCGCCTGAACGCAAGTAATCGCCGTATGAAAAGCCGCCAGGCAGGCCGATGAAGTCAAGCCGGTCCGGCAGTTCGGCGTCGCCATGCCAGACGCGGTGCGGGGCAACGCCGGAAACCTGCTCCAGCGCCACCGCCAGGTCACGGTCGCAGTTGGAGCCGGGAAAGGTGATGACGGCCGAACGAAAGCTCATGACACCAGCTCTGGCTTTTCGATGCGGTAGTTTTCGATGACCATGTTGGCGAGGAGCTTGCGGCACATCTCGTCCAAGGTAGCATCGCTGGTGTCGTCGGCGACGTCGAGTTCGATCAGGCGGCCGATGCGCACATCCCGGACGCCTTCGAAGCCGAGCCCTTCAAGGGCATGATGAACAGCGCGGCCTTGCGGATCGAGCACGCCGGGCTTGAGGCTGACGTGAATGCGGACCTTCATCGCAAGGAAGCCTTCTGCAAATTAATGGGAATCGAGGGTTCTATGGCGATTGCAGCGCGTGCGGACAAGGGGTCGCCGGTCGCCATCCGCTGCCGATCACTGCCTGACCGGTTCGTTTGCGCGGAGAGCTGGAGCAGGGCGCGCCGGCCGGGCGCGAAAGGCAGCATCGGAACTTCGGCGGCGGGGATGGCCGGCGAATAGAGGAAGCCCTGGCCGGTATCGCAGCCGAGGTGAGCGAGCCACGTCTGCTGACCGATCGTCTCGACGCCTTCGGCCACCACCTCCATTCCGAGGCAATGGCCCAGGTTGATTACCGCGGCGGTGATCGCTTCGGCATCCGAATCCTGTCCCAGCTCCTGGATGAAGGACCGATCGATCTTGAGCAGGTCGACCGGGAACTGCTTGAGGTGCGACAGCGAAGCGTAGCCGGTGCCGAAATCGTCGAGGGCGATGCGAATGCCGTTCTCGCTGAGCTGGCGCAGAGTGTTTTCGACATAGCCGGCGCTGCGCCCGAGGAAGACGGTTTCGGTGACTTCGAGCTGCAACAGCGAGGGATCCAGGCGCCGAGCGGCAAGCCGCCTGAGCAGGTCGTCGGCGAAACCGCTGCGGCGGAAGTCTGCGGCGGTCACGTTGATCGCGACGTGGCCGAATTCAAAGCCGACCCGGTTCCAGGCTTCCACCTGGTCGAGAACCCTTTCGAACATCCGGTCGCTGAGTTCCACCGCGAGCGTCGGATCTTCGAACGCGGCGCTGAGATCGTCCGGCGAACGCAGCACGCCCGAGCTGTCGGTCCAGCGCAAGAGAGCCTCGAAACCGACGATCTCCGCGCTGCAGAGGCGGACCTTGGGCTGATAATGCGGGACGACGCGATCGTGGACGAGAGCGCTGCGGGCTGCCCCGATCATCGCTTGCTGCCGATCCACGGCGACTTTCATCGTGGGATGGAAGCGTTTGAGCTGCCCGCGACCGGCCGCCTTGGCAGCATAGAGCGCGATATCGGCAGACTTCATCACTTCCGACCGGGTGGCGCCATCTTCGTGCAGGACGCTGGCACCGATGCTGGCGCTGCATTCGAGCAACCGGCCATCGTAGAGGAACGGCTCGCGCAGACTGGCGTAGAGCTGTTCCCCCATCCGGTCGATGTCGGCTGGTCGCGCCGCCGGGACGAGTAGCGCGAACTCGTCGCCCCCGGTGCGGCTGACCAGCCCCTGCGGCCCGACGGCGCCAGCAAGCCTTTCGGCGAAGGTGCAGAGCAGGGCGTCACCCGCATCATGCCCCAGAGTGTCGTTGATGATCTTGAAGTTGTCGATGTCGACGAGCAGCAACGCCGACGGGCAGTCGTGCACGTGTTGCGCGAGCCGGGCCTCCACCTCGTCCTGCAGAACGGTGCGGTTGGGCAGCCCGGTGAGCGGATCGTGACGCGCCATCCACAGCGCATGAGCTTCCGAAGCCTTCTGGTGCGTGATGTCGCGCGCGACGAGCATCGTGCGGCGGGTGCCGTCCGAAATCGGGCTGGCGATCACATCGAACCAGCGGATGTTGCCCTGGGCATCGACATGATGCGTGGTGAGGTTGGCGCGGCGCCCGTCGGTCACCGAAGCGAGCACGCGCAGACCTTCCGCCCGATCCTCTGCCGGCAGCAGCGAAAGCCAGCTTACCCCGCGCAAGGCGTTGTCCGCTTCAAGCGCAGTGCCGGGGCTGTGACAGAACACCACCTCGTGCCGATCGTCGAGGATCATCGTGTAATCGGGGCTGGATTCAAGAATGCTGCGGTTGAGCGCTTCGCTCTGCACGAGATCGCCGAGGGCCTGCATCCGCGAGATCATCATCCCGTTCAGATTGAAGACCGAAGTGAAGATGACCAGCATGAAAATGGGCAGCTGGATGCTGATGATCGCGACGCTCGTTTCAGAGACCAGCAGGCCGGCCACGGCGGCAGGGCCGAGCGTCAGGAACATCATCATCGCGGCGAGACGCGGTGTACCAAAGTTGCGCAGGCAGATGCCCGCGACCATCCCCGCCGCGGAGAGGCAGACGATCGTGGCGAGAAGCCAGTCTTCGCTGTGAATCGAGATGAAGGCGCCGAAGCCGACCGCTGCCGCCCAGCCGCAGGCGAGCAACGTGGCGGTTGCCGTGGGCGGCTGACGATTGAAGCGTATCGCCCTGCGGCCCGCGGCGATGACGGGGAGGCGGGCTGCGGCGAGGCCAATCTCGAGCACGAGCCAGAGCAGGAACAGCGGGGTCGGATGGCGCCAGTACCCGACGGCAGCGATGGCGATGCTGTTCAGGACGCCGCCGAAAAAGATGGGCAGCGATGAGAACAACCCGCTTTCGAGCTGCGCACGCAGGGTTGCCGGAAGCTCGCCCCGCGTCGCGAGAAGCCATGCAACCGGCCGCAATCGGCTCCGCTTTCCAACGCTCACTGTCGTAGTTCACCCGCCCGTCCAGAACCTGAAGGCGTAGGCGGGAAAGGTTAACAAGGCGCGTCTTCGCGGTCCGGGATGAGCCGCCAATGCGGCGTCAGGGGCGGCGGTGCGGCGATATCACATCATGATATGGCGCGGAGGGCGAAGGCCGCGACAATCCCGCTTTGCAATCGCCATCAGTTTAGTTATGAACGATTCGTAAGCAAAGCGTTCTTCCGCGCAACTGTTGGTTCAGAAACAGTCGGCGGAGCGCTGCGCTTTGAATGAACAGCGCCCCACGAAGCGGCGCGCACAAAGGGGAGAATGAGGGTGAGGATCTCGATTCACGGGAGAAAGACGCGTGCGGCGCTTCTGGCGAGCGCGATGGGACTGGGCCTAGCCGCCGCCCCCGCAGCCGCGCAGCAAGCGGAAGAGCCGAGCGAGCCGGTGGCGGAGGCGGAATCGAACCGCATCGTTGTGACGGGCTCGCGAATTCTGCGGCAGGATTACACCGCGACCAGCCCAATCGTAACGGTTGACGCGGACGTGATTGAGCAGAGCAGCGCGGTGAGCCTGGAGGCCAATCTCAACAAGCTGCCGCAGTTCAGCCCTGCACTGACCCAGTTCGACACTCAGGACATCCAGCCCAACGCCAACAGCACGCCGGGTGTCTCAACGGTCAGCCTTCGTCAGCTTGGCGCGAACCGCAACCTGGTGCTGATCGACGGGCGGCGTGGTACGCCGGTCAACGGTACCGGCGTCATCGACATCAACTCGATCCCCTCGGCTGCCATCGAACGGGTCGAGATCATTACCGGCGGCGCTTCGTCGACTTATGGGGCCGACGCGGTCGGCGGTGTGGTCAATTTCATCCTCAAGGACGATTTCACCGGCGCAGACTTCGACGGCCAGGTCAGCTTCTCGCCTCAAGGCGGAGGCGAGGAATACCGGCTGTCGAGCCTTATTGGCGCGTCGCTCGACAATGGTCGCGGCAGCGTGCTGCTCGGAATGGAGTACTACAAGCGCGAAGAGCTTCTACGCTCCGACCGCAAGTCATACCGCCGCGCGCAGGCGGATCCCACCGTTCCCGGGGACGAGTTCTTCCTGTCGGAGAACTATGTCTCGCCCGAAGGGACCAATCCGTGGGACGAGGCGCTTCTGACGTCGCTATTCCCAGGCGCCCCTGTCGCCATTCCGGGAACGGCTCCGATCTACTTCAATGATGACGGATCGCTTTGGGTTAACACATCGAGGACGGTCGACGGCACGTACTATCCGCTGCTGCTGAACTATCAGGGTGGCACCGACGGCGGCGTGACCCGGAAGATCGTCGACACCGGCCTGCTTGAGCAGAACAACCCGGATCGCATCCTCTCCTCGCCGCAGAACCGCTATTCGTTCTTCGCCAAAGGCGACTACGAGATCACCGATTCGATCACGTTCGTCGCGCAGGCGAACTTCGCGCGCACGGCGACGCGGTCGCTTTCGTTCAATACGGTGCTGCTCGGTTCGACCGGCACTCCGATCCCCTATGACGACGAAATCTACGTCGGCAGCCCCTACGCGCCGGAAAGCGCCGACTTTCGCGTGTCGTCGGTCTTGCCGGACGGCACGCCGAACGATCTGACCGATAACCCGACCAATCCGGATTTCATGGCCGGCGGACGGTTCGGTTTGAACTGCGGCCCGGTCGGCGGCTGTACCAACCGTGAAGTCTTCCCCGTGCCGGCGAACATCGCCGCGCTTCTCGACAGCCGCGCCGATCCGGATGCGCCGTGGATGGCGAACTACTCGCTCGACTCCTTCGGACGTCGCGGGACGGAGAACCACAACAACACTTTCCAGATTCAGCTCGGCTTCGAAGGCGAAATTCCGGGCACGGACTTCACCTGGGACGTGATCGCCTCGCACGGCGAGACCATTGCGAAGACCAACCTCGTCGGCCTTGTCGCGCTCGAGCGGTTCCGGACCATCCTCACATCGCCCAACTACGGCCTGAACTTCTTCGCGCTTGGCAATAACGGCGATCGCTATGGTTCGACGGCCAGTTGCGAAACCGGACTGAGCCCCTTCATCATCGATTCCGCCTTCAGCGCCGATTGCGACCTGGCCAGCAGCGCGGACGTCCAGTTCGAGAATCACATCAAGCAGGACCTTGCCGAGGCGAACCTGCAAGGTGGATTGTTCGAGCTGCCCGGCGGCCAACTGCGCTTCGCCGTGGGCGCCGCTTACCGGAAGAACTCGATCGACTTCACCTCCGACAGCTCCGCTTTCGAGGGATCGTCTTTCTACCAGACGACGACGACGTTCCCGCAAGCCAGCACCAGCGGGTCAGAGTCCGTCCGCGAGGTCTATGGCGAGCTGTTCGTTCCGGTGCTGTCCGATCTGCCGTTCGTTCAGGAGCTCAACCTCGAGCTTGGCTACCGCCTGTCGGACTACGATTCGGTGGGCTCGGTCGGCACGTACAAGATCAACGGCGAGTGGGCACCGATCGACTGGTTGAGGTTCCGTGGCGGCTACCAGAAGGCGAGCCGAGCGCCGAACCTGGGTGAGCTCTTCACGGCGCGGACGAACACGCTCTCCTTCGCGCGCGACGGCGATCCGTGCTCGCTCGAGAACGATACTTCGCCGCTTCTTATCGGCAACTACTCGGCGAACCCCACCTTGAACGCCAACGGGACGGCGGCGCAGGTCCAAGACCTATGTCGGCAGATCATGGGGGCTGACGGTGCTGCCACCTACTACGCCGACGGCCGCGACGACTTCCTGCTGGGCGGGCAGTTCTTCACCCAGCTTCTCGCCGGCGCCAGCGGGCTGCAGGAGGAGACGGCGAAGACCTACACGATCGGCGCGGTGATCAACTCGCCTTCGAGCAACCCTTGGCTGAGCCGCCTGCGGCTGTCGGCGGACTACTACAACATCAAGCTCACCGATGGCATCTCGCAGCAGGGCATCGATTCTGTGCTCCGGCAGTGTTTCACGCAGGAGTTCAACCCGAACTTCGAGCTGAACGACGCCTGCGAGCGCATCGATCGGGACAACGTGACGGGCGACATGCAGGTCGTCACCGTAAACTACGACAACCAGGGCGCCGTCGAGACCGCCGGCTTCGACGTACAGCTCGATTGGGGTGTGACGTTCGAGGACGTGGGCATCGGTATTCCCGGCATGTTCTCGACCAACGTGAACTTCACGTACCTCGACAAGTTCGCCACCACCCCTGATCAGGTTGCCATTCCTCTGACCGACTATGCCGGTACGCTGGGTGGCGGTGAGGTCGGCACGCAGTCCGGGTCGTATCGCTGGAAGCTGTTCACCCGCTTCAACTATACATACGGACCGGCCACCGTGGGGCTGCAGTGGCAGCACAAGCCGTCGATCAAGGCGGCCGCGGCAGCCACCAACGAGACGACAAACGTCGCGGGCGCGCCAGCCTACGACCAGTTCAACCTCAGCTTCCGTGTCCAGGTGCTCGACAACGTCTCTATCCGCGGCGGCATCGACAACCTCTTCGACAAGAAGCCTCCCTACGTCGGTTACTTCCTCGACGACGTGATCGGTGACGGCACACCGCGGTTCGGCCGTGCCGCCAGCCCTTACGATGCGAGCGAGTACGACGTTCTCGGCCGCCGCTTCTTCATCGGAGCCACGGTTAAGTTGTGATGCGATAAACCGGGTAGTGCTGACCCGGAATGGGCAGCCGGTTGCAGGCCTTCCTCCCTTCGGTCTGCTGCCGGCTGCCCAGTTATTTTGAAGGAAGAGATCGGATGATGTCGCTGCGGATCAAGCTGCTGCTGGGCGGGATGGGTGTGCTGGCGGCGGTCCCGACCGGGGCGGCGGCGCAGTTGAGCGACAGCGCGGTGGTCGACCTCCTGCGCGAGTGCCGCAAGGTGGGCGACGTCGCGGCACGGACCGCGTGCTACGACAATATCCCGCTGGGCCAGCCGGGCGCAACTCCGGTGGAGCAGGCACCAGCCGCTTCGCCGTCCGCTGCGCCTGCTGCGTCTCGGGCCCCGTCGAGGTTCGGCAGCAACCAGTTCCCGCAAGCGCGGGCTGCCAAGGCGGGGGAGCCGGAGCAAATCAACGCCCGGGTCACTGCCGTTACTCAGCGTGAGCCGGGCATCTATCTGCTGACGATGGAGGACGGTGCGCAGTGGCAGTTCGTCGACGCCGCGCCTTCATCCTATGACGCGCCGCGCCGCGGTTCAGAAGTCGAGATCTTCAGCGCCGCGCTTGGCAGCTATCAAATCCGCTACGCCGGCCAGCGCGCGCTGCGCATCCGGCGCGTACGCTAACGAGCGCTATTCCGCCCCCTCAGGGCGCGGCAGGACCAGGATTTCGAGCCGCTGGTCCGGCTGCAGGTAGCGCGAGGCGATAGCCTGTATCTGGGCGGGGGTGATGTCCGCCAGCAGCGCCGGGGCGCGAGTGAAGCGCTCGATGTCGCGCGGCTGGGATTGGGCGCGGTCGATCAGCGCCAGCCAGCCGTTGTTGGTCTTCAGCGCATTTTCGTAGCTTTCGATCATCGGCCGGCGAGCGCGCAGGAGGAGGTCTTCGTCCACCGGATCGTCGATCAACGCCTGGATGGTTTCCAACATCGCTTCGCGCGCCGCGTCGACCTGCGCGGCATCGACAGGCGCTGCGATCGTGAAGTAGCCGAAGTCGGGATACGTGGATGACTGCGTAGCGTTGGCGGCGGGCGTATAAGTCTGGCCGAGTTCCTCGCGAACCTTGTCGAGCAGAGCGAGACGGGCGATCCGCTCGAGCAACTCCAGCGTCAGGTCTTCCTTGAGATCGCTGTCGTCGCGGGTCGGCCAATCCATCCGCACGATCGCCTGATCGGCCGCCCCATCGTGGAATACCGTGCGGGTCGTGCGATCGGCAGTGAAGGTGCGCTGGCGGTTGTCGTCGTAGCTGCGGAATTCAGCCTCGCGTCCGGGCAGTGCGCCGAGCGTGCGGGCGACGAGATCGATCGCTTCGGCTTCGTCGAAGTCGCCGACAATGGCGAGTTCCAGCGCCCCCTGATCGAGACGGTCGCCGATGTCGCGCTGCAGTTTGGCGAAGCTCAAGGCCATGTAGGCTTCCTTGGGCTGCAGCGTGAAGCGCGGATCGCCGTCGGAGATGATGCCGCCGAGCGCATTGCCGAGCGCGCTTTCGGGCGTGGCGGTAAGCCTGGCGAAGAGGTTTTCGACGTTGCGGCGGTACTGCGCCTCACCTTGCGGCCGGAACCCCGGGTCGGTGACCGCCGCGGCCAGCATCTGCAACTGCAGTTCGAAATCGCGCTGGGTGGTGGCGCCGGACAGTATGAAGCTGCGCAGCCCGCTGGCGATGCTGTAGCCCACGCTGCGCCCAGCGAGGATCGACTGCAACTCGTCGAGAGTGTGTTCCCCGAGACCGCCGACATGCAGTGAGCTGGCCATGGCGGTGGCAAGCGGATCGTCGCGAGTGTTCAGCATCTGCCCGCCGTCGATGTTGAGCCGCATAGCAATGCGGTCGCGCTGCAGATCGGTCTTCTTGAGGTTGAGCCTGAGACCGTTGGCGAAGCGGACCATGCGGATGCCGAGCTCGGGCTCGACCGTGTCGGAGACGACCTCTCCAGCCGGGCCGAAATCGGTGTAGGCCCATTCGGCGAGCGCCGCCGATTCCCCGATGGCCACGTCGGTGGCCATGCCTTCGTCCCAGGCTGCGCGCAGCGCCTCCTCGCCGCCTTCCGGCGCGGTTCGGCCTTCGAAGCGGATCAGCGGATTGTCGAGCGGGACAAGCTCTTCCTTGAGCGCTTCGAGGATGCTGTCGGGCGTAATCCGCGGCAGGTGTTCGATGAACCGCTGCAGACCGCTTTCCGGCGTCGTCGGCACCTGCCCGTCTTGCAGCAGAGTGATCGCGGCGGTGACGAAGCTGGCGTTGGAGCGGGTGTCCGCACCCGCCGCGTTGTTTTCCAGCGCGTTGCGCAGCGAGGCGACCTGTTCGGTCACTTCGGCCTCAGTAAAGCCGTATTCCAGTGCCCGCCGATATTCGGCCTGTGCGGCCGCCAGCGCGCGGCGCCATCCGTCGTCGGGGGCGTAAACGACGAGGTTCGTGGTCCGAGCGGAGTCGAACACTTCCGACGTACCAAGCCCAGCGCTGCGGACCGGCGGATCGTCGAGCCGCGCCAGACGCTGCAGGCGACGGTTGATGATGTTGTAGCCAAGCTGGCGGCGCACGTTCTTTTCGCGGAAGGCGCGGGTATCGGTGCGATCGAGCGCCGGCCCGGTGCGCGAGACGGTGATCTGCTCGGGCAACGAGGGATCGAGGTAGATGTCCGTCTCACCCTGACGATCAAAGTCGATCGGGCCTGGATCGATTGCGGGGACGATCGGTGCCGGCTCCCAGCTTTCGAAATGTTGGCGGATGGTCTGTTCGACCACGTCGGCGTCGAAGTCGCCGATGACGATCAGAGCGGTGTTCTCGGGCCGATAAAGTCGCTGGTACAGCGCACGCAGCTTTTCCGCCGTGGCCGCCTGCAGGGACTCGGCCGTGCCGATCGGCAGCCGGTCGGCAAACCGCGAGCCAGGGTAGAGGAAGTTGAGATTGTCGACGACGTTGCGCAGCTCGAACGTGTCGCGCACGCGGCGCTCGCTGAGCAGGATGCCTTTCTCCCGCTCCACCGCCTCGGGATCGAAACTCAGCTCGCTGGCGGTCTCGCGCATCAGCATGATCGCGGTATCGAGCAGCGCGGGATCGTTGCGCGGCAGATCGAGCCGGTAGAGCGTGGTGTCGAAGCTGGTCGAGGCGTTGGTATCGGCACCGAAGGCGAGGCCTTCACGCTCGAGAAGCTTGACCATTTCGCCTTCGGGCACCCTGGTCGACCCGTTGAACGCCATGTGCTCGATGAAATGAGCGTAGCCGCGCTCGTCCTCGTTCTCGGCGATCGACCCCGCGTCCACCCAGAACTGCACCATGCCCTGACCGGGCGGAGTGCCATTGGGCCGGATGATGTAGCGCATGCCGTTGTCCAGGCGCCCGAAGCGGTAGGCCGGGTCCGGCGGCAGATCGCTCTGCTCGAACGGCCATTCGTGCTGCGGCTGGACCGGCGCCGGCTGAGCCAGGGCAGGGACGGCAAAGAGGAGGAGAAGGGCGGGAAGCAGGAAGCGGCGGATCATCGCCGGGGTTGTGACCGAGGAAAGGTGAACGGGCAATGGCGCGGGCAAACGATACGCAACGCGTAAGCGCCGAAAGCCAGGTTCTCAGCGTCCGTTTCGTTCGCGCACGACCAGCACGTCGGTGCCGGCCGTTTGAAGAAGGCGCTCCGCCTGGCTCCCGAGGGCAGCGGCAAGCCGGCTGCGGCCATGGGTGCCGGCGACGAGCAGGTCGGCCGATGTCTCGTCCAAGGCGCGGGCCACTTCGTTGGCGACTTCGCCTTCGCGGATCAGGGGCTCTATCCTGTCCCGGTGTGCGGCGATTTCGGGGTGTTCAAGGAAGTCGCCGAGCTCCCGGCGCGCTTCCTCGAGGGCGTATTCCTTCATGTCGTCGGACCGGTGCAATCCCTCGAACGGCACGTGGTAAACGTGGAGCAGCCCCACGTGCGCTTGTGGGAAGAGGTCCAAGGCCGCCAGCAGCGCCTCACGCGAGCAATCGGACAGATCGGTCGCGACGACAATCCGGCCGTAGGGCCCGCGGACGCGGCGCTTCACGATCAGGACCGGCATCGAAACATTGCGCAGGATATGATCGACAGCCGTTCCCAGGAAGTAGTCGCCGATGCTGTTGAAGCGGGCGACGCCCACGACCACGAGACCGCTTTGCCGCTCTGTCCCCAGCTGAGCGAGCATTTTAGGCGCGGAACCCCGCGCGAGAACCAGCTCCGCGCCCTCGGCGGCATCGGGGAGGTCGGAGCGGAACCGTGCCCGCTCTCGCTCCGAAACCTCACCCTCTCCGCGCTCGATCACGTGCGCGATGACGAGGTGAGAGCCCCATTGACCGGCGAGTTGCAGCGCCCGGTCGAGCGGGCGGTCGGAGCGGCCGCTGAAGTCGCTCGCCAGCAGGATTTCAGATACGGTGACCATCTCAACTCCTTAGGCTTGCGCCTCGTGGGGCAGCTCGACTTTCGAGGGAGCGAAGCGAAGCACGGTCCAGCCCAGCAAGCCCGCGAGAAGCGAGCCGCCGAGAATGCCGATCTTCACCTCTTCCTGCAGCAAAGGGTTACCTGCAAACGCGAGCAAGCCGATGAACAGGCTCATCGTGAAGCCGATCCCGCAGAGCAGCGAGACCCCGAGCATCTGGCGTACGGTGGCTTCCCACGGCATCTTGGCCCATCCGAGGCGGACGAGCAGCATCGTGCTGCCGAACACGCCGACGAGCTTGCCCACGACCAACCCGAGCGCGACGCCGAGCGTGAGGTTGTTCAGGAAAACGTCGGAGGTCAGCCCGGCAAACGATACACCCGCGTTGGCGAAGCCGAAGATCGGAATGACGAGGAACGTCACCCAGCCGTGCAGGCTGTGTTCCAGCCTGTGCAACGGCGGCTCGGTCCGATCGTCGGGGCTGCGCAGGCGCAAGCGCAGCGGGATCGTCAACGCCAGAAGAACGCCGGCCACCGTGGCGTGGACGCCCGAGCGCAGGACGAAGAACCAGAGTACGGCGCCGAGCAGAAGGTAAGGGGTGAGGCGCAGAACGCCGAGCCGGTTCATCACCGTCAGCGCAACGAGCACGAGGGCCGCGAGGCCGAGATAGAGGAGGGATAGTTCGCCCGTGTAGAACAGCGCGATGATGACGACCGCACCCAGATCGTCGATGATCGCCAGGGCAGTGAGGAAGATCTTGAGCGACGTCGGCACCCGCGGGCCGAGGAGCGAGAGCACGCCGAGCGCGAAGGCGATATCGGTTGCCGCCGGAATAGCCCAGCCGCGCGATGTCACCGGGTCGTTACCGTTGAAGATCAGGAAGACGGCGGCCGGCGCGATCATCCCGCCTGCAGCCGCCATGCCGGGCAGAATGCGGCGGTCCCAGGTGGCAAGCTGGCCCTGCAGCATCTCCCGCTTGATCTCGAGGCCGACCAGCAGGAAGAACGCCGCCATCAGCAGATCGTTGATCCAGTGGAGCACGCTGAGCGGCCCGACGTAGCTTTCGAGCACGCCGAAGTAGAGCGGGGCGAGCGGAGAGTTCGCCACGACGAGAGCCAAAGCTCCCGCCGCCATCAGGATCAGCCCGCCGGACGCCGAATTGTCGAGAAAGGCGCGCAGCATCGCGAGCGGCGAGCCGGAAGGGCGGGAACCGTTCGGGGACGCTGACACTGGGCACTCCTGCAGAAAACGGGTTTTAATCGTTCTCCGTATTCGGGATCAGGAATGTTCCCGAGCGCACGCAGCACACGCTTGGTTATGGAATTAGGGCTGGGCGGGGCCGAGTCAACTCCCGCCCCAGCCGTTCGAGGCGAACCTTACTTCTTTGGCTTGGGCGCGGCGGGCTTCGGCGTAGTGCGCAGCTTGGCGCGGTGGGCCGACATGTCGAAGACTTCGCCGGGGTTGTTGGCGTCTTCGTTCAGCAGGCCGAGCCGGCGGGCGACTTCCTGGTAGGCTTCTTCCTCGCCGCCGAGATCGCGGCGGAAGCGGTCCTTGTCGAGCTTCTCGCCGCTCGTCATGTCCCACAGCCGGCAGTTGTCGGGGCTGATTTCGTCGGCGAGGATGACCCGGCTGTAATCGCCGTCCCAGATGCGGCCGAACTCGAGCTTGAAGTCGACCAGGCGGATGCCGATGGCGGCGAACATGCCGCACATGAAATCGTTCACCCGGATCGCCATCGAGGCGATGTCCTGCATTTCCTCGTGGTTGGCCCAGCCGAAGCAGGCGATGTGCTCTTCGGCGACCATCGGATCCTGCAGCTCGTCGGACTTGAGGTAGTATTCGATCAGCGTGTGCGGCAGCGGCTCGCCTTCCTCAAGACCGAGGCGCTTGGAGATCGAACCGGCCGCGACGTTGCGCACCACGACCTCGAGCGGGATGATCTCGACCTGGCGGACGAGCTGCTCGCGCATGTTGAGGCGGCGGATGAAGTGCGTCGGGATGCCGATGTGGGCCAGCCGCAGGAAGACGTGCTCCGAGATGCGGTTGTTGATCACGCCCTTGCCGTTGATCGTGCCCTTCTTCTGGGCGTTGAAGGCGGTGGCGTCATCCTTGAAGTACTGGATGATCGTGCCGGGCTCGGGGCCTTCGTAGAGGATCTTGGCCTTGCCTTCGTAAAGCTGGCGGCGGCGGGACATGGCGATACCTTCGGCAGGGGAAAAACGAGCGCCCCGGCTAACGAAGCTGCTGGGCTTCGCCGGGGCCGGGGCGCGGGCGCGCTATACACGGCGGGGCGACGCAAAGCAATTGCGGCGGCCGGGCCGCAGGGCTAGTCGGCCGGCGAGATGGGGGCGATGCGCGCGATGACAAGCTGGCGGGCGGCAGGAACGGCTTCGGTGCTGGCGCTGATGGCGGGGCTGGCAAGCGGGACCGCCGCGGCGCAGACGGCGGAGGGCGCGGACGGGCGGACGATCGTCGTCACCGGATCGCTGATCGCCGGCAGCCGCGAGGACGCGCCGGCGCCGGTCGAGGTGATCGGTGCGGAGGAGTTGGAAGCACAGGGCTCCCCGTCGATGATCGAGCTGACCAAGCGGCTGCCCGCCTCGGCCGGCGTGCTGGGCGACGCCAGCCAGTTCGACACCCGCAGCCAGTTCAACGAAGGGGTCGCGTCGATCAACTTGCGCGGGCTGGGGCCGCAGCGGACGCTGGTGCTGCTGAACGGGCGGCGGCTGGCGCCGGCGGCTTCGGGCAACGTACCGATCGTCGACGTCAACCTGATCCCGGCGGCGGCGCTGGGGCGGATCGAGATCCTCAAGGACGGCGGCGCCGCGACCTACGGCTCGGACGCGATCGCCGGAGTTGCGAATCTCATCACCCGGACCAACCAGAGGAGCTTTGTGGCCTCGGCCGACTACCGCTGGGTGGACGGCTCGAACGGAGAATGGAACGGGGCGCTGTCGTGGGGCGGCCGGCTGGGACCCGCGCGGGTGCTGCTGGCGGGAGGCTACCAGCATCGCAGCGAGTTGACCGTGCTCGACCGCGACTTCGCCTACCTGCCTTATGCGGCGAACCCGCAAGGCGGCTGGTCGGGGGGCGGATCGCCGGGCAACTTCGACTTCGATGGGACGCTGAACGACGTGCGCTTCGATGCCGACGAGGGCTGCGCGGCGGTGGGAGGCTTCCGCTCGCTGGCGGGATCGAGCGCGGACTTGTGCCACACGCCGTACCTCGGCTTCACCAACCTGGTCGAGCCGGAGGACCGCTGGCAGCTGTTCGCCGACGTCGAAGTCGATGTCCTGGGCCCGGCGAGTCTGCGGGTGACAGGCCTCTACGGCCGCACCGAGACGGTGATGACGACCAGCCCCAGCTATCTGCCGACGATCGCGCCGTCGGCGAACGCGGCGTTCGGTGGTGCCGGGCTGTTCGTGATTCCCCAGTACGCACCCGCTCTGATCGATTATTGCGCGCGGTTCGGAGCGGCGGCGGGCTGTGCGCCCGGCGCGGACGGACGTCCCGAGGCGCCGGCGCTGGCTTATCCGGTGCGGTTCCGGCCGGTGCTGCTCGGCGGCAACCCGCTGTTCGACAACGACCGCAACACCGCGGTCGTGCCGCGCAGTGCCGACATGTACCAGCTCACCGCGACGCTCGACTATGCGCTGGCGCCGGCGCTCGACCTGACGGCGGGAGTGACCTGGTCGGAGTACGACCGGTACTTCGAAGGGACCGACAACTTCGTCGACTTGCTGCAGAACGCGCTGGCCGGGTTCGGCGGAGCGGATTGCACCTATGCGACGCCGCAATCGCGCGCCGGCCTGGGGGCGGCGGAGCTGGCGGCGCTGGCCGGGACGAACGGCTGCCGCTTCTTCAACCCGTTTTCGACCGCGATCGCCGGCAACGCCATCACCGGGGAAGCGAACCCGGTCTTCGCCGGGGCGAGCAACCCGCTCGGGCTCGACCTGGCGCCAGGGGCGGGGCTGATCAACGACGCGGCTACGGTGGGCGATTTCTACACGATCATCCAGCGGCGGGCGAACACGCGTCAGTGGGTGGGCGATGTGGTCCTCTCGGGCCGGAGCGGGATATCGCTACCCGGCGGCGAGATCGGCTTCGCGCTCGGCGCGCAGTACCGCCACGACCGTTATGCCCGCCGTTATGGCGCGACCAACAATCTCGCAGCCTATCCTTGCCCCGGTTCGGTGCTGAACCCGAATGCCACGTGTGAGCCGGAGACCGGGCCGATCGGTTTCCTCGGCTCCAACTACGATGTCTCGGTCGGCAGCGATGTCTGGGCGCTGTTCGGCGAAGTGCAGGTGCCGGTAACCGAGCGGATGCAAGTGCAGCTCTCGGCCCGCTACGAGGACTACGGCGGGACGGTCGGATCGACCTTCGATCCGCAAGTGCGCGCCAAGCTTGAGCTGACCGAATGGTTGGCGCTGCGCGGCGGGGTGGGTACCACCTTTCGCGGGCCGCCGCCGCAGAACTTGTTCTCCGATCAGGTGATCCTGACGCTGATTGGCGGTGCCTTCCGGGCCGTGGACGTGCTGGGCAATGCGGACCTCAAGCCGGAGAGCGCGACGACTTACAGCGCCGGCCTGCTGGTCGATCGCGGCGGCTTTCAGGCGAGCGTCGATTATTGGCGTTATGACTTCCAAGGACCAATCGAAAGCGAGCCGATCAGCGGTATGGTCTCGGCGCTGTTCGGGGCGAGCGGCACCGCGAACTGCGGCAACCCGGCTTATGCCGCACTGGAAGCACGCTTTACCTTCTCGGGCGGGGTCTGTTCGGCCGCCAACGTTCAGCGGCTGGCGACTTACGCGTTCAACTCGGCCGACGTTTCCACCAGCGGGCTCGACGTTCAGGCGAGCTACGACATCGCGGTGGGAGCGGCGCGGGTGCAGGCCGGCGTATCGGGCAGCTATGTAATCGACTATGCGATCGACGACGTGATCGTCGAGGGCGTGCGGGTGCAGCCGGCGTTCGACGCTGCCGGGCGGCTCAACTTCCAAACCACCGCTTATCCGCTGCCGCGCCTAAAAGGCTATGCCTGGCTCCAAGGCGAAGCCGGCGATCACGCGCTGCGGCTGCAGGTCAACCACATCGGCGGCTACACCGATCAGCGTGGTCCCGAGGTGTTCGGTCCGAACAACGCGGCGCTGGCCGGTGCCAGCGTGACGGCGGGCAAGGAGATCGGCAGCTTCACCACGATCGACCTCACCTGGCGCTGGCACGTCGCGGCGCGCACCCGGCTTTCGCTGGCGCTGTTCAACCTGCTCGATCAGGACCCGCCGTTCGCACGGCTCGACCAAAACTTCGATCCGTTCACGGCGAGCCCGCTCGGCTTCATGGCCAAAATCGGAGTGAGCCAAGCCTTTTAACGCAGCCACGGCCACGGGTTGTTCATCCCGAGCCAGCCATGCAATGAACCGCCATGCTCTCGCAGAAGACTCGTTACGCCATCCGTGCGATGCAGCATCTTGCCGATCGGCACGGCGAGGGGCCCGTGCGGCTGACGGAGATTGCCGAAAAGCAGAAGATCCCGGCGAACTTCCTGACCGTGATTCTGTCCGAGCTGAGCCGGGTCGGGATCGTCGCCTCGCAGCGCGGCAAAGACGGGGGATACTGGCTGGCCGTGTCGCCGATCGACATCACCTATGGCGACCTGATCCGGCTGATGCGGGGGTCACTGGCCCTGGTGCCGTGCGCCAGCCGCTTTGCGCACGAGAAATGCCGCAACTGTGTCGAGGAAGGCGAGTGCCGTACCCGGGCCTTAATGCTGCAGGTTCGCGACAAGACGGCTGAACTGCTCGACTCGGTCCGGTTGTCCGATCGGATCGACCCGGTGCCGCCAATCGAGCAAGACGAAGATATTCTTCCTGCTTCTCAGCGTTAAATTGGGCACGGCTCGCCTCATCTTCATTGTCAACTAAATCGCTTGAGAATAGATGCTGCTGCGTCCGGCAACACGCCGGAAGCAATGGAGAGACTCACATGGCCGCCACTATCGACCGTCTGCGGACCGGCGATTCTGCCGACCTCCCCGAACATCTGCGGGTCGTCGCCGAAGCGCTCGATCGACTTCGTTACGGCGTGATCCAACTCACCGTCCATGACGGCAAGCTGATGCAAGTCGACGTTACCGAGCGTCGCCGCTTCTCCTAATTTCTGTCGGGCCCCGGCCCGGCCACACCTAACTCGGACATAGCAGACCGGACCTCCGGATGCGTCTCCAGCCTGCGTGGGCGAGATCGACCTGTTCTCTCCATCGGCTGGATTTCAGCAACGTGAGGGAACCGAAAATGACAAAGAAGATCGTCCTGCTATCCGGGATTGCCGCCAGCGCTCTCCTTCCTATTCCGGCGTTCGCACAAGACGCAGCCCAAGCGCCCGCATCGGCGGGTACACCTGCCGCGGCAAGCGCCGTCGTCCCTGAGAACGTGATCATCATCACGGCCCGCCGCCGCGAGGAGACGGCGCAGGAAGTGCCGCTGGCGATCGCTACGCTGGATGGGCGGACCATTAACGACACCGGCGCGTTCAGCGTGCAGAAGATCCAGCAGCTTGCCCCGACGCTGCAGGTCTATTCGTCCAACCCCCGCAACACGGCCGTGAACATCCGCGGCATCGGCGTGCCGTTCGGCCTGACCAACGACGGGTTCGAGCAGGGCGTCGGCATCTATGTGGACGATGTCTACTACTCGCGGCCGGCGTCCGCCGTGTTCGACTTCCTGGACGTGGCGCAAGTCGAAGTGCTGCGCGGACCGCAGGGCACGCTGTATGGCAAGAATACGACCGCAGGCGCGATCAACATCCGCACCAACCAGCCGACTTTCGACTTTGAGGGGAGCGCGGAAGTCTCGCTGGGCAACTACAACTTCAAGCAGGCGAAAGTCGCCGTCTCCGGCCCGCTGACCGATACATTGGCCGCCCGCATCGCGGTCTCTTCCACCGATCGCCGCGGGACGATCTTCAATACGACGACCAACAACTGGATCAACGAGCAGGACAACCTGGGAGTACGCGCGCAGTTGCTGTGGCGCCCGGTCGACAACCTCGATGTCACTCTTGCCGCCGACTACAGCGCTCAAGATCCGGAGTGCTGCGGTACGGTTTTCGTCGGCTACGGTTCAACCCAGCGGGCGGCAAACCGTCAGTTCCCGGCGCTTTCCGAAGCCCTGGGATATGCGCCGGCGAGCTTCGACCCGTTCGACAGGGTGACCGACCTCGATGCGCCGCTCAACGCCGGCAACGATATCGGCGGAGCGTCGCTACGCGCGGTGTGGGATCTCGGCCTCGGCACCCTGACCTCGGTCACCGCCTGGCGCTTCTGGGACTGGAAGCCGGAAAACGATCGCGATTTCAGCGGGCTGTCTGTCGTCAGCGCATCGAACAACCCCTCGCAGCAGGACCAGTACACGCAGGAGTTCCGCTACAACTACTCGAGCGACAACATCGACTTCGTGCTCGGCGCGTTCGCTTTCAACCAGCGCATCGATACCCAGGGGCTGGAGCAGCAAGGGGCGGATGCGAGCCGCTGGAACATTGCCCCGTCCAATCCGCTGTCCGCCGATCCTTCGGTCCTGGACGGGCTGACGGCGCTCAACACCCAGTGGCTTAAAGCGACCAGTCTGGCCCTTTACGGCCAGCTTGCCTGGGAGGTGACCGACGGCCTGACCATCCAGCCCGGCGCCCGGATCAACTACGACAAGAAGGAAGGGTACTACGAGCGGCGGGTGTTCGACGGGCAGGGCAATCCCGTTCCAGCTACTGGCGGTACCGCCATCCAGCAGGCTCAGCGCGCGATCTACGCGCCGCAATTGATCGAGCCGACCTTCAGCGACTGGAACTTCAGCTACGACCTGACCGTCAGCTACGAAGCCGCGCCCGACGTGCTGCTTTACGGCACGTATGCCAAGACCTTCAAAACCGGCGGTATCAACCAGAACGGGGTGCCAGCCGACGCGCAAGGCAATCCGATCCTCGAGGCAGGCTCCATCAAGCCCGAGTCCGTCCAGCATTTCGAGGCCGGGGTGAAGACGCAATTCTGGGATCGCCGCGCGACGCTGAACCTCGCCGCTTTCCGAACGACGATCGACGACTTCCAGGCCAACGTGAGCAACGGCCAGTTCGGCGTGCTGCGCGGGTACCTGGCGAATGCCGACCGGGTGCGCACGCAGGGCGTCGAGGTCGACTTTTCGGTGCGGCCGAGCGAGCGGTTCACCGCTTATGGGAACGGCGCCTATACCGATGCCAAGTACGTGCGCTTCATCGACGCGCCGTGCCCGGCCGAGCTTGCCGGCGGCACCGTCGCGAGCGGCGGCCAGGTACCCGGACCGGCGGGTGTCCCCGGAGCGCTCAGCCCGCAGAACTGCGACGTTTCGGGCCAAGTGCTTCCCGGCATCTCGAAGTGGTCGTTCTCCTACGGCGCCGAAGTCAATCAGCCGGCCACGCTGTTCGGTGAGGGCGGCGAGGTCTATCTCGGCGTCGATGGCAACTATCGTTCGCGGTTCTCGTCCAACCCGTCGCCGTCGATCTACACCTGGATCGACGACTACGCGCTGACCAACTTCCGTGTGGGCTTCCGGGCCGACAGCGGGTTCAACATCTACGGCTGGGTCCGCAACGCATTCGGCGTCGAATACTTCGAGCAGCTCAACTTCGGCCCGGGCAACACCGGGCTGATCGCTGGCAACCCGGGCGAACCGCGCACCTGGGGCGGCACGATCCGGTTCGAGTTCTGAGCCCGGAACATCCGCTCTCTTCCTCGTCGTTCCGCGGGGATGACGAAGGGAGAGTACCTAAGCGAACAGCTTGGCCGCCGTTTCAGCGACGCGGCGGCCAAGGTAGCGGGCGCCATTGAGGTCCACGTCGCTCGGCTGGCGGGAGCCGTCGTTGTGAGCAATCGTGGTGGCACCGTAAGGCGCGCCGCCGCGGACCACGTCGACACCGTTCTGTGCCTTGAAGCCGTAGTCGAGCCCGACGATCGTGCAGCCGAAGTGCAGCAGGTTTGTGATGATCGAGAACAGCGTGGTTTCCTGCCCGCCATGCTGTGCGGCGGTGGACGTGAAGGCCGCACCGACTTTGCCGACCAGAGCATCGGTGAACCACAGGCCGCCGGCCTGGTCGAGAAACGCTGCCATCTGGCTAGGCATGCGGCCAAACCGGGTCGGCGCGCCGACGACGATGCCGTCGTATTCGGCCAGCTTTTCCACGCCTTCGATGACCGGGTGATTTTCGTTGGCCTGGAAACCCGCGGCTTCGATGACTTCCTGTGGCGCGGTTTCCGGCACGCGGAGAATGTCGCAGTCGTGCCCGGCGCCGCGCACGCCCTCGGCGACCGCCTCGGCCATTTGCGCGATATGACCGTAGGACGAGTAGTAGAGCACGAGAATGCGGGCCATTGGGGGGATGTCCTTTCGGAGTCTCAGGGAAGCGGGAACGCTCGAATTACGAACGGGCCAGGGTCCTGATCCCGCAGAGCCGGGTCGAACAGGTAGCCGATCTTCCCTTCGGTGGCGTAGCCGACCCGGCCGACGTGAGTCACGCCGGGCGAGGAATCGAGACCGGTCTTGATCGGCGTGATCACCGCGCGGTCGCCTTCGATATCGACATAGGTCACGCGGTTGCCCGGTCCTTCCGCCTGGAGGAAACGATTGCCCGATACGGGACGCAAGGCGTCGGGGCCGTTGACCGGCTCCGACAACGTGAGGGTCGTCAGCCCGGCATAGTCGCCGCCGCTGCGATCGACCCGCTGCACGGTGTGCTGGCGCACGTTGTTGATGTACATCGTGCCGTCGTCGGCGAAGGCGATGCCGTCGACGCCGACGAGCTCCGGGCTCGCAGCGAAGAGCGCGAGTGCATCGCCGCCCGGTGCCAGCGAGAAGATGCGTCCGCCCGCGGTGTCGGTGGCGAAAGTCACGCCTTGGGCGTCCACCGCAATGTCGTTGCAGGCCGCCGGGCCATCGCCGGGAAAGTCGTAGTTGCCGCGCAGTGCGCCGGTGGCGAGGTCGAACGCCTTGACGCCGGACTTCGCGCCGGCCGGGGCAGGGCCGCCGAACGGAGGATTGTTGCAGACCCACAAGAGGCTGCGCCCGTCGTCGGCGAGGACGCCGAACAGCGAGGTAAGGCCGTTGTCCGCGCTCGGCCGAATCCACGGCGTCGCGGTCGTTGCCCCAGCGGCGGCGCGGTAGATCGTGCCGTCGACGCTGCCGACGTAGAGGTTGCCGGCGGCATCGGCGGTGATGCTTTCCGGGTGGATCCGGCTGCCTTCGATCGTGACGTCGGCCGGCGCCTGCGCGGTGCCGACGCTGGCGCAGGACGCCAGAGCGAACGCAGCCAGCGCCGCGCCGCCGCGCCAAAATCCGCGCTTGCCGTTCATAGACTTAACTCCCTGTTTGCTGGATTGGCCGACGTTTCCGCCTGGCCTTTTGCCGGTTATGATAAGCACTGGAGCCGGTCTGGAAACCCCGGACGTTCAGTTCAGGCGCCACTGGCCCGGGGTACAGGCGTAGCGGCTCTTGAACGCGCGGGTGAAGTGCGCCGCATCCTCGAAACCGTTGGCGAAGGCGACTTGCGCGGCGGTCATCCCGGCCCGGCGCGGATCGCGCAAGTCCGCAGCGGCGCGCTCCAGCCGGCGGTTCCACAAGTGACCGGTGATCGAGCGGCCGGTCGCCTGGCGCATGAGCTGATCCAGGTGCCGGCGGCTGATGTGCTGGTCCTGCGCGACGTCTTCAGCGCTGAGGCCCGCGACCGCGAGGTTGAGCTCGATGAAGTCGAGCGCGCGGCGGATGCGCCAGTGAGGAGTCTCGGGAAGTGCGGAGCATGGGCCGGCGACTCCGAGCATTTGCAGGACCGCTTCCATCATCGCGGCGCGCTGCAGCTCGGTCAGCGCGCCGGCATCGTCGAACAGGCGCAGCAGCGTGTCGGCGAGGAGCCGGGTTCCGGGCTCGGTACCGGACAGGACGCTGGCGTAAAGGCGTTCGAGCTGCGGGTGTCGGCTCAGCGTCGCCCCCCGCGGCAGCCGCAGGAACAGGATGCCGCTGCTCTCGTCGCTGGCGAGGCCGAAGCGGCTGGATTCGTCGATCAGGCAGATGTCGCCGAC
>JAJUJV010000080.1 GCA_029265155.1 Altererythrobacter sp. | reverse complement strand
GCCGTAGTTCATCTTGACGCCGTCGCCCAGATCCAGCGAGATACGCATGTCGCCGTAGTGGCGCAGCTTCTCGAGTTGCTTGTCGCGCTCCTTCTGCAGGTTCTTCTGAAGCGTGCTGGAACCGGCCGCCGCGAGGATATCTGTCAACGCCGACTGAAAAGTGGGTCTGTGCCACTTTTGTTGATGTTTAGCGTCCGAGGCGGTCAAAGCGGTTCCGTTGTACGGCTGCGGAGCCACCGCCATGGATATGCTTCGTCTCAATGCTTCTCTCTTCTGGCCGGAGGATCTCGACCTCGTGGGCGTTACGCGCAGAGGCGCAGTGATGGTGGTGGAGTTGAGGAGCCGCCAGTGCGCACCGCGTTGTCCGAGCTGCGGGACGATCTCCCCGCGGGTGCACAGCCGCTATCCGCGCCAGCTGCGCGACGTGCCCTGCATCGGGCACGCGCCGCGGCTCATGCTCACGGTGCGTCGCCTGCGCTGCGAGACGCCAACGTGCCCGCGGCGCTTTTTCACGGAGCGGTTCGAGTCCTTCGCTCGCCCCTATGCGCGCATCACCGAGCGCCTGCGCACGCTCGTGACCCGGGTCGCGCATGCGCTCGGCGGGCGCCCCGGGGCGCGGCTTGCGTAGTACAGCGGAGTGCCGCTGAGCGGGAGAACGCTTGTCCGGCGTCTGCTGGAGAGAGCGGAGCAGCCGCCGGTCTCGCCCGCCGTGATCGGCATCGACGAGTGGGCGTATCGGCGCGGGCACCGGTACGGGACGCTCGTCGTCGATCTCGAGCGCCGGTAGCTCTGCGATCTGCTGTCGGATCGCAATGGTGCCGCCCCTATTCGACAGGTCGCCGACCGCTGGCACTTGGTGCGCAACCTGCGTGACTGCCTCGAGCAGGTCTGCGAGTCACAGCGCCACGCGCTACAGGCCGAGCTTGCCGAGGCAGTCCCGATCGAGATCCCGCCCTCACCACAAGCTCTGCCTGAGCTCGCCCCGCCGCTGCGACGCTGTCCGCCACGCCCGACGGCCTCCCAGCGTTGGACGAAGCTGGCCGAGGAGGCGGTGAGGCGATATCAGGCCGGCGAGGGTTTTAAGACCGTTGCCCGCGCGCTTGGCCTTGAGCGCAAGACGGTGCGGCGGTACGTGCGGGCGGGCGGACTCCCCCCCCGGCGCCGGCGCCTCCTGCCACATCCGATGGAGCCGTACCGCGAGGGGCTCTGGCAGCGCTGGCGCGAGGGCTGCCATAAGGTGGCGGATCTGCACCGGCATCTCGTTGAACAGCGCGGCTACACGGGGACGGCGCGCACGGTGGAACGCGCGGTGCAGCCTTGGCGGCAGCTCAAGGAGGCAGTAACGGTGTCAGGCGGGGCGCCCGCGGCCATCTCCGAGCCGCTGCGACTGCCCAGTCCACGTCGGCTCGCGATTGAGCTGATTCGGCGCGAACCGAGTGCGGGCTTTCTCAAGCTGCAGCAGTGCAGCCCACTCCTCCAGAAGCTGCGCGCGCTCGCTTGCACCCTCCTCACCCTCGTCTGCGAGCGCCGCGCGGAGGCACTGGACGACTGGCTGATGGAGGCAAGAGCGAGCGGCGTGGCAAAGCTGGTGCGCTTCGTCGAGGGGCTCGAACAGGATCTCTCAGCGGTGCGCGCCGCTCTCGAACTGCCTTGGAGCAACGGCCAAGCCGAGGACCAGATCAACCGCCTCAAGGCGATCAAGCGCCAGATGTACGGCCGCGCCGGCTTCGAGCTGCTCCGCGCCCGAGTGATGCCGCTGCAATGAGAAACATCAACAAAAGTGGCACAGACCCACTTTTCAGTCGGCGTTGACAATCATCGGCTTCGTCAGCCGACAGCTCGATTGGCTTGTAGCCTTCTGCGGTAGTGTCCGGCAGCAATCTGATGCGAGTGTGGCGCCAACCATCATCAGCAACAACTTTCTCGCTCTCGTAGATCTTCACGGTGTAGTGGCCACCCGTTTCAGCATCGCAAATCTCACGATACTGAGCGAGCACAACCTTCCCTTGGCGGCTTCCTGCTGTGTTCAGGCTAAACAAGCACCAACTGCCGTTCGGTATCCGGCGGTTCATCGACTCACCCACGACCTGCGCCACAAAAAGGCCTTTACGCGGTACCATCGGATCAGGTAGTTCCACCCAGTGGACTTCCTCTGGCTCGAAATGCTGCTCAGCCCCAAACGCGCCAGCGGCAAGCTTAAGATCCAAGAGAGGGACGCAGTTCTCGAACGGCTTTACCTTCTCGGACTCTAGAATTCGAAGTGGGAGCGCTCTTTCAGGCGGCAGCGGTACCTTTATGTTCTGCCCGACTTACTTGCTCTCCCCTTACTATTGCGAGTCCAGGTCTTCCAAAAACTCCGAGGCAGGTTCGGTGCTCGTCACAAGCAGCTGATCCCGCGCGCGGGTGCATGCAACATAGAGCAGATGTCGCTCGGTCTTGTAAACCTCTTCGAGGTCGGCCGCATCGCCCACAGCATCGATTCGCTCCTGTGAGGGAATCACCTCGTCATCGCAGGCCATCACGCAGACGGCGCGAAACTCGAGTCCCTTTGCAAAGTGCATGGTCGCTAGTGAGACTGCGCCTTCTTCCGGCTCAACCTCCGCGGCGAGCCCTCGACAGGGTGCGCCGGCTGCCTCCACAGCTGCCCGGGCTCTGGGGAGCTGCGGCTCTCCACGGACGACAACAGCGACTTCTTCTGGCGCAACGCCACTGGAGAGCAGCGTGCGCACCCATTCGCCGACCGTTTCAATCTCGGCCTGCTCGTCGGAATAGACACACACCTGCGGCGCAGGCCCGTTGAATACCGATACGGTCCCTCGCCGAACCTCGATGTTGCCGTCCACGTCGGCCAACTCAGGGTCAAGCAGACGGTCAGCATGACTCCGGATCTGGTGTGAGGTGCGATAATTGATATGCAGCGTTCTGGCACGACCACGCACGTCGACTCCAGCCGACAGCCAGGAGAAGGGCTGCTGGAAGATGCGCTGCCCGAGATCCCCCGCAAAGAAAAGCGCGTTCGGCTTGCCGGCGCCAAGCGCGGCTAGGAACCGCAATTGTGGGACGCTGACATCCTGCGCCTCGTCCACCACGACATACTCGTATGGCGGACGGTTGCGCTCCTTTAACTGCTGGCTCAGCCGGTTGTAGATCTCGGCCTGGGTTTGCAGACCCGCCCCCTCCAGCTCCGCCCGAACATGTTCGAACACGGCCCAGAGGCTTGCGCGTTGTGATTCGGGTAGGCGGGTCTTGCGGCCAAGCCTGCGGACGTCTCGGTAACCTTCCCAGTCGGCGATCTGCCACGCGTCGACCACGTCCTCCCACTCGCTCAGCAAAAATGACGCGCCGTACTTTAATCCATCCGCAGCCGCGGCCCTCACCAGCCGTTCCCGGAGATCGTCTCGCGACACCAGGTTGGGCGCGCGGATCGTTTTCGCGTAGAGCCTGTTGGCAATGCTGTCCATCGGGTCGACGTCGATACGCTCAGCGAGCCGTGGCTGGCTCCTCACGAGCCGGAAGAACTTCGTGCGCAGCGCGTTCGCCAGCGTTTCGGAGAAGGTCGTGAGCAGGACTCTGCTGTCCGGGTTCGAACGCGCGAGGTGCACGGCCCGGTGAAGCGCCACGATGGTCTTGCCAGTGCCCGCAGAGCCGGAAACGCGGGCCGGGCCGTTGTAGTCCTTCTCTACCCACTCCCGCTGCGCCGGATGGAGGAAGATCGTCCACTTGTCCCAAGGGAACTCTAGCGCGCGCGCCAGTTCCTCAACGTCGTTCATTACCCGGAACCGGCGCTGGGCATCCGGGTGCTGGAACGGGTCGGTGCCTGGGGCGGCACGTTCGGCAGGGGCGGGTTTTCCTCCGGTCGCAAGCTCGAGCAGCGCCTCAGCCGCCTCCGCAGGAAGATGGTCCGTCAGCTCGAGCAGGGTATCCTCATTCGCTGATCGAACATCAGGCAGCCACTCGACCGGGACGCCGTAGCCGAGCAAGACGTCCTCTGCCACCCCTTGAAACAGAGCCGGTTTCTCCGGAGCAGTGCTGTATTCCTCGACGTAGCGCGGAACCGTAATCTCCTGCACAGTCTCCCGGATTTCCACGAGCTGCGCGGCGCCGGTCTTCGGATGCGTTTCCAGCTTGCGGCGCTCCGCCCAGCGGTAGGCCGCATCGTGGTGGTCGACGTAGCACAGCAACAGGCTGCTCTCGGTCTTGTGTACGATCAGCCGAATGTCGAGACTGACCCTGACGGACCAGAAATGTGGATCCTTGGAGCCGTTGAGCTTGTGAAAACTCATGCCGGGGTTGGCAGGGTTGAGCTGCAGATCAAACGCCGTGGTCTTGACCGCCTTCTGTTCGTCGCCCGTCAACTTCGCCAGGCTCGTGGTGAAGGTGTCAGCTATTCGAAACTCCATACCTTAAGTCTCCACGGCGACCGGCTGAGCAACCTTCGCGGCAACAGCGTTGTAGAGGTCGATATCCGCCTCGGGCGCATGTATCGAGATCAGCAGCGCATAGCGCGCCGGGTTGTTGTACTTCTGCTGTGCCGGGCGCGTCTTCCACCAGCCCATCGCCGGGAAGACGCCCACGACGCCGCGGCTTGCGAGATCCGCCGCCGTGCCCTTCCAAATATCGGAGTGAATCGAGCCGCGGTGCCGCTTCTGCCCGCCCAACAGCCAGCCGGGGTCCGCCCCTCCTCCGGGCACGCCTTCCTCTTCCTGACGTGCAGCGTCGTTAACGCGCGCACGAAAATCGTTATCCGACTCGTACGGACGCTTAACATCGAAGCGCAGCCCGTGTGACTCGTACCGGTATCTCGAGCGGACGCCGCGCGCGGACGGATTAGGTTCAATGAAGTAGGACAACGTCACCCGCATTTGCACCTCGGTTTCCCCAAGGGCCTGGAGCTCATCCACTGGCCATGGCAGATTGTGCAGGTGCATCTCGCGGGTTCGTGGAGCGCCGCCTCGAGGCTTCTCAAAAGGATGAAGCGCACTCTCCGTCACCAACGTCAACGAGTTCGAAGCACTCCAGAGCGCCCTATTTAAGTCCGGCACCCCGAAACCACAGTGCCGCACGAGATTTTCATAAGCCGTCTTGTTCGGGTTACGCCGCGGCAGAAACTGCCGCCGCATCTCGTCGGTCCACTCGGCCGAGTGGACGATTAGCCCCCTGATGGTTTCCGGCCATAGCTCGGGATAATCGGTCATCAACTGGGCCGCCATCCGCGCTGCGAGCGCGGTGGCAGCGCTAGTCGCGCGCGTGGTCGTGAATTGCCTCTCGAGCGGGAGGTGGTATGTCGTCAGAAGGCTCAGGCTATGCGTCCATACCGGACCCAGCGCGTCGCTGGCCGCGTTACCGCCCTCGAAGACGACGTCCGGCTTCAATGGCCTGTGCGACTCCCAGGAACACGACGTCGTGCTGAACGGGCTCAAGCCGCCGGGTGGGGCAATCGCCGCTAACGCTCCAGCATCCGGCTCCGTAACCCGAGCAAGGTTCGTGTACGCGCCAACAGTAAGTGCGTTCCAGGCTTGCGCGGGATCATGCACGCTGTCTACCCTGTTGCTCTCGGGATACTGGGCCCAAGCATTGGGATCGTCGATATTGCCAGCGGACACAACGATGAGCCGCGGGTTCTCGTTCTGCTGGTCGACATCGCTAGCGACGCGATCTATTGCTGCGGACCAAGCGGAGGGGCGGCCCCGATCACGACCATCGGGAGTCGTCACAGCCAAGCTGAATAGCCGCAATCGGCGCGGCGCGGTGATTTCCGGCCTTGCAACCGCCTCGACCGTTAAGTACCCATGGTGGCGAGCGTCACCCTCATTGTCTCCCGGAAACCGAAGAAGTTTCACCGATTCCAGCCGGTGGCCAACCTCAACCACCTCATTTCCTGCCAGTGCGGACGTGAGATCGCCGAACAGCGCCAGACCGGCCAATTCAGTCCCGTGCCCGTCGTCGTCAGGGACATCCCACTCTGGCTCCACCGTGTGGAGGTCCGCATCCGCAAGTGCTGGCGCGATCAACCGGTGCCCGTTGTTGACGCCGGTGTCCAAGATGCAAATGTACGGAACGTCTTGGTCCGCGCCGGCGAAGCGCGCGCGCTCGAGCAGGTTGTCGACCCACTCCGGCTGTTCCTCCGGCGGCAGAGAGTCGAAGAACTCGGCCGTTTCCTTAGCCCTACGAAGCTCGGCTATGCTGTTCAGCGTCATGACCGAACGCTTCATCTGACCAGCGGAGGCGTAAACGAGCACAACAGTCCGTTCTGGGAAGTACAGCGCCCCTCTGGTAACCCGAATCCCGAGCCCTTCGGCCAGCTTCGCAAAAGCCGCCAGCGTCGCCCGTCGGTCGCCACGGACCGGCAACCAGACTTCCCACCAAAAGGTCTCGTCATCCGAGGTCGGAAACACCTCCTCGGCATCCGTCCAGAGGGCGCGCAATCCGGCTGCGCGAATGCTCGCAATGGCATCTATCAGGCGCTGGTGGTCACGAGCGCGCCCGCGCGTATCGCGCCGTTCCTCCATGTACTCGCGAATCAGCTTCTCGAAATGCGGGAGCTTGCCATCGGGCACAAAGACGGTTGCGTAGGTGCGGTCGCCCGACTGACGAACATTGAGGAGTTCGATCCCCGACTTCTCGCGAGCAAGGCTTTCAAATGCAAGCTCGACGTCGGGAAGGCTCTCGAACTCGATCTGAAGGCCGTACCCTTCTTCCAGGCCTGCATCCTTCTGCGCCTGTCGGGCGACCTCGGCCGTACGCTGAAGCTCATTGACCTGCCCCAACAGGGCTCCGCCATGTGCGGGGCGATTCTGTGGAGGCACCTCACGTGTCGGCACGATCTGCTGGCGCGAACGGTAGCGTTCCGCCCGACCCGTTTGACCTAGAATGAAATGGCGCCGTCTTCTACCGTCCGGATTATCGACCATTAGTCTGAAGCGTTCTTATTTGTTGTCGTTCGGTCTCAATCTAACTGCCATTGCCCGCCGCTCTTCCAGCATCCGGCGGACATCGGCTTCAGTCACCTGGTCGCGCTCGTGAATGAGAGCGTCCTTCACCGCTTCCTCGGCGGCACGGGCGATATCGGCGTGGTTCAGCCCCTCGCCTGCCGCGCCCAGCCGCTTCCAGCTCATCTTGCCCTTAGGAAAGCTCGCGAGCCGGGAACGCAGCAAATCCACGATCCGGGCATCGCTCGGCAACTCATACCGCAGCACGTCGTCAAAGCGCCGCAGCAGAGCCTGATCGAGGATTTCCGGGTGATTGGTCGCCGCCACGATCAGGCTGTGCGAACGATCCTGCTCGATCATCTGCAGGAAGCTGTTCAGCACACGGCGAATCTCGCCGACATCGTTGGGGTTGCCACGCTGTGCGCCGATAGCGTCGAACTCATCGAAGAAGTAAACGCCGCGGACGTTCGAGGTCGCGTCAAAGATCTGCCGCAGCTTGGCGGCAGTCTCGCCCATGTACTTGGTGAGCAAACCGTCGAGGCGCACGGAGAACAGCGGCAGCCCGAGCTCCCCTGCCAATACCGAAGCGGTCATCGTCTTGCCGGTGCCTGGTGGCCCGACCAGCAGCAGCTTGCGGCGCGGCGAGAGCCCATGCTGGAGCAGCCGTGCCGCATGCCGCTGCTCGCGAATCACCCGCTCCAACTGCCCCGCAAGAGGCTCGTCCAGCACCATCTCCGCCAGACGCGTCTTCGGGTAGTCCGCGCTCAGGAGTCCAGCCAGCTCTCCCTTGGGCCGACTAATCGGCACGGGCGCCGCCGCGCGGCGGCGCTTGGCGGCATCCACCAGCGCGCGTAGCTCCTCGGCCAGCTTGCCATGCCCTCGCCGCGCCTCGTGAGCGGCAAGCTGCATCGCCACCGCGTAGAAGCGGTCGTCGTCGCCTTCGCTGTGCGACCTTAGCAGTGCCTTCAACTGTTCCGCGCTGGCCATAACGCCTACTCCTCGTCAGGCCCCCATCATACCCGGAAAACCTTCATCACCTCGTCGCCAAGATGATTGATCACCTTCACCGCAATGCGGCCGGACGCCGGTTTTCTGAACGGCCTGGATGTGTCGCTGTTGAGGCTTTCCCAGGCTTCCGCGTCGATCTCCGCCTTCAGCGTGGTCTTGAGCGCCTTGTACGGATCATTGGCGCCCAGGAAGTAGGCCTGGCGGACGAAGAAGCTCTCTTCGTTGTAGTCGGTGTCGATGAACCAGCAGGCGATGCCTTCCGGGCCGTCGGAGCGAACTTCGCCGGTGCTCGGGTGGAACACGTCGACGCCGTTGATCTTGACGCGAATCTGCTCGCCTTCCTCCAAGATGTCGATGTCCGGCTCGCCGAAGATGACGAACAGGTTGCCCTTGCCGGTGTTCTTGAGGTCATCGGCCATGTGCAGGTCAGCGTTCATGCGCGCCTTGAGCACGGGGATGCGGCCGAGCTTATCGAAGTCGGACGCGTGCGCTTCGAAGTTGAAAGCACAGGCGATCAGCACGTCGAAGTCCGCATCGCCGGCCTCGCGGGCGGCCTGCACGAGATCCGGCCGCGAAACGGTGCCGAACTCGGGGCCGACGAAGATTGCCGCGCGCTTCTCCACGCCTGACTCGGGGTCGCCTTCCATGTAACGCCCTTCGGCGCAAACGAGATCACCCGGCCAGGGCGTGAGAGAGGTGAAGTCGATCTTGTCTTCCTTGTGCGCCTGCTGGACGCCAGCGGTCTTGAGGTTCTCCAGAATCATGCGGACGAAGTCGCGCTCCTCGCCGTAACCCTCGCCACCGTCGCGAACCCCATCGATCAGCTCGTCGTTCTCGTCCACCGCCAGCGTTCGGTGCGGGGAGAGGCTTTCGACGGTGAACGGGCCGGCGACGCGCACCTTTTTCTTGTCTTCGTACGGTTTGTCGTAGAGGTACTCGAACTCGGCCTTGGCGGCGATGGAGGCGTCGATTTCCTGCTGGCGGGCAATGCGCTGCTCCCACCACTGGGCGTGGAGCTGCTTGACGGCTTCGGGCCAGTCTTCAGCGGCCTCGCGCGGGATCTCCCACTCCTCCCACTGCTCACCAAGCGCCTGGTTTAGCTGCTCACGTAACGGCTCCAGCTTGTCCTGGAACTTCTCCCAAATCACGTCGATCTCTGCATTGTTGGCGATGGACTTCAACGTGATGTGCGGCACGCGCTCATAGACGAAGCCCTGCCGAATGTCGCCGCGGGTAGGAGTGCTAGACGGCGCGCTACGCGTAACTTCGGCTTCTTGGCGCTGCCCCTCCGGGCTGTCGGCAAGCAGGTAATATGGATAGCGTGCGCCCATGATCCGCGCACGAGCAAGAGCCAACGCGACCCGAGAGGTATCCACTGTGATCCAGCGCCGCCCCCACTGCTCCGCCGCATACGCGGTTGTGCCCGACCCACATGTTGGATCAAGGATAAGATCGCCGGGATCTGAAGCCATCAACAAGCAGCGCTGAACCGCTTTAACCCCGCTCTGCACAACATAAATCTTTTCATCCGTAAAACTACCGGTACCTGTATCGCCCCAGTCGTTATTGATCGGAGCGACTGAGAAATCAGAAAACCTCCGAACGTAGCGCAACGCAACGCCACCGATTGTTGTCCGGGAGGCCCGCACAAGCCTATCCATCCCCCTTGCGTTGGTCTTCCAGCCGCCTTTTTTGGGTACAAATATCCGCCCTCGAAAGTTGACAGGCACCCGAGTACTGTCGACTCCAGTCTGAGATGTGAGATCTCCCGAAGCGACTAAGTGCCACCCCTTAGCTCGATAGTCTCTCTCAAAATCATCTGCAGCACGGAGACCGCGCACCTCGCTGCCATCAATACTTTGGATTCGGTTGTAAGATACCGCACCCTCAGCACCGGCTTCTTTCTCGAAGGTAGTGTCCCGTCAAGTGGTGTAACTCCGGTGCGGCCACCATGGGCTTCGCCAGTTGCAGCTACGCCGCCTCGTCGTGAATCAGTTTGTCGTCGTCGCGCCGCTCGGCTAGGACCGGCGCGAGGCTTTCCAGGCTCATG
>JAJUJV010000175.1 GCA_029265155.1 Altererythrobacter sp. | reverse complement strand
GACCGGCGAACATCTTCCCGACGAGATCCCAGGGACGCTTTCCTCGTTGATCTGGGTCGGCGGCGACAGCGGTCTCGTCTATTCGCTCGCCAACGAACAATGGCGCACCGACAATGCGCGGCTGCACTGGCTCGGCAAGCCAGTGAAGGACGACGTCGAACTCTATCACGAGGATGACGAAGGCTTTCGCGTTTCGGTGGCGCTTTCGGCCAACGAGAAATGGTTGATCGTCTCGACCGGTGATCACGAGACCAGCGAAGTCCGTCTCGTTCCGGCCGCCGATCCGCTTGCGGAGCCGCTGCTGGTGCGCCAGCGCGAGAAAGGCATCGAGTACGATGTCGACGAACGCGATGGCGTGCTGTTCGTGCACGCCAACGACACGCACGAGAACTTCCGCCTCGCCACTGCCCCGCTGGAGCGGCCGGCGGAATGGACGACGCTTATCGCAGGAACCGACGCGTTCTACCTGACTGGATTTGAGCTGTTCAAGGACTTCTACGTGATCGAGGGACGCCTGGGCGGCCTCGACCGGCTGGAAGTCCGCTACTACGACGATCCGGCACGCGTCGAGCCGCTGGAGTTCCCGGAACAGAGCTTCACGGCCTCGCTCGGCAACAATCCCGAGTGGGATGTCTCGGCGCTTAGGGTTTCATACGAGAGTATGATCAGCCCTTCGACGACGTACGACTATCATGTCGCCGAGCGGCGGCTCGAGGTCCTCAAGGTGCAGGAGATCCCTTCAGGCTACGATCGCGATCTTTACGCAACCGAACGTCTGGAGATCGCGGCGCGTGACGGCACGATGATTCCGGTGTCGATCATGTACCGTAAGGACCGGCAGAAGCCCGGGCCGCTGCACCTTTACGGCTACGGTGCTTACGGCATTGCCATTCCGCCTGGCTTTTCGACCACCCGCTTCAGCTTGGTCGACCGCGGCTTCGCTTATGCCATCGCGCATATCCGCGGCGGCGATGACCTCGGCCGGGCCTGGTATAAGGCCGGCAAGCTCGAGCAGCGGACGAACGCCTTCAACGACTTCGTCGATGTGGCTAAAGGCCTGATCGCTGCGGGCTACACAGAGGCGGGCCGGATCAGCATCTCCGGCGGTTCGGCTGGGGGCGAACTGATGGGCGCGGTGATCAACTCCGATCCGCAGCTATGGGGTGCGGTCGTCGCTCACGTTCCGTTCGTCGACGTACTGGCGACGATGCTCGACGCTTCGCTGCCGCTCACGCCGGGCGAGTGGCCCGAGTGGGGCAATCCGATCGAGGACAAAGCGGCGTTTGAGCTGATCCGCTCCTATTCGCCGTACGACAACGTCACGGCGCAGGATTACCCGCCGCTGCTGGTCACCGCAGGGCTCAACGATCCGCGGGTAACGTATTGGGAACCGGCCAAATGGGTGGCCAAGCTGCGCGAGCTCAAGACCGACGACAACGAGCTTCTGCTGAAGACCAACATGGGCGCCGGCCACGGCGGCAAGTCCGGCCGATTCGAATCCTTGCGCGAGACGGCCGAGGAGTTCGCCTTCATCCTGTGGCAGATGGGCATAGAACCGTGAGCAGCCGCTTTTCCATGACCTTCACAGCCGCGTCGGAGCACATCGACGCGAACGGCCACGTCAACAACGCGGTCTGGGTGCAATGGATGGAGGAGCTCGCTACCGCTCACTGGATGCGCGATGCCGACCCCGCGCATGTCGATTCCTACGCGTGGGTCGTAGCCCGTCATGAGATCGACTATCGTGGCAACATCCGCGACGGGGAAAGTGTCGAAGGGACGACGGAAATCCGCGAAGGGCCGAGCGGCGCGCGGTTCGATCGGTACTTCGTCTTTACGGATGCCAGCGGGAAAACCGTGGTTCGGGCGAAGACGACCTGGGCGATGGTTGACCGTCGGAGCGGCCGCGTCCTGCGCGTACCGCCCGAGGTTTCCGCGCCTTTCGTGGATTGAGCCCGACGCGGTGTAAGGAGCTTCCATAGACAGCAAGCGCCACTGGTAAGCTGCCCGCGAGGCCGCTAGGTGCGCACGCCGTGCGGGTGTGGCGGAATGGTAGACGCCGGGGACTTAAAATCCCCTGAGCTTTGCTCGTGCCGGTTCGAGTCCGGCCACCCGCACCATTTTTCTGGACTGTCGAAACCGCCAGCGAGGGCCGCGTCATCCTCCTGCCAGCAAGCTGGCATTGCCCCCCGCGGCGGTGGTGTCGATCGTGGTCACGCGCTCGGTGGCGAAGCGGATCACGTAGTTCGGACCGCCGGCTTTGGGACCGGTGCCGGAAAGCCCCTCGCCGCCGAACGGCTGGCTGCCCACCACCGCGCCGATCTGGTTGCGGTTGACGTAGAGGTTGCCGACGCGGGCGCGGCTTTCGACCAGCCGGCGGGTGGCGTCGATGCGGCTGTGAAGCCCGAGGGTGAGGCCGAAGCCGGTGCGATTGATGTCCTCGATCACCCGCTCCAACCCGTCGGCGCGGAAGCGCGCGACGTGCAGCACCGGGCCGAAGTTCTCCCGCTGCAGGTCAGCGATAGACTCGATCTCGATGATGGCCGGGGCGACGAAAGTGCCCGCTTCGCAAGCTGCACTCAGGTCCCGCTGCCATACCCGCCGACCGCTCGCTCGCATGGCAGCGAGGTGGTCATCGAGCGCGGCCTTGGCGTCCGCGTCGATCACCGGTCCGACGTCGGTGGCCGGCTCGGCCGGATCGCCGATCACCAGCGCTTCGAAGGCCCCGCGGATCATCTCCAGCGTAGCGTCGGCGATGTCGTCCTGCAGATAGAGCACGCGCAGGGCGGAGCAGCGCTGGCCGGCGCTCTGGAAGGCGGAGCTCATCACGTCGCGCGTAACTTGCTCGGGCAGCGCCGAGCTGTCGACGACCAGCGCGTTTTGCCCGCCGGTTTCGGCGATCAGCGTGGCGATCGGCGCGTCGCGGGCGGCAAGGGCCCGGTTGATCGCGCGTGCGGTTTCGGTCGAGCCGGTGAAGGCGACCCCGGCAATGCGCGGGTCCGAGGTCAACACCGCGCCGACCCTGCCGTCGCCGGGAGCGAGCTGGAGCACATCGTCGGGAATGCCCGCCTCGTGGCACAGCCTCACCGCAAGCGCGGCGATCAGCGGGGTCTGCTCGGCCGGCTTGGCGATAACGGTGTTGCCTGCGGCAAGCGCGGCCGTGGCCATGCCGGTGAAGATCGCCAGGGGAAAGTTCCACGGGCTGATCGTCGCGAACACGCCGCGGCCGTGCAGCCGCAGCAGGTTCTGCTCGCCGGTCGGGCCGGGGAGGGGCTGCGGCGCCGAGAACAGCATCCGCGCCTCGCAGGCGTAGTAGCGCAGGAAATCGACCGCCTCCCGCAGCTCGAGCACGCTGTCCATCAGCGTCTTGCCCGCCTCGCGTTGGCAAAGGCTGATCAGCTCCGCGGAGTGGGCTTCGAACAAGTCGGAGGCTTTGATCAGCAACTCGGCCCGCGCCGACCCGCCGAGCGCGTCCCAGCCCGGCTGCGCGGCCTGAGCGCGGGACAGCATCAGGTCGGTATCGGCGGGAGAGGCGTCGAGAGCCTGGCCGACGAGGCCGCCGTTCTGCGGAGCGCGGATCTCGTGAGCATTACCGCCTTCGGCGGCGATAACCGTCGGCGCTGCGGCCCATTGACGATCTTCGAGTGCCGTCAGCTCGTCGAGCAGCGGCTCCCGCACCCGAGGGTCGGCCAAATCGATGCCCGCACTGTTGCGGCGGTTCGGGTAGATGTCGGGCGGAAGCGGAATGGCGGGATTGCGCCTCGGCTGGAGCGCGGAGAGTTCGGCGGCCGGATCGGTGGTCAGCTCCGTCACCGGCACGTCGGCGTCGGCCATGCGGTTGACGAAGCTGCTGTTGGCGCCGTTCTCCAGCAGTCGCCGCACCAGGTAGGCGAGGAGATCCTTGTGCCCGCCGACCGGTGCATAGATGCGCACGCGGGTCG
>JAJUJV010000084.1 GCA_029265155.1 Altererythrobacter sp. | reverse complement strand
GGATGTCGAACTGACGTTCACGGACGATGCGCTCGAAGCGATCGCCAAGAAGGCGCTTAAGCGCAAGACCGGAGCCCGCGGCCTACGCTCGATCGTCGAGGCGATCCTGCTCGACACGATGTTCGACCTGCCCGGCATGGACGGAGTGACCGAGGTCGTGGTCGACAAGGACGTGGTCGAAGGCCGCAAGGAACCGGTCCGCGTCGTCTCGGGCGACGGCGGCAAGAAGAAGGAAGCCGCGGCCTGACGATGGGAGTGGCGATCAGCATCATCGCGATCGCCCTCACTCTCGCCCTTTCGACGCTCCTCTGGCTGATTTCTGCTCGCTACGCCGCACGCTTCGTAGGCCGGGAGCGGGTGATCATGAACTGGTCGTTCACGGGAGAGCCGAATAGCTATGCCTCGCCGCGGGTCGCGCTGTCCGTTACTCCGGCTATTGGAACAGCAACGCTGCTTCTAATCGGCGGGTTAGTCGCTTTTGCAACGCCACTGAGCGAGCGCGCGGTCGCCACCCTCATGATAGTTCTAGCAGGCGTGGCGCTCATTGCCATTCACGCCGCTCATATGCACTTCGCGGCAAAAGCGGCCGACCGATAGTCCCCTCTGCTAGGTGCTCACCCGCAGTCGATGCAATCCTCCTCGCCCATCTCAACCTGAACGGTTGCATGAGCGATGTGGAACCGGTGGTCGAGTTCGTGCGTCAAGTCGTGCAGGAACCCATCCCCAGGATGACCAGCCGGCATGACCAAGTGTGCCGTGAGCGCCGTCTGCGTAGTGCTCATTGGCCAGATGTGCAGGTCATGAACCGCTGTAACGCCGGGTAAGCCCGCCAGGTAGGCACGCACCGCGGCTTCGTCGATCGCCTCCGGCACGGCCAGCAGCCCCATCCTCACGCTGTCCTTGAGCAATCCCCAAGTGCCCCAGGCGATGATCACGACGATGACCAGACTGGTCACCGGATCGATCCACCACTGTCCGGTAAGCAGGATGGCGACGCCGGCGAGCACCACGCCAAGCGAGATCAGCGCATCGGCCGCCATGTGCAGGAAAGCGCCGCGGATATTGAGATCGTGCTTGCGGCCGCTCACGAAGAGCAGCGCCGTCCCACCGTTGATCAGGATGCCGACGCTCGCCACGCCGATCATCGCCCAACCGGGGACCGGCTGCGGATCCACCAGTCGACCAATGGTTTCGAGCAGGATCGCGCCCAACGCGACGAGAAGCAGCGCGGCGTTGGCCAGCGCTGCCAGAATGGTGCTGGACTTGTAGCCGTAAGTGAAGCGGGCGCTTGCCGGCTTGGTCGTCATGTAAGCCGCGGCCCAGGCGATCAGGAGGCTCAGGACGTCGGAGAGATTGTGTCCGGCATCGGCCACCAGCGCCATTGATCCCGACCACAGGCCGAAACCGGCTTCGACCACGACGAAAGCCGTGTTGAGCACGATCCCGATGGCAAACGCGCGTCCGAAACTCACCGGCGCATGCGAGTGGCCGTGCCCATGCGAATGATCGTGCGTGTGCCCCGCCCCCATTGGCTATTCGTACACGCAGGCATCGAGCCCGTCGCGCCGGACGACGCCGATGCGAGCCTGGATCGTGTTGCCATAGCGGCGAGTGAAGCCGGTCGGGTTCAGCACCGGCCGCTCTTTGGGAAGCGGTAGAGCAGCCGCCATCCGCGCGGTTTCCGAAGTGCTGAGCCGAGCCGCCGAGTGATTGAAGTAGCGTTGCGCGCCGGCCTCGACGCCATACGTGCCGATCCCGGTTTCGGCGACGTTGAGATAGACCTCCATGATCCGCCGCTTGCCCCAGATGTTCTCGATCAGCAGTGTGAACCAGGCTTCCAGCCCTTTGCGGAAGTACCCGCCGCCCTGCCACAGGAACACGTTTTTGGCCGTCTGCTGGCTGATGGTCGAACCGCCGCGAATGCGGCCGCCTTGCTGATTGCGGCGGATCGCTTCCTCGATCGCTTCGCGATCGAAGCCGTTGTGCTGACAGAACTTGCCGTCCTCCCCGGCAATGACCGCCGAGACCATGTTGCGATCAATGCGGCTGAGCGGTGTCCAGTCCTTGGTAATGCCGTTCTCGTCCATCAGCATGGTCGCCGTAACCGGAACGGGTACGAACCGGTAAACGATCACCAACGCCAGACTGATGCCGACGAACCAGACCAGGGCAAGAACAGCGAAACGGAGCAGGCCGAGCATAGCCGCTTGCCTATCCGATGCGCATCGGAGGCGAAAGAGAAGCTGCCACCACCTCAGCTTCTCGTCGGCAAAAGAAAAGGGGCGGCAACGCCGCCCCTTTACGTGTTCGATGTCCCGGCAAACTCAAGCCGCGGCAGGCGCCGGTAGCAGCCGCTCTCCGGCAATGCGCTGCATCGCCTTCTGCAGCTTCTCGAACGCCCGGACTTCGATCTGCCGGATGCGTTCGCGGCTGACATCGTAGACCTGGCTCAGCTCCTCGAGCGTCTGCGGATTGTCCGTGAGACGCCGTTCGGTCAGGATGTGCCGCTCACGCTCGTTGAGGCTGTCCATCGCCTCAACCAGCATCTCGTGCCGCACCTGCGCTTCTTCCGCATCGGCGACGGTTTCATCCTGAAGCGGGCGATCGTCCTTCAGCCAATCCTGCCACTCGCCGGAGCCTTCCTCGCCGTTGCGCATGCTGACGTTCAGCGAGCCGTCGCCGCCCATCATCATCCGCCGGTTCATGTTGACGACTTCCTGCTCCGGCACGCCCAGATCCTGCGCGATCTTGGCGACAACGTCCGGATGAAGATCACTGTCCTCGTAGGCTTCGAGTTCCTTCTTCATCCGCCGCAGGTTGAAGAACAACTTCTTCTGCGCCGCCGTAGTGCCCATTTTCACGAGGCTCCACGAGCGAAGAATGAATTCCTGCATTGAGGCTTTGATCCACCACATCGCGTAAGTCGCGAGGCGGAAGCCGCGATCGGGCTCGAACTTCTTGACGCCTTGCATCAAGCCGACGTTGCCTTCGGAGATGAGGTCACTGACCGGCAGGCCGTAGCCCCGATAGCCCATAGCAATCTTGGCCACGAGCCGAAGGTGGCTCGTCACCAGTTGCGCCGCCGCTTCGGGATCGTCATGCTCCTGGTACCGCTTGGCGAGCATGTATTCCTGCTCGGCTGTCAGCACCGGGAATTTCTTGATCTCGGCCAGGTAGCGGTTGAGGCTCTGCTCACCGCCGAGCGCCGGGACGCTCAAAGACCTGGAGGTGTTGTTGCTGCTCACGATACTTCCCTAGACCTTTCGTTGTCAGCCGATTGGTTCGCAGGACCCCGGCTGGGCGTCCCGCAGGGCACGGCCACATTCTGCCCTTATGTCATACACCACTGCGTCACCTTGATGGTGCGCAATTCATCGATGGGAATGACCGGTTTCGTCGATAAGTTCCTTCATGTCGGGCGGCAGGTCGCTGGTGAAGCGCATCTGGTCCGCTGTGATAGGGTGAACGAACCCGAGCACCGCCGCGTGAAGCGCCTGCCGCTGGAATCCAAGCTGCTTGAGAAGCTCACGAACTTGCGGGTTGAGCCGTCCATAGAGTGGGTCCCCCAATAGCGCATGACCGATGGACGAGAGGTGAACGCGTACCTGGTGTGTTCGCCCGGTTTCAAGCCGGCACTCAACCAACGAACACCCCTTCAACCGCTCTATTACCTTATAGTGGGTAATGGCGTGCTTTCCACGCGAGGAATCCTTTGGAAGAACCGCCATTTTCTTGCGGTTCGCGTCCGAGCGGCCGATCCGCCCCGACACCGTTCCGGCAGCCGGGACAGGATGCCCGTTGCAAATGGCGAGATAGGACCGCTCCAGGTCGTGGGCGGCGAACTGGCGCGCCAGCCCCTCATGCGCAGCATCGCTCTTGGCGACGACAAGCAGTCCCGAAGTATCCTTATCGATCCGATGGACGATCCCGGGACGGGCAACGCCGCCGATGCCGGACAGCTGCCCCCGGCAATGGTGCAGCAGCGCATTGACCAGGGTTCCATCTGGATTGCCGGCCGCCGGATGCACGACCATTCCGGCGGGTTTGTCGACGACGATCAGGTCTTTGTCTTCGAACACGACCACCAGCGGGATGTCCTGAGCGGCCGCTTCCGCCGGAGCGGCTTCGGGCACATCGATGCGGAAGGTCGTTCCCTCAGGGGCTTTAGCGCTGGCGTGCGTGGCAGGTTTGCCGGTGATCCAGACACGCCCCTCGCCGATCAGCGCCTTGATGCGCTCGCGCGACAAGCCGCTCGCATCGGCCAGTGCCTTATCGAGCCGTGCGGTGCCTTCCAGCACACCTTCGATGATGCTGCCCCCCATGTTACAGTACATGGGAATGGCTCTCCTTGTCTCAAGGCCTTTGATCGCTTGGCTGATCCACGAAGCGCAGACCGCGGCGCCGGAGGAATGCTGTGGTATCCTGCTGGGCACAGGAAATTCGATTGATCGCGCGGTGCCAACCGCCAATGTAGCGGAAGATCGGCGACGGCGCTTCGAAATCGATCCCCAGGCGTTAATCGACGCCCACCGCCACGCTCGCGCGGGAGGGCCACAGGTACTCGGCTACTATCACTCGCACCCGAATGGTCCTGCCGCGCCTTCGGCCGTCGATGCGGCTCTCGCAGCCGGCGACGGAATGATCTGGGCGATCATCGGCGAAACCGATGTGACGTTCTGGCGCGACGAGGAACCGGGGTTCGTTCCGCTTTCCACTACGCTAGAGGACCGCTAAGTCCCGGCGCCATGACATCATCGACCGACCTTGCCGCGCTTCTCTGCTCCCGTCTCTGCCACGATATGCTCAGCCCCGTGGGGGCGCTCAGCAACGGCCTCGAGCTGCTTGCCGATGAGAACATTCCGGAGATGCGGCGGCGCTGCCTGGAGTTGCTCGAACAGAGCGCGCAGATCAGCGCCGACAAGCTCAAGTTCTTCCGTCTAGCCTACGGCGCAGCGGGTGGTTTCGGCGAGGACGTATCGTCCGAGGAGCCGCGCGAGTTGATCGCTGCCTTGATCCGCGCCAACGAACGGCTGGAGCTGCAATGGGCGGTGGCCGAGCCGCGGCTGCCCAAGACCGCGGTGAAGATTCTGCTCAACCTCGGGGCCATTGCCATCGACGCCCTGGTGCGCGGCGGAACGCTGGCTGTGGGTGCCGAGCGCCGTGACGGGGCGACCGAGATCGCCGTCCGGGCCGCGGGGCCACGCGTCGCGTTCGATCCGGCCATAGGGAAGGCTCTCGATGGAACTCTGGCGGAAACCGAGCTGTCGGGACGCACCGCACCAGCGCACATGATCCGCCTTCTGGCCGAAGAGCACGGCGGCGGCCTGCAATACGCAGTGACCGCCGATGCGCTGATCATGGGAGCCGTGCTGCCGGACCAAGCCGCCTGATGGGGTATCGCGCCCAGGACGAACTCGTTCAACGCGAGCTCCCCTCCCCCAACTGGGACGAGCGCACTCTGCCAATCTCAATGATCGTGCTCCACTATACCGAGATGGAGCATGACGCGGCGTTGCAGCGGCTGACCGATCCGGAAGCCAAAGTCAGCGCTCACTACTTCATCTCCGAAGCCGGCGAAGTCGTGCGTTTGGTGGAAGAGGACAAACGCGCTTGGCACGCCGGGGCGAGCTATTGGCGCGGGCACAAAGACGTCAACTCGGCCAGCATCGGCATCGAACTCGACCATCCTGGCCATGCCCTCGGCTACCGCCCGTTTGCCGACGCTCAGATTGCGGCGCTGCTGCCGCTGCTCCACGACATCGTCCGGCGGCACGACATTCCACGCGCCAACGTCGTCGGCCACTCGGACGTCGCGCCAGGTCGCAAGATCGATCCGGGTGAGCTGTTTCCGTGGGAGAGGCTAGCGGAGTGCCGCCTGTGCCTGCCGCGCCCGAAGAAGCTTGAACTGGGCGATCCCTTCACCAACGATAGCGCTTTCTACCTGGCGTTGGAACGGTTCGGCTACGATGTGACCGCAGGCCGCAAGGCGGTGGAGGCCTTCCAACGGCGCTGGCGGCCGGAAAAGATCGACGGGATCATAGACGGGCAGATCCGCGCCATTCTTTTCCAGCTGCTCTTGGATCGCGATCAGGGACGGACTAGGTAACGTGCGCCAGGGGGCCGGGCAGCCGCGCCTTTCGCTCAATCGAAAGTCGAGGAAAGTCCGGGCTCCACGAAACGAGGGTGGCGGGTAACGCCCGCCCGGCGAGGTTCCTCGGAACCGAAGCCGAGGGAAAGTGCCACAGAGAGTATACCGCCGATGGCCCTGCATCAGGGTACAGGCATGGGTGAAAGGGTGCGGCAAGAGCGCACCGGGGCCTTGGTAACAAGGTCCGCATGGCAAACCCCACCCGGAGCAAGACCGCGTAGGGGTCTCGGGCCAGCAATGGCAGGAGTGTTTCGCTCCGAGAGACCCGGGTTGGTTGCTGGAGCGGCCGGGCAACCGGTCGCCAAGATGAATGGCTGCCCCCGCGTGGCCGGTCCGAAAGGATACCGCGCGCGGGACAGAACCCGGCTTACAGGCCCCCTGGCATTGTTATCTGAAATCAGGCCGCGAGCGTCGCAGTGGCGACAGACCCGGTCTCGCTGGCCTTGGCTTCGATATAGCGGCGTTGCGTGCCTTCGAGTGCGATCGCGGTCAAGCAGCCGCTCATGTACGCGCCCGTGTCGATGCCGATGCGGTTGCCGCGATCTTCGGGAACGTCGCAGATCGTATGGCCGTGCACGATCACTTTGCCGTAGCTGTCCGGATGGGACAGGAACGGCTCGCGGATCCAGCGTAGATCCTGCGTCCGCTGCTCCTCCAGCGGCACTGTGGGATCAATGCCGGCGTGCACGAACAGGTAGTCTCCGATCTCGATCTTGTCCTCGAAGCTCTCAAGAAAAGCGATGTCTGCGGCGGGAACGGCCGCTATCATGAGCTGCTGGGCCTCTTCGAGGCTCGCCTGGATGAATGCGTCCCGCCCCACCCCATAGCTCAGCACCGTCTCCCGACCACCATGTCGAAGGAAATGGCGGAATACCTCGAGCTTGTCGAAGCTGCGCAGGAACATCTCCTCATGGTTTCCGGCGAGGATGCGGACGCGCCGCCGCTTCTGCCACTCGCGGGCGAGCGCGATCACGCCGGCGCTGTCCGAGCCGCGGTCGACGAGGTCGCCGAGCAATATGACCGTGGTCTCGGCCGGAGGCAAACTCGCGTCGTCAGCGTCGATGGCGCCGATCAGCGCCTCGAACAGATCGCGGCGGCCATGGACGTCGCCGATCGCATAGACGCGCTGTCCCGCGGGAAGCGCGGCGGACGCTGCGGCCGGGCCGCGCGCGAAAATCTGTCGAAGAGCCTGAAACATCGGGGGTCCGGACCAACTCTCTAGCCGCAACGCGTAGCCGTGCAAGATGCCTCAGAGCGTTGCGGAAATGGCCCTTTCACTGCGATGAATGTGGCGAAAAAAGCACAGCATCGACCCGCCGTGCCGGCGCGGGCCACAAGGAGCTTGTGCAGTGCAGCACATCGCTGCACTTTCCCGGCGATCGCGGAACCACCCCCGCCAAGAGGGGAGCCGCGATACGCAGGTGGGACGAAGCACAGTTTTTCACCCCAATAAAAGGGAACTGATGATGCTTACGTCCGTCCGCAGCCTTCTGGCTGCTACCATCCTTGCCGGTTCCGTTCTGGCCGCCTCTCCGGCGCTCGCCCAGGACGATGGAGCCGCCTCGCCGATCACCATCTCGGGCAACGCTGCCGTCACCTCCGACTATCGCTTTCGCGGCGTATCCCTCTCCGGCGGCGACCCCGCCATTCAGGGCGGCGTCGACGTCGCGCACGAGAGCGGCTTCTACGTCGGCACCTGGGGCTCGTCGATCGACGGCGGCGCGCTGGGTGAAATGGAGCTCGACGTCTATGCCGGCTGGACCGGGGATGTCGCCGAAGGCGTGACCTTCGATATCGGCCTGCTCTATTACATGTATCCCGCAAGCGACAGCGTCGCCGGGGTCGAGCTCGATACCGACTACTTCGAGCCGTATGCCTCGATCGGCACCACGATGGGTCCGGTCGGCGCGACGGTGGGTGTCGCCTACGCCTGGGAGCAGGACGCGCTCGGCGGGAACGACAACCTCTATCTCTACACCGACTGGAGCCTCGGGATCCCCGACACCCCGGTCACCTTCAACGCGCACCTCGGCTACACCGACGGGGCGCTGGCCCCGCCGCTGCTCGCGGGCTCGACCGACGACAGCGGGCTCGACTGGTCGGTCGGCGTTAGCGCGACGGTGTACGGCGGGCTGAGCCTGGGCGTGTCCTATGTCGGCGTCGAGGGGCCGAGCATCGACGGTTTCACCGACGACACGATTGTCGCGACGCTGTCGTTCGCCGGATAACCGGATTCGCCGAAATCGAGAGACCCCGCGCCGCAAGCCGGCGCGGGTTTTCTCGTGCTCAGCGCAAGTAGAAGTCGATCGTCGTGACGACCCGCACGCGCTTATAGGGCGTGTCGGCCACGCCCCATCCGCCGCCTTCGCCGTCGCGGCCGGTGATCTCGAAGTAGCCCTGCGTGGCCTGCTTGATTCCGCCGACGCTGGTGTCGCTGTCCTCGGCAAACTGCTCGGCGGCGCGGCGAGCGTCCTTGGTTGCGGCCGCCACCATCTCGGGCTTCACGTCGTTGAGCTTGGTGAAGGTGTAGGCCATGCCCGAGCCTTCCTCGAGCAGCACCCCGCGCCGTACGAGATCGAACTGCCTTCGCACCGCGCGCTGCGCGCGCTCGATGTCGTTGGTGCGCAGCGTCATCCGCTGGCGCACGGTGAAGATCGGCACGCCGTCTTGAGTGTAGCTCGAGACGTTGACGCCGGTCGGCTGCAACGCCTCCTCCGGAAACCCTAGCTCCGTGAAGAAGGCGCGGATCGCGGCCGTGTCCTGATCGACGCTCGCTTGCGCCGTGGCCATGTCGTTGGCGCTGGCCGAATAGGCGATCGTCCAGGTAGCGAGGTCCGCCACCACGTCCTTTTCCGCCAGTCCGCGAACGGTCACCGAGCGGTCGGCTTCGCGTGCACGGGTCAGCCCGTCGCCGAGGAGATAGCCGCCGACGACCAGCCCCACCGCGAGAATCGCGGAAGCGGCGAGCGTGGTTTTGGCCAGCGGCTGCCGCCAGAAAGCTGTGGCGGAAGCAGGCTCGGATTGGCTAGGGTCGGACATATCGGTAGCTCCAAGGCGGATCGTTCCGCCGTCAGCATGCTTCCCTTAGCTGCGCTGAACCGTGATTTAACGACGACGAACCGAGGAATAGATGATCAAGTACCTGCACACGATGATCCGCATCTCCGATCCGGACGCCACGCTCGCCTTCTTCAAGTTGCTCGGGCTGGAGGAAGTGCGGCGGGTGGAAAACCAGAAGGGGCGCTTCACTCTCTACTTCCTCGCCGCGCCCGGGCAGAAGGACGTCGCTGAGGTCGAGCTGACCTATAACTGGCCGCCGGAAGACGGCAGCGAACCCGAACAGTATACG
>JAJUJV010000187.1 GCA_029265155.1 Altererythrobacter sp. | reverse complement strand
CCTCGAGGATCCAGTCCATCTTGTCGCCCGGCAGCCCAGCGGCGGCGGCCATCGTCTCGCCGACCTCCTGGTCGCCTTCCATGATGAACTTGCCGCCCCAGCCGTTGAAGCCGAAGCGCCGGGCGATGCGCTTGCCCGCTTCGTCGAAGATCACCAGCGGCCCGCTGTCGCGCACCCAGATGTCGCCATAAGCATGGCGTTCGAAAGACACCCCTGCACTAACGAGCTCGCGCGCCCGCGCTTCGTTCGCTGCGTCGCGCACCACCAGCCGGACTTCCTGCCCCGTTTCAGCAACCGCATTGGCGAAGGCGGCCATCTGTTCCTGCGCCGGTGCAAGGTCCTCGAGCCACAAGTCCGCAGCATGCGGGAAGCCGATCCAGATCCACTCCTGCTCGGCCCATTCGGCGGGCATGCGCACGGTCATCAGCAGCCTCCTGTCGCGGCGGCGCAGCTTTCGTCGCGCACGCGGCGGAATTCGTCGTCGGGGTACCAGTTGGGCCACGCCCGGCTTTCGCCGAGCATGCGGCCGAGGCGATAGAACAGTTGCAGGTCTTCCATCACGCCGGCCCAGTTCCAGTTCGGATCGTACTCGTCGTCGGGCAAGTGATAGGCCCGGTCCCGGTATGCGGCCTCCCACGCTTCGCCAGCGGCGCGGCCGCCTTCGACGAGGTCTTGGCCGCTGTCGAGGTAGAACATCGGCACGCCGCGCTTGGCCAGGCTGAAGTGGTCGGAGCGGTAGTAGTACCCGGCTTGCGGCGAGGAATCAGGCGTCGCGGTGCGGCCGACCGCCGTGAGCGCGGCTTCGAGGAACCCGTCGAGCTCGCTCTTCCCGCCGCCGATCACCGTCACGTCGCGGGCCGGTCCCGCCAACGACAGCGCGTCGATGTTGATCCCGCCGACCGTTCGGTTGAGCGGGAACACCGGGTTGGCGCCATAGTATTCGGAGCCGAGCAGCCCCGATTCTTCGGCTGTCACGGCCAGGAACACCAGCGAACGCGCCGGCGGCCCGGCTTTGGCGTGCGCGGCGGCCAGAGCGACTAGCGCCGCGGTGCCGGTCGCGTTGTCGATCGCCCCGTTGCAGATGTCGTCGCCTTCCGAATTCGGCGTGCAGCGGCCGAGATGGTCCCAGTGCGCGGTATGCAGCACGTATTCGTCCGGCCGCTCGGCGCCCGGCAACACACCGATGACGTTGTTCGATGCGAAGCGGCGGATCGTGTTGTCGAACCCCGTCGAGGCCGTCACGCCCAGCGGCACCGGCGTAAAGCCGCGCTGCTTCGCCGCGGCCGAAAGTTGCGCGAAGTCGCGTCCCGCCGCGCCCACGATCTCCTCCGCCACGCGCTTCTGCACCCAGCCGTTGACCTGGGTCTGGCTCGCCCCGCCGTCGCTGCGGCTGGCGTAAGCCTGCGGGCCGGACCACGAGCTTTCGACCGTGCCCCAGCCGTACGCGGCCGGAAAATCTTCGTGGACGATCAGCGCGCCCGCCGCGCCTTGGCGCGCGGCTTCCTCGTACTTGTAGGTCCAGCGCCCGTAATAGGTCATCGCCCGGCCGTTGAACGGGCCCTCCAGCGTGTCGCTCTCGTAATCGGGATCGTTGACCAGGATCAGCGCGACCTTCCCGCGCATGTCGATCCCGGCATAGTCGTTCCAGCCGCGCTCCGGCGCGTTGATGCCATAGCCGACGAAGACGATCTCGCTCGGGGCCAGGTCGGTGCGCGCTTCTTCGCGATAGGTAACGCCGACCCAGTCGGCGCCGTGCGTGTAGCTCTTGCCGGCAATGGTCAGCGGTTTGTGATTGCTGGCGGTAATCTCGACCAGCTGCACTTCCTGGAACCAGCTTCCCTGATTGCCCGGCTGCAATCCGGCGCGTTCGAACTGCTCGACCAGGTAAGCGATGGTTTTTGTTTCGCCCTCGGTGCCGGGAGCGCGCCCTTCGAACTCGTCGGCCGACAGCGTGCGCGTCACCTCCTTCATCGTCGCTTCGGATATATCGCCCGGAGCGATCGCGATCGTCGGGCCCGCAGGCACACTGGCGCAGGCCGCCGTGGCGAGGGCGGCGGCAAAAGCGCAGGTCAGTCGCAACATGGCAGGGGTGCACCTTGTGACGGAGGAGTTGGTGTCCCGCCTTTGGCAAACGCGCCCGCTCCCCGCAACCTCACCGCCCTGGCAGCAGGCGGCGCTTGCTCTCCGCGCGCCGGCCATGCACTCAGGCGCGATGCAGGGCGATTGGCAGAACGCGATCGAACGGGCGCGCGCGCATTCGCCGTTCCTCGAGCTGGCCTTGCGCCGCCAGCCCGATCTCGCCGCGCTTCTCGAACGAGGCGAGGAACAGGCTGCATTCGCCTGGGCTCGCTCGGCCGGCACCGAAGCCCCGGACGTGCCCACGGCGCTGCGCCGCGAGCGGCTGGCGCTCGCCACCGCCCTCGCGATCGGCGACCTCGCCGGCGTCGTTCCGCTCAAGCGGGTCATGACCGAGCTTAGCAGCCTGGCCGACCGCGCCGTCGATGCCGCGATCACCAACGCGATCAGCCGCCGCGTCCCCGATGCCGAGCCGCGCGGCTTCACGGCCATCGCGCTCGGCAAGCACGGTGCCGGCGAGCTCAACTACAGCTCCGACATCGACCCGATCCTGCTCTACGATCCCGAGACGCTGCCCCGCCGCGACCGCGACGAGCCGGGCGAAGCCGCGCAGCGTTACGCCCGCAAGCTGGTGGAGACGCTCTCCGCGCAAACGGGCGACGGCTATGTGTTCCGGGTCGACTTACGGCTGCGCCCCGCGTCCGAAGTCACTCCGCTTGCCATCTCGTTCAACGCCGCGCTCAGCCACTACGAAAGCTCGGCGCTCGCCTGGGAACGCGCCGCCTACATCCGCGCCCGCTCGGCCGCCGGCGACATTGCCGCGGGCGAGCAGTTCCTGGCGGCGATCCGCCCGTTCGTCTGGCGCCGCAGCCTCGACTTCATGGCGATCGAGGAAATTCGCCGTCTTACCGGCCGCATCCGCCGCGCCCACCGCGGGCCGCGAGAGCCGGGTCCCGGCTTCGACCTGAAGCGCGGCCGCGGCGGCATTCGCGAGATCGAGTTTTTCGCCCAGACCCCGCAGCTGATCTTCGGCGGACGCGTGCCCGCGCTGCGCCTGCGGGGCACGCGCGACGCGCTCGACGCGCTTGCCGCTGAGGGCGTGATCGCCGCCGCCGATGCTGAGCTGCTCGGCCGCACGTACGACCGGTTACGCACGATCGAGCACCGGCTGCAGATGGTCAATGACCGCCAGACCCATTCGCTGCCCAGCGAGCCCGACGCGCTCGATTCGGTGGCGCGGCTCGACGGGCTGTCGGGCGGCGCGGCGCTGATCGAGGAGCTGCGCGGGCTCTGCGGCGCAGTCGGCGAACGCTACGACACGCTG
>JAJUJV010000039.1 GCA_029265155.1 Altererythrobacter sp. | reverse complement strand
CGATCAGTTCCGCGGCCTGCTCCGGGCTGGTAGCGGTCGTGTCGATACGAATCTCCGGGTTCTCTGGCCGCTCGTAAGGGCTGTCGATGCCGGTGAAGTTCTTGAGCTCACCCGAACGCGCCTTCTTGTAGAGGCCCTTCACGTCCCGGCTTTCGGCGACTTCCAGCGGCGTATCGACGAAGACTTCGATGAACTCGCCTTCGGACAGCATCGAGCGGACCAGCTCGCGCTCCGCGCGGAACGGGCTGATGAACGCGGTTAGCACGATCAGCCCGGCGTCGGCCATCAGCTTGGCCACTTCGCCCACCCGGCGGATATTCTCGATCCGGTCCGCTTCGGTAAAGCCCAGGTCCTTGTTGAGACCGTGGCGCACGTTGTCCCCGTCGAGCAGGAAGGTGTGCTTGCCGGCGGCGTGCAGCCTCTTCTCGACCATGTTGGCGATCGTCGACTTGCCCGAGCCGGACAGCCCGGTGAACCACAGCACCGCCGGCTTCTGGCCCTTGAGCGCGGCATGCGCCTCGCGGCTGATCTCCAGCGCCTGCCAATGGATGTTCTGCGCGCGGCGCAGGCTGAAATGGATCATGCCCGCGGCCACGGTCGCATTGGTCAGCTTGTCGACCAGGATGAACCCGCCAAGCTGACGGCTCTCGTGATAGGGCTCGAACACGATCGGCCGGTCGGTCGTGACTTCGCACACGCCGATCGCGTTGAGGCTCAGCGTCTTCGCCGCCAGGTGCTCGAACGAATTCACGTCCACTTCGTGCTTGGGCTGCGCAACGGTGGCGGTGACGGTCTGCGTCGCCAGCTTCAGCCAGTAGCCGCGGCCGGGGATCAGCGCCTCGTCGCTCATCCACACGATCGTCGCTTCGAACTGGTCGGCGGCCTGCGGCGGCTGCTCGGCGGCGGCGATCACGTCGCCGCGGCTGCAGTCGATCTCGTCGGTGAGCGTGATCGTCACCGACTGGCCAGTGACGGCTTCGGGCAAGTCCCCGTCCATCGTCACGACCGACTTTACCGTGCTGGTCTTGCCCGAGGGGATCACCCGCACCGCGTCGCCCGGCTTAACCGTGCCGCTGGCGATCTGGCCGGCAAAGCCGCGGAAGTCGAGGTTGGGGCGGTTGACCCACTGCACCGGCATCCGGAACGGCTTCGCTTGCGCCGCCATTCCTTCGATCTCGACCGTCTCGAGATGGTCGATCAGGCTCGGGCCGGTGTACCACGGCGTGTTGGCCGAAGGCGCCGCCGTGATGTTGTCGCCCTTGAAGCCGCTGATCGGGATCGGCGTGAAATCCGCGATGCCGATGCTGCCGGCGAACTGGCGGTAATCCTCGACGATCCGCTCGAACACGTCCTGCGAGTAATCGACCAGGTCCATCTTGTTCACCGCCAGCACCAGGTGGCGGATACCCAGGAGGTGCGCGAGGTACGAGTGGCGCCGGGTCTGCACCAGCATGCCCTTGCGCGCATCGACCAGGATCACCGCGAGGTCGGCCGTGCTCGCGCCGGTGACCATGTTGCGGGTGTACTGCTCGTGGCCCGGCGTGTCTGCGACGATGAATTTGCGTTTCTCAGTGGCGAAGAAGCGATAGGCGACGTCGATCGTGATGCCCTGCTCGCGCTCGGCGGCGAGGCCGTCGACGAGCAGCGCGAAATCGATATCCTGCCCTTGCGTGCCGACCCGCTTGCTGTCGGCTTCGAGCGCGGCAAGTTGGTCCTCGAAGATCATCTTGCTGTCGTAGAGCAGCCGCCCGATTAGCGTGGACTTGCCGTCGTCGACGCTGCCGCAGGTGATGAACCGCAGCAGCCCCTTGTTCTGGTGCAGGTCGAGATAAGCCTCGATGTCCTCGGCGATGAGGGCGTCGGTCTTGTAGACCGGTCCGGCGGAGAGGTCGGTCATCAGAAGTACCCCTCCTGCTTCTTCTTCTCCATGCCCGCGCCGCCGGCGTCCTTGTCGATCGCGCGTCCCTGGCGTTCGCTGGTGGTGGTGAGCAGCATTTCCTGCACGACTTCCGGCAGCGTCGCCGCTTCGCTTTCGATCGCGCCGGTCAGCGGATAGCAGCCGAGCGTGCGGAAGCGGATCGAGCGCGTGACCGGCTCCTCGCCGGGCAGCAGCGGGAAACGCTCGTCATCCACCATCAGCAGCAGGCCATCGCGTTCCACCGTCGGGCGCGGGGCGGACATGTAGAGCGGGACGATCTCGATCCCCTCTTTCATGATGTACTGCCAGATATCGAGCTCGGTCCAGTTGGAGATCGGGAACACCCGGATGCTCTCGCCCTTGTTCTTGCGGGCGTTGTAGAGGTTCCACAGCTCGGGGCGCTGGTTCTTCGGGTCCCACGCGTGGCTGGCGGTGCGGAAGCTGAAGATGCGCTCCTTGGCGCGGCTCTTCTCCTCGTCGCGGCGCGCGCCGCCGAACGCGGCGTCGAACTTCCACTTGTCGAGCGCCTGCTTCAGCCCTTCGGTCTTCCACATGTCGGTGTGCAGCGGCCCGTGGTCGAACGGGTTGATCCCGCGTTCGATCGCCTCGGGGTTCTGATAGACCAGCAGCTCCATTCCGGCTGCTTTCGCCGCCTTGTCGCGCAGCGCGTACATGTCGCGGAACTTCCAGGTCGTATCGACATGGAGCAGCGGGAACGGCGGCGGCGAGGGATGGAACGCCTTGCGCGCCAGGTGCAGCATGACCGCGCTGTCCTTGCCGACCGAATAGAGCATCACCGGGTTGTCCGCCTCGGCGACAACCTCGCGCATGATGTGGATGCTCTCGGCCTCGAGACGGTCGAGGTGCGTCAGACGTTGCATGGCCGGCAATTGCCGATTGCCGCCGCCATTCGCAAGGGACGCGCCGGGCAGAAATTCTTTGCTGGGGCTAAGCCACTACCGTCGTCATTCCCGCGAAAGCGGGAACATGGTCGGCTCTCGCCTTGCGCAAATCGTTCTGGATCCCCGCTTTCACGGGGATGACGAAAGGGGGCTAGGTGGGAAAAGGAGTCCACTCCTCGCTCGCCGCCAACGGCGCGAAGATCTCGTCGAGCATCGCGTCCGTCACGTCCTCGGCCTGCGCGGGTTCCCAACGCGGTGCGTTGTCCTTGTCCACCAACACGGCGCGCACCCCTTCGGTAAAGTCCGGGCGCATGATCATCCGCGCGGCAAGCCGGTATTCGAGCGCCATTTCGTTGGCGAAATCACGCTTATTCAAGCTCTCGGCGAACTGACGCAGCGCCACTTTGGCGGACGTGGGACACTTCGCCGCCACCGCCTTCCACTCCTTGCCCGCCCACTCGGACGGGTCCCCCTCCAGCGCTGCGAGAATGTCCTCCAGCCGGTCGGCCGCAAACAGCCGCTCTATCCGCTCCGCGTTGCGCGCGAGGCGGGCAGGCGGAGGCTCGACCGACAGCTCGCTCAGGATCGCGTCGATCGTGTCCGGTTGCTCGGCCATGCGGCGCTTGGCCTCTGCCACATGCTCGCTCGGCAGGTAATGCGTCGCCAGCCCCGCCCACAGGCACTCCGCCCCATCGAGCCGCGCGCCGGTGAGCACCAGGAACACGCCGATACGCGCCCGCAGCCGCGGCAGGTACCAGCCCGCACCGATGTCCGGAAACAGCCCGATCGCGCCCTCGGGCATCGCGAACAGCGTGTTCTCGGTCGCCACGCGATATCGGCACGGCAGAGCCAGCCCCACCCCGCCGCCCATCGTCACCCCGTCCATGAACGCGACGACCGGCTTGGGATAAGTGAACAGCAGGTGGTTCATCCGGTACTCGGCCCGGAAGAACGCGCGCCCCGCTTCGCCCCCATCCTCCAGCACCGATCGCCGCACCATCGCCACGTCGCCGCCCGCGCAGAACCCCCGACCTTCGGCATGGTCGAGGACGATCGCTGCAATCTCCGGATCGTCCCGCCACGCGCTCAGCGCCGCAGAAATGCCCTCGCACATCTCGCCCGTCAGCGCATGCAGCGCCTGGGGCCGGTTCAGCGAGATATAGCCGACGGCGCCTTCGCGGCGGATGAGGACTTCGCTCACGGCTTCAACAAGTCCCGCCCGACGATCAGTCGCATGATCTGGTTGGTGCCTTCGAGGATCGAATGGACGCGCAAGTCCCTCCAGAACCGCTCGACCGGATAGTCCTGCAGGTACCCGTACCCGCCATGGAGCTGCAGCGCCCGGTCTGCCACCGCACTGCCGGTATCCGTTGCCAGCCGCTTGGCCATTGCGGCGAAACGGGTCTTGTCCGGCGCCTCCGCGGTCACTTTGGCCGCGGCGAGATAGAGCAGCGCCCGCGCCGCCTCGAGCTCGGTTGCCATGTCGGCGAGCATGAACTGGGTGTTCTGGAACTCGGCAATCGAGCGTCCGAACTGCTGGCGTTCCTTCGTATAACGCACCGCCTCGTCAAGACAGCGCTGCCCGCCGCCGAGCGAGCAGGCACCGATGTTGAGCCGCCCGCCGTCGAGCCCTTGCATCGCGATGCGGAAGCCTTCGCCTTCGCCGCCGACCATGTTCTGCGCCGGCACCCGCACGTCCTCGAGGATCAGCGCCGCGGTCGGCTGCGAATGCCACCCCGTCTTGCGCTCCGGCGCGCCGAACGAAACGCCCGGCATGTCCTTCTCGATCGCCAGACAAGAGATGCCGCTTGGGCCCTCGCCGCCGGTGCGGACCATGGTCAGGTACAGTTGGTTCTCGCCGGCCCCGCTGATGAACTGCTTGGTGCCGTTGACGACCCAGTCACCGCCGTCCCTTACCGCCCTGGTCTTGAGCGCCGCCGCGTCCGATCCGGACGAGGGCTCGGTCAGACAGTAGCTAGCCATCCACTCCATGCCGACCAGCCGCGGCAGGTATTTCGCCTTGATTTCGGCCGAGCCGAACCGGTCGATCAACCAGCTCGCCATGTTGTGGATCGAGATGAACGCGCTGGTGGAAGGACAACCATAAGCCATCGCCTCCATGATCAGCGCCGCCTCGAGCCGCCCGAGCCCGCTCCCGCCGCTCTCCTCGGAGACGTAGATCGAGGCGAACCCCAGCTCTGCGGCGGCCTTGATTGTATCCTTGGGAAAGACGTGCTTCTCGTCCCACTCGGCGGCGAACGGCGCAATCCGCTCCGCCGTAAAACGCCGCGCCATCTCCTGGATGGCGAGCTGGTCCTCGCTAAGCTCGAACTGGCCCGCCATCCGCCTGGCTACTGTCCGCTGCCGATAATCGCGTCCGCCTCGATCTCGACCTTCCAGCGCGGGTCGGCGAGCCCGGAAATCGCCACCAGCGTGCCGGTCGGCCGCGTCGACTTCAGCGCCCGGCTGAACGCCGCGCTGACCGTCATCGCGTCGGCGATGTCGGTCACGAACATGCGGATCCGCACGACGTCGCCCATGTGTCCGCCGAGTTGCTCGATATGTTCGCGGATCAACTGAAAGCAGCGGTCGGCCTGTTCTTCGGCACTTTCCTTGACCGATCCGTCCGCCTCGACGCCCACGGTGCCCGAAACCGCAATCGTGTTGCCGACGCGGATCGCGCGGGTGAAGCCGATCTCTTCCTCGAAGGGCGAAAGCGCCGGGACGCGCTGGCGGCCGTCCTGCGGATCAGCCATAGCGCACATTCCCGGCGCGGTTTATCGTTTTCGTCATCCTCATCCTCCCGGTTGTTGGCCCGCCAACTTACCGGGTTTGCGCGGCTTCTCAACCGCAGGAGACTTGCGTGATGATCATGTCGTCGTCGTACGAGACGGTCACCCGTTCCTGGCGGAAATCCATCGTCTGTGCCGAACGCGGCGGCGCCCAGCGGAGGATGTGGGAACCCGTCGCCTGGCGAATAGCGAGGCCGGCCGCCGCATCCGCCTTCTGCCCGACGAAGAGCTGCCCGGGCTCGGGGTCGCAGAGGCCGTTACGGGCGGTACCGGTTGTGGTGCAGGCACTCACCGCGAGCGCGCCGGTCACCGCGGCCCCAACATATAGCTTCATGGATAATCTCCCCTAGTTGCACTTGGTGTAACGGAATGGATCGGGCGCAGCCTCAGCCCCGAATTCGCTGCGCACCATCACGGAGCCGCCCTCTTCGAGCTCGAGCGCCATGTCGCGCTCCCAAGTCATGCCTTCGCCGGTGAAGTCGAACGAGGCGCGTATCCGGCCGGGCGCCGCTTCCTCGACGTCGTCGAGCGTGGCGACGGATTCGTAGAACTCGAGCTTGTCGGTGCCGATCGTCAGCAGACCCTTGGCGTCGGCACGCCCCGGCTCGCAATCGGCGGGAACGAGGCCCCAGCGGCCGTGGAAGGCGGCAGGGATGGCGTCGACGTCATCGGCGTCGGGGGCAGCGGGCGTGGCGGTGGGTGCCGTCTCGGTGGCAACCTCCGCCGCCGGTGCAGGCTGATCGGCTCCGTCGTCGCCGCTCCCGCAGGCACCGAGCGCGGCGAGCGCGATGAAGGCAAGATAGCGTGCTCTCATTCGAGGTCCCTGTGCTGTTCGCGATGCACAACGGCTGGCGCGGCATTCCTTTCCCCGGCGCAGCGCCCGCGCTAGAGAAGCGGGCGAGAGGAGCGCGGGTTATGGCCGGTTTGTGGTTCGAGCAGTTCCAGGTCGGCCAGGTCTTCGATCACCCGCTGCGGCGCACGGTGACCGAAACCGACAACCTGATGATCAGCGCGCTCACCCATAACCCGGCGGCGCTGCATCTCGATGCCGAGTACATGAAAGGCACCGAGTATGGCCGGATCCTGGTGAACTCCTGCTTCACGCTCGGGCTGATGGTGGGGGTTTCGGTCAACGACACCACGCAAGGAACGGCGGTCGCCAATCTCGGCTGGGACGAGGTCCGCTTCCCTGCGCCCATATTCGTCGGCGACACGCTGCGGATCGAGACCGAAGTGGTGGCCGTGCGCGAAAGCCGCTCGCGCCCCGACCAGGGCATCGTCACTTTCGCCCACCGCGCGTACAACCAGCAGGACATCCTCGTGGCGCATTGCAAACGCACGTCCTTGCAGCGCAAGCGTCCCGTAGGTAATGCTTAGCATGCTAATAAATCTGCGGAGAGCGTGATGCCGTTGAAAGTCGAACCGATTCTGCCGCGCTTCGGCGCCGAATGCTCCGGGCTCGATCTGACCCGGCCGCTCAGCGGGGACGAGGTCCGCCAGGTCACCGAAGCGATGGATACCTGGGGGGTGTGCATCTACCGCAACACGGGCCTCAGCGACGACCAGCACGTCGAATTCAGCCGTAACTTCGGCTATCTGGAGCGCGTCCCGCGGCGCGAAGGCGCCCGCATGCGCTTGCCGCACCGCGAGCTGTTCGACGCCTCAAACCTCAACGTCGACGGAGAGATCACGCAGGACCCTGCCGCGATCCAGTACCGCAAGGGCGATCGGCTGTGGCACACCGACAGCGCCTTCATGGAAAAGCGCACCAGCTATTCGCTGCTCCTCGCGCATGAGGTGCCGCCGGAGGGGGGCGAGACCTGGTTCGCCGACACCCGCAGCGCTTACGAAGACCTGCCGCAGGACATGAAGGACTTCCTGGAGGACAAGGTCGGCATCAACACCTTGTGGTGGAGCCGCAAGATGGCCGGCGCGGAGATCTCCGAGGAAGAGATCGACCAGCGCCCCAAGGCCCGCCATCCGCTGGTCCACACGCATGCCGGCTCGGGCCGCAAGAGCCTGTTCATCGCCGCCCACACGATGGACGTCGAAGGGATGCCCAAGGAGGAGGGGCGGGCGCTAATTAGGCAACTGATTGAGCACGCCACCCAGCCGCAATACGTGTTCAGCGTGAACTGGAACGTCGGCGACCTCGTGATCTGGGATAACCTTTGCTCGATGCACCGCGGCGGCGACTACGACTACGCGAAATACAAGCGCGACATGCGCCGCACCACCGTGCGCGAAGGCACCGAGCCGCACACGCTCGAACTCGACGATCCCTTCACCGAGCTCTTCGCGCAGACGCCAAAGACGGTCGATATCCAGGGCGCCCGATACGCCGGGCGGTGACGGCCGGCTGTTCGGCAAGCAATCTTAAGGATGTGGCAGAACGTTACCTAAAGTAGTTTAACGCCATAGCCCCTCTCCTCGAAGCTTTTTCGACGGGGGGACTATAGATGTTGGTACGAACTGCTGCAGCTGCCTTGCTGCTTTCCGTTTCTGGTACTGCGATCGCGCAGGATACCGCCGAGCCGCTTCCGCTGCCGCTCGAAGTCAGCCGTGTGGCAGAGCCCGCTGCCGTCCTGCCGGCCAACACCGAAGTCCTCCTGGCGGTGAATCAGGACATCACCACCAAGGGCAAGACGTGGAACGAAGGCGACACCTTCAACCTCACCGTGGTCCATGACGTGATTCACCAGAACCACGTGGTGATCCCCAAGGGCAGCCGTGCCGTGGGCGAGATTACCTGGCTGACCGACAAGGGCATGTTCGGCAAGTCGGGCAAGATGGACATCGAGCTCAAGTACGTCGAAGTCGGCGGCCGCCGTGTGGATATCGACGGTACTTATCGTCAGGAAGGCGAGGGCAATACTCTGGCGACTGTCGGCGGCGTCGTTCTCGTGGGCGTTTTCGCCGGTTTCATCACCGGCAAGAGCGCTGTGGTGCCGCAGGGCCGCGAGTTGATGGCCCACACTCAGCACGACATTCCGCTGGCGCTCCCGCGCGCGCAAGCCGCCGACGCGCGCTCTCCGCTTCGCGTAGGCCTCACTCCGGTCTCGCTGGATGCGACGCGCCAAGCAGGTGCGGCCGCAGCACGTTGGCGCGACGGCGGCTGAGCTTTCCTGCTGGTCCGCAAATAGAAAACGCCCGGCTCCGCTGGAGCCGGGCGCTTCGGCCTTCGTTAGGCGTCGGCCTGTCAGATCAGGACGGTCGTGAACAGCACGCCGCTGATCGACATGGCGGCGACCGCCGAGAAGAAGGCGTTCGCGAAATTGCGCATGTTGTATTCCCCTGCATTGGCTCGCCTCGTGGCGATGCGCCGTGCAGATGGTGCAACGCACAACATTACGCAATTGCGAAGAATGTGACAGCTGTTGCATTACGCGCAACAGCCTGAGTGCACCAACCCTCTTGACATAAATAACCAAATGGGTTATTCGACGGCTGGTCGGCGCAAGCTGACGCGCGCCGGGGTGCGGGGGCGGTAGCGCTTCGTTCCTGCCTCCGCAACGATCGGCCGGTGCTCGCGGATGCCCGCGGGTGTCCGTTCCGGGATGCGAAGACCGGCTCACGGTGGACCTCAACGCCGCACTGGCTGGACACGCAAGGCGGCTACGTGCGAGCCCTACCCGCCACCGCTTCGCACCGCAGGGCCGAGCGGCGAGCCTCGCGGCTCAGCACTCGCCGCTGTTCGCAAGACAACGCTGTGCCAGGCAACCCTGTGATGCCCAGGTCATCGCGCCGGCCGTTCACCCCGGCCCTTATCCGGGGACCCGCGTCGCCCGCGGACTCTCCCGGCGTAATCCCGCATTCGCCAGCGGGCGATGGCGCATGTCTCCGCTCCGGGGTCTCGCCAGCACGTCACCCGGCGCCAAACAAAACGCCCGGCTCCTCGCGGAACCGGGCGCTTCGATTTGCAGCTTAAGCCTAGGCTTAGAGGATGCGGTAAGCCGTCTCGGCCGGAGCGTCGAGCAGGGCTTCGAGCTCGTCGTCGAGCCGCAGGATGGTCAGCGAGGCACCGGCCATCTCGAGCGAGGTGCAGTATTCGCCGACGTAGTTGCGCACCACGGTGAACCCGGCCTTCTCGGCCAGTTCGTGGGCCTTGGCGTAGAGCACGTAGAGCTCGCTGATCGGCGTACCGCCGAGGCCGTTGACCATGATCGCGACGCGGTCGCCCGAGTTGAACGGGATGTCCTTGGCGACAGCTTCGAACAGCTCTTCGGTGATCTGGTCGGCAGGGTGGATCTTCTCGCGGCGGCGGCCCGGCTCGCCGTGGATGCCGACGCCGACTTCCATCTCGTCGTCGCCGATCTCGAAGATCGGGGTGCCCTTGGCCGGCGGAATGCAGCTGGTCAGCGCCACGCCCATCGTGCGGACGTTGTTGTTGACCTTCTCGGCAATGGCATAGACTTCGTCGAGGCTCTTACCCTGCTCGGCGGCGGCGCCGCAGGCCTTGATGACGAAGAAGTTGCCGGCCACGCCGCGGCGGCCCACGGTGTAGAGGCTGTCCTCTACCGCGACGTCATCGTTGATCCAGAACTGGCGGGCGTTGATGCCCTCAGCCGTGGCCATCTCGGTGGCCATGTCCCAGGCCATGCGGTCGCCCTGGTAGTTGTTGACCAGCACCAGCACGCCGGCGTCCGAGGCGCACTTCTTGATCGTCTCGTAGCACGCGTCGACCGGCGGAGCGGCGAACACGGCACCCTGGCAGGCGCCGGTCAGCATGCCCGGGCCGACCGCCATGACGTGCGCCGGCTCGTGGCCCGAGCCCGAACCCTGGACGATCGAGACTTTACCGGCTTGGGCGCCGCCCTTGCGGGTGATCATCTGGAACTCGGCATTGAAGTCGAGCAGGTCGCGGTTCGCGAGCGCGATGCCCTTCATGAACTCGGGCACGAAATTGGCGGGATCGTTGACGAACTTCTTCATGGGATAGTCCTCTCCGTCGAAGTGGAAATCAGGCAGTGGCTTTGGCGACTTCGGCAACGTTCGCGGTGCGCGCGACGCCGAAGTTCTTGCACCAGTCGTGGAGGATGGTGGCGATGGCGACGATGCCCGGATCGGGCGTGTTCGCGCTGCGCTCGCCGACCTGGCTGGCGCGGCCGCGGTGAGCAACCAGGTTGCGGGTGTCGTCGACCGCCTTCTCAGCCGCGTCGGCAGCATCGCACAGCGCCGTGCCGAGTTCGCCGCCGCTCGCCGCGTGTTCCTTCAGCTTCTCGTGCACCGGGATCAGCGCGTCGAGCAGGGTCTTGTCGCCCAGCTTGGCGCCGCCGCGAGCCTGGATGCCTTCGATCGCGGAGCCGAGCATGTCGCTCAGCTCCTGCAGCGTGATCGAGGTCTTGCCTTTGGTCCGCATCGCCGCCTTCATGAAGCCGGTGCCCCAGATCGGGCCCGAGCTGCCGCCGACGTGCTTGGAGACCAGCATCGAGATCTTGAGCAGCATCGCCCCGATGTCGGTTTTCGGGATCTCGTCCCATTCCTTATCGATGATCCGGAAGCCGGTGGCCAGCGAGGTGCCGAAGTCGCCGTCGCCGGCGAGGCCGTCGAGGTCCGAGAAGTAGTGCTCGTTCTTGAGCACTGTCGCGCACGTCGTCTTGATCGCGCGCTCGATCTGCTCCTGGGTAATGTCTGCCATTTCTATCCTTCCTCAGGCCGCCGTCGCGGCGGCCAGCTCGCCCAGATCGGCGAGCGTGACGTTGACATTGGGCTCGTCGCCCAGCTCCGGCACGACCTTGACCGCGCCGGTGAAATCCTCGTCCACCGTGTAAGTGCTGGTGGTTATCAGCGTCGGCAGCCCGGCGCCGCGCGCGGCGAGCAGGCCGTTGCGGCTGTCCTCGATCACCATGCATTCGTGCGGCGGAAGACCCAGCGTCTCGAGCGCCAGCAGGTAGATGTCGGGCGCCGGCTTCTTCTTGGCCACGACGTCGCCGGCATGAACGAAGTCGAACTTGGCCTTCCGGTCCTGGCCGAACAGGTCGAGCACGGCGTCGATGAACTTGGGGTTCGACGTGGTGCACACGCCCAGCTTCACGCCGGCCGCAATCGCCTCGTCGATGATCCGCAGGATGCCCGGGCGCACCGGCAGGCCGGAGACCAGGTTCGCGGTGATCTCGGTCTTGGTCTTGTGCAGCTTGACGATCAGCTCGTCCTTCTGCGCGTCGGTTTCCGTGCCCGCGGGCCAGCCGTATTCGTCGAAGTAGGCCCGCATCCGCTCCTTGCCGCCGGCGACCAGCAGCAGCTTGCCATAAAGCTCGACGTCCCATTCGGCGTCGATGCCCATTTCCTTGAACGCCTTGTTGAAGCCGACGCGGTGGGCGTCGCGCTCGGTATCGACGAGCACGCCGTCGCAGTCGAAAATCAGTGCCTTGATCATTCCGGTGTCGCCCCTCACGCGGCCTTGGCGAGATAGGGCTGGGCACGGTCCTTGCCGCCGAACTTCTCGATGAAGTCGGCGAACATCGCCTTGCACGCCTGGTACTGCGCGTCGATCAGGCGCAGCGGCTCGTAGTCGTTCGGCTTGGCTTCGTGGTACTTGACGAAGCTTTCGACGAAGACGTGCTTCAGGTTGGTCGAGATGTTGATCTTGGCCGCGCCGCGGGCGATCGCCTTGGCGAAGGTCTCGTCGGACAGGCCGGTGCCGCCGTGGAGCGCCATCGGCGTCTTGGTCAGCTCGTTGATCCGCTGGATGCGGTCGAAGTCGACCTTGGGCTCACCCTTGTAATAGCCGTGGGCGGTGCCGACCGCGCAGGCGAAAGCGGACAGGTCGAGCGCGTCGCAGAACTTCTTGGCATCGTCCGGATCGGTCAGAACCGAGTCCTCTTCCGCCACGACCATGTCGTCCTCGACGCCCATGATCTGGCCCAGCTCGGCTTCCATGCCGACGCCGTACTTCTCGGCGATCTCGCGCACCCGCAGCGACATCTCCAGGTTCTTCTCGAACGGGAACTCGGAAGCGTCGATCATGATCGAGGTCCAGCCCGCCTTCGCGCACTCCTCGATCATCGCCAGGTCCTTGCAGTGGTCGAGGTGCAGCACGACCGGCACCGGCGAATCCTCGGCCGCGGTGCGGACCCACGAGACGATTTCCTTGTGGCTCCAGTACTGGATCGTCTTGGCGCTGGTCTGGCAGATCACCGGCGCGTTCAGTTCCTCGGCGGCCTTCACCATGGCTTTGGTGGTGCCGTAGTCGACGAGGTTGAAAGCGGCGACCGCGTAGCCGTTGTCCATCGCGTCGCGAAGCAGCGGCTTCATGTTCACCAGCGGCATTCGAATGGCTCCCTTCGTAAGAGTCGTTGAGCGCGGCAATCGCGCAGAGATTCCGGCCGCGCATAGAGCGGGGCTGTCGCGGAGTCCAATAGCCACCACTCGCGCTTCCAGCCAACAGATATTGTCAACGAAGCGGTCTGCCGTTGCATCGCCGATACTGCTGCCCTTGTCTCGTCGGTCCTGACCTGTGTCGGAACCGGCCTCTTACCTCCGGGTTATCTTTTGTGACATTTGCAACAGCGAGATCTGACGTGAAGAAGACACTTGCCTTGGCTGCCTCGCTTGCCCTGGTGGCCTGCAACAACAACGCCGAATCCGAAGCCGACAACGCCAATGCCCCCGTGGCGGGCGAAGTGGCGGATAACTCCGACGTGCTCGAGGGCGAGGCGCCCGGGTTTGAGGCCGTCGCTCCCGGCACCTACCAGGTCACCCGCTCAGGCGGTGAAGTCGATTATATCCAGATTCACCCGGGCATGACCTTCTCGAGGGTTGCTGCCGACGGAACGGCCACTGGTGGATCGATCTTCATGAAGGACGGCCAAGCCTGCTTCCTTGTCGAAGGGCAGCAGCAGGAAAACTGCTTTACCGATGGTCCGAAGCAGCCGGACGGCAGCATGCAAACCACGTCAGCCGCCGGCAACGTCTCGACCATTCGCCCGGTCGAAGGCGCACTGGAAGACCACGTCGACGTTCCGCCGCAATCGTAACCCATCGGCCTGAAATCGGCTCGCAGGGTCCTGGTTGCAGCAGCTGTCGTGGCGGTTGCGACACCAGAGCCCAGGGCCGATAAGCCAGCTCATGTGTGTCTTGGCAGTGGCGTGGCGCGCCCATCCGCGATGGTTGCTGGTCGTGGCTGGCAACCGCGACGAACTGCACGCTCGTCCGGCCCAGGCACTGTCGCGGTGGGACAAACCGGATCACGTGATCGCCGGGCGCGATCTGCAGTCCGGTGGGACCTGGCTCGGCGTCTCGGAGCAAGGACGCTTTGCGGTGGTCACCAACCTCGGTGGGTACGATGCGCCTGATCCGGACCGCGCCTCGCGCGGCGCGCTCGCCACCGACGTCCTGGCGGGGGAAGGCCGCTATGCCGATCCCGATGCCGCGTCGCTTGCCGATTTCAACCCTTTCAATCTGATCGTGGCAGATCGCGATCGCGCCCGGTTCCTGTCGAACCGACCCGAGCCGCTCCGAAAGCTCCTGGTGCCGGGGATCTACGGCTTGTCCAACGGCGCCCTCGACGAGCCATGGCCCAAGACAACGCGGCTGAAGGCCGGGCTTGGCGAATGGATCGCAGACGAGCACGGGCGGCCCGAAACACTGCTCGACCTCCTTCGAGAGGACCATTCGTCCGACGATGAACTCGCGCTGCCCCTTCAATCCAGGGTGCCGCCAACGCCGGCGCAATCGCCCATATTCATCCGCGATTCGACATACGGGACCCGGTGCAGCACTGTGGTCGGGATCGATGATCGCGGTCTCGGGTTCATCATCGAGCGCCGCTACGATGCGCACGGCGCGGCAGTCGGCGAAAGCAGCCTGGAATTCTCCTGGAAGGTCGAGAAATGATCAATCGTATCGTGCTGGCGGCGCTTGCCGGTTCATCCTTGTTTCTGGCTTACCCGACGCTCGCCCAGAGGCAGCCCACCGTTCAGCCGGACGCGGCGAGCGGGCGGCCTCTTACTCTGGCGGAGCGTCAGGCCGCCTGGAACGACAACAAGGCCGAGTACCGGCGTCGGGTCGCTCAAGACGGGCAAAGAAGCGCCGATCGCTGGCTGGATCAACAGGCGTTGGCGAAGAGAGGGGGCGAAGCGCAACCCGCCGCCGCAGAGCGCGCCAAGCCTAAAAAGGACTGCAAGAAGATACGCTGGGTCAACCGAGCCACGCCAGGCTTCGGCGGAGCGGGAATGACCATGAGCCGGGTACCGGTCTGTGCGGACTAGCAGCCAACCAAGCGAGGAACGGTTCACGAACGGCGGGTTGTGCCGGCCCGCACCTAGCGCTCCTCGTCGGCCACCTTCTCGCCGAGCGGCGTAAGCAGGATCAAGACGGCAAGGTTGAGCACGCTCAGCGTGACGGCGATCTCGATCCGGCCGTAAGCCACAGCGACGCCGATCGCGGCGACGTTCCAGATGCTGGCCGCTGTAACGAGGCCTTTGACCGATCCGTTCTGCTTGAGGATGGCTCCGCCGCCGATGAAGCCTATGCCCCCCATCAGGCCCTGCAGAAGCCGCGTCATGCTTTCCGCGTCGGACCCTTCCAGGTCTCTTGCCAGCAGGGCAAAGCCGCAACTGGCCATGGCGACGACCGGCAAAGTGCGAAAGCCGACGCTCGAGCGCCCTGCACCGCGCTCCCAGCCGACCGGAAAGGCGAGCGCGAACGCGACCAGCAGCGGAATAAAGGTGCGGACCAACAGGTCCCACTCGAAGTTCATCGGTCCTCTGGCGGTCGGATCGCGGCCGAGGCGGGGTCCGCGACCGCATCGTCCTCCACAGGGTTCGAAGGAGACGCGGCAACCAGGGAGCTGCCAGCGTTCAACGCGCTGACGAAATCCTCCATGGCTTCGTCAGCCTGGATGAGGTCGATCCTCGGTACATCGGCGCGTATGCGCAAATCCCATTCCCCCCGCTCGAAGGTCCAGAGCCCGCGCATCCAGGGATTCCCCTCAAAGCTGCCCGTGAATACACCGCGGTAGCCTGCCGATCCTTCGATACGCTCATAGGGGCCCTCGGCCACGGGCCGCGAGTCTGCTAGAGACGCCATGACCACGGGTTTCGTGATCGTATAATGCGCTTCCGGGGAGAGGCCGGGTATCCTCACCACCGCAGCCCGCAAGGTGAGCGTCCCGTCCGTCGAAAGCGGGCGTGAGTACTTCACGCCGACGTATTCGCCGCTGCCCGCCAGATCGGCCGTGTCGCTACGGACGAACCCGGCGACCTCTTGGGGAAACCGAAAGCCGCTCGCTTGGTGGACGAGCACGCCGTCCTCTCCCTCGACGAAAGCACGCTCCGGCGTGGGCTGAGCCTGCAGCGCGGCCGGCACGCAGAGCATCAGCCCGGCGGCGAGCTTCAGCATCGCCTGGATGTGGGAGCCACGATGGCCGGCGGATCGCTCGCCGGAAACGTATCGTCGAGGGCATCGTCCAACAGGTTCTCGCGATGCTCCTTGCAATCGGCGTCGGGTGCGCGTTCCTTGTCCTTTTGCACCGGGTTCTTTGAGCTGGACATATTCGCAACCTTTCAGCGCTGCCTATTCTACCAACGCATGGCCGCCTCAAAGGTCCCTGAACTGTCCGGCCACGGGGCTCTACCGCCCCCACTTCCTGCCGACAGGCAAAACTGCTGGCGGTCAAATCCTCCCGATTGTGTCGCCGCCGAAATGATTGGAAGATGAGCGATATCGCCGGAGGTGCGCATGGTTGCAGTGGGGCAATGGCTCGAAGCCACTCCGGTACTCGTCATTGGACTACTGACCTTTTTGGCCATGGTTGGTGCAGCCTTTATCGGAGCGCTGGCGCGGCGGCACCGGGAGAAGGCGCGGACGCGCGACGGCGAGCAGGGCGACGACAGCCGCGACGGCTATGTCGTGTCGGCCGTCCTGGGTTTGCTCGCTCTGCTGCTCGGCTTCACGTTCTCGCTGGCCGTGGATCGTTACGAGACGCGGCGCACGCTCGTGCTTCAGG
>JAJUJV010000090.1 GCA_029265155.1 Altererythrobacter sp. | reverse complement strand
TACTGGCCAGCCGGACGGTCATTGCATGCCCGAGAACGTCATGCGGGCCTTCGCGAAAATTACGGCGCAGCAGGGCCCAGGCGTGTTCGAGGTACTCGCCCGCCCTCTCGGCATGGTAGGCTTCGACTTCGATGCCGTCGTTGTGCGGAGTGAGACTGAGCAGCGGATAGCCTTCCGGGCGGCCTAAGGCAGGAACTCTGCAAGCGATCATCTCTCCCGTCAGCGTCTGCTCGATGGCTTCCACCGTCCCGGAAGCGAGATCGACCAGGTCGGCCTCGCGCATGGCTTCCCGCACGCGTCCCCAACTCGTGCCCGGCCCGGCCAGCATTCCGGCAAACGCATCGCCATAAGGGCTGCGGATGACGCCGGGGCGCCGTACCGCTGCCTCACCGCGGGCAACGGCCGCAACGGTTTCCTCCAGCGAGCGGTCGCCGTGTAGCCGGTGGTAGAGCAGGTTCATCGTCCCACCCGGCAAGACGAGTACCGCCCCCTCCCATCTGGCAAGGCCCGAAATCAGCGTGTTGATGGTGCCATCGCCGGCGAAGACGACAACCAGGTCGACGTGAGCCGCCGTCAGCGCCTCGGGGGTGGGAAGAGCATCCTCGGGAAAAACGGTGTGTTCGGCTACTTCAAATCGGTGCCTCCGGCAGCAGTCCTGCAACGCCGCCAGCGCCGCATCGTCATTGCTGCCGCTTGATGCGTTGGTCACCAACCAGGTCGGGCGCGGGCGGCTCATACCCGCAAAGCGCCCAGGGTGACGGCCCGTTCCCGCGCCATCGTCAGATGCGCCGCGACAGTATCAACCAGGCGGAAAGGCCGTTGAGCGCGCTGTAGGCGAGATAGGCCCAGCCCCAGCCCGAGCTGCCGTGCGCCGCCAGCAGCAGCGCTCCCACCAACAGCATGAATTCCAAGGCGAAGCTGAACCGCCCCCCCATCAGGCCCATCCACGGCATTTGCGCCAGCATCGGATGCTGGCTCTCCAGCACCGCCTTGTGCATCGCAAAGTTGCCGATGCCGAGCAGGAAAGTGAGGACGATCGCCATGAAAGTCAGTGTGGCCCGATTCGCGCCACATGCCAAATGACGTTCGTCCGGTCGTCCCGGTCGTTCGTCGGTAGGCGGAGTCGTTGGTCGGCAGATCATAAACGGCAATCGACCTGTCCGCGAAAGCGCGGCCGAATCGCTTAATCTGTCCTTGCGTCACGGAGCCGCCCCCACAGTCCCGAGCGGCTCCGGGACGCAACCGACAGAGAGGAGATTCATCATGAGGTATTCCGCGATCCTGGCCGCCGCCCTTTCCGCCGCGGTCCTCGCTGCTCCCGCCGCTGCTGCGCCGGTCGTCGGCGTTAAATATTCCGACCTGAACCTGGCCACCGAAGCCGGACAGGCTGCGCTCGACGCGCGGATCGACCGCGCCGCTCGCGATGTCTGCGGCGTCGACGAGATCCGCACCGGAACTCGTACGCCGTCCTCTGAGGCCCGCCGCTGCTACAAGGAAACCAAGGCTAACGTGCACAAGCAGGTCGCCGAGCGGATCAGTCGCGAGAACAACCGCGGCTGACACGTTTCCGCCGAACCGGCCGCCTCCGTCCAGAACACCCCCCGCGAAGGGCGTCCGCAAGGGCGCCCTTCCTCTTTCAGCGGCCGGTCATCGCCTTCACTTTGCGCAGGTAAGTGCGGCCGATCCGCAGCGCTTCGCCGTTGGCCAACTCGACGCACCAGACCCCGAGCCCTTCGTGGCGCAGGCCGCGAATGCAATCGCGCCGCAGAATGGTCGAACGATGGATGCGGATGAAGCGTTCGGGATCGAGCCGCTCCTCCAACCCCGCGATGGTTTGCAACAACAGGTAGCTGCGCTCGCCGACGTGGAGCCGGACGTAATCACGCTCGGCGTCGATGCGCTCCACTTGCTCAGCCTCGAGCCGCAGCAATTCGGAGCGATGCGGCACCCAGAACTCGGTCTGCCACTCGCTCGTCTCGCCGGGAACGCGATCGCGGCGCGCGACCGCACGATCGATGGCGCGGGCGAGCCGCTCGGCGGCGACCGGCTTCAAGACGTAGTCGATGGCATCCAGATCGAAGGCATCGACCGCGAAATCCTCATGCGCAGTGACGAAGATGATCGCGGGCGCTTCGGGGCCCTTTCCGAGCTGACGGGCCACGCCAAGGCCGTCAACGCCGGGCATCGTCATGTCGAGCAAGAGCAGATCGGGCTTCAGCTTCTCGGCCAGACGCAGCGCAGAGGCGCCATCGTGTGCGGTCCCCACGACCTGCAACTGGTCGAGCTCCGCGCAGAGCACCTGCATGCGTTCGATCGCAAGCGGCTCGTCATCGACGATTAGGGTTCGCAGCATGCCAGGCCCCTCACAGCGGCAGTTCGTCCGCCTTTCTCACTATCGGCATCCTGAGCAGCGTGGAATAGCCCCCGCCCGGAGCAGGGCCAGAAACGATCGTCGCTTCCTTGCCGAACCGCGCGGCGAGCCTCTCGCGAACGTTGGCGAGGCCGATGCCATAGCCCGGTCGCGGTTCGCCACCTCTGTCAGCTCGTCCATCGTCCGAAACGCTTACGACCAGGCGCCCGTATTCTTCTCGCGCCGACAGCGTGATCGTCACCGGATCCGCTGACGGCGCCACGGCATGTTTAACCGAGTTTTCGACCAGCGGCTGCAGAATCATGCCCGGCACTTTTGCCTGCTCGAGTTCGGCCGGCAGCTCGTAGCACGCGCGCAGACGGCTCGGGAAACGTATCGCCTCGATGTCGAGGTACAGCCGCTGCAAGGCGAATTCCTCGCGCAGCGGCACGTCCGCCGTGGGATCATCCGCCAGACTGCGGCGGTAGAAGGTGGAAAGGGTCTGGATCACCTTTTCCGCGGCCTGAGTCTTCCCGGTGAGGACCAGGGCCGACAGCGAGTTCAGCGTATTGAACAGGAAGTGCGGATTGACCTGATAGCGCAAGCTGCGCAGCTCGGCCGCCTTGGCCGCGCGCCGGAATGCCCCCTCTCGCCGTTCGGCTGCACGTGCCTTTTCGCCGGTGAGCAGCGCCAGATACAGCGCGCACCACGCCAGCATCATGAAATAGCGCCCGAACACGAGTTCGGTGAGTTCCTGCCATGGCGTCGCCATGGCCGCCCTGCCCTCTGCAATCGGCCCGCTGCCGCGACCTGGCAGGTTCAGGCCGGGAAGGTCGTTCAGCACGTCGCCGCTTCCGCCGCGGCGCTCCTCGCTACTGATTTGCTCGGCTAGCCGTTCGGCAGGTGCCTTCATGATCAGCTGATTGGCCTGAGCGCTGGCGATCGCCACCGGTAGGGACAGGATCAAGGCAGCGACAATCTTGGCCCATAATGGCCGGCTGTCGAACAGCCGCAGCACGAGCCACAAACCCAGCGTGATGACCACGCCGGACAGCGACACTAGCGCACGCGGCCACAGCAGCTCCTGCGACATGCCGATGCCGGGTAGCTCCCAACGCAGCATCTCCCACCGCAAGGTGGTCAGCAGAAAGTAGGTCAGCCATAGCCCAGCTATCGAGGCCAGCACCGTGCCGAACGGCACGTGCGCCGTGTCGTCCTCAGGGAATTCGGATTCCATCTCCGCAGGTGTAGCTCGCAATGCCTTACCTGCGCCAGCGCGGCTGTCGAGCAGGGTAAGTCCTTGGTCGAACGGCGGAAAGCCGTCAGGCGCCTTCCAGAAGTCGTTCCCGCGCGATCTTGTCACGCCAGTGCAGCGGGGCCAGCGTGTGGACGTTGTTGCCTCCGCTATCCACTGCCACGGTGACAGGCATGTCCTTCACGGTGAATTCGTAGATCGCCTCCATTCTCAGATCCTCGAACGCGACGACCTTCGCCTGCTTAATCGCACGAGCCACCAGATAAGCCGCGCCGCCGACCGCCATCAGGTAAGCGACCCTGTGGCGGGCGATCTCTTGGACGGCGCCCTGCCCCCGCTCCGCCTTGCCGATCATGGCCAGGAGGCCAAGCCCGAGCATCGTATCGGTGAACTTGTCCATCCGGGTCGCGGTAGTGGGGCCGGCGGGGCCGACCACCTCGCCCACGACCGGATCGACCGGTCCGACATAGTAGATCGCCCGCCCCTTGAAGCTCACCGGCAGGTCCTCGCCGCGGCTAAGCATGTCCTGGATGCGCTTGTGCGCAGCGTCGCGGCCGGTCAGCATAGCCCCGCTCAGCAGCAGGCGGTCGCCAGCATTCCAGCTTTGCACTTCCTCCGGCGTTAGCGTGTCTAGATTCACTCGCTTCGCCGCCGCGTCGGGCTGCCAATCCACCTGCGGCCATTGATCGAGGTCAGGAGCCGGCAGGTAGCTCGGTCCGGAGCCATCGAGCGTGAAGTGCGCGTGCCGCGTCGCCGCGCAGTTCGGGATCATAGCCACCGGCTTACCGGCCGCATGGCACGGCCAGTCCAGGATCTTGACGTCGAGCACGGTCGACAGGCCGCCTAGCCCCTGAGCACCGATGCCGAGCGCGTTGACCTTGTCGAAGATTTCGATTCGCAGCGCTTCCAGATCGTTGGCCGGCCCACGTGCCTTGAGCTGGCCCATGTCGATCGGCTCCATCAGGCTCATCTTGGCGAGCTTGACCGCATGCTCCGCGGTACCGCCGATGCCGATGCCGAGCATCCCCGGAGGACACCAGCCGGCGCCCATCTGCGGAACCATCTCCAGCACCCAATCAACGATCGAGTCGCTGGGGTTCATCATCTTGAACTTGGACTTGTTCTCGCTGCCGCCGCCTTTGGCAGCCACATCGATCGACACGGTGCTGCCCGGCACCATCTCCACCGACAAAACGCACGGCGTGTTGTCGCGCGTGTTGCGCCGCGTGAAGGCCGGATCGGCAAGGATAGAAGCGCGCAGCTTGTTGTCGGGATGGTTGTAAGCGCGGCGCACCCCTTCATCGACCACCTCTTGTAGCGAACGCGCCGAATCCAACCGGCAGTCCTGCCCCCACTTCACGAAGACGTTGACGATGCCGGTGTCCTGGCAGATCGGCCGATGCCCTTCGGCGCACATCCGGCTGTTGGTGAGAATCTGGGCGATCGCGTCCTTGGCAGCCGGGCCTTGTTCCGCCTCATAGGCTTCCCCCAGCGCCCGGATGTAATCCATCGGATGGTAGAACGAGATGTATTGCAGAGCGTCGGCGACGCTCTCGATCAGATCTTCCTCACGAATGGTCACCAAGTCGTTCATCGAAACCCCGCTCCTTCCGGTCGAGCGCCCATAGGCGCGGCCCCGCGGTTCCGTCAAAAGCGAGTGGATGCTCACCGATGACCACTTGCGACAAAGCCAGCCATTGCCCGGTGCAAATCCAAGCCCTAAGGCTCGCCCGCGCGCAAACGAACATAGAGACCTGCAGACGTGACGATCGTTGAGGACCGCCCGCTCAGCGGAGACGAAGCTTCCCAGGCCGCACTGGCCCGACGGGTTATGATCGAAAGCCAGCTGCGGCCGACCGGCGTTAATGCCGACTTCGTGCTGCGGCGCATGGCCGCGGTGGAGCGCGAGCGCTTCGTGCCCGAGCCGGCGCGCAGCTTCGCCTACATGGACCGCGCCATTGACCTTGGTGGCGGGAGGCAGCTCGCCGCTCCGATCGTGCAAGGCCTGATGCTGCAGGAAGCGAGGCCGACCACTGACGACAAGGCACTGCTGGTCGACGGCGGCAGCGGTTACCTGGCCGAACTGCTGCGCCCGCTGGTTGGCTCGCTGGAGGTGGTGACGCCCGAACAGGCCATCACACCAGGCGAGGGTGGCGACTTCACGCTGTTGATGATCGACGGTGCGATCGAGCAGCTGCCGGAGGTACTGGTGGACCGATTGGTGGACGCCGGCCGTGTCGTGACCGGATTGGTGGAGGGCGGCCTGACCCGTCTGGCCATCGGCCGCAAGGCTGCCGGCCAAGTGGCGCTGCTGCCCCTCGCCGAACTCGGCATGCCCGCGCTGCCCGAGTTCGCCGCACCGAAGCGCTGGAGCTTCTAACATGGCGGGGAGGGGGGCGCACTTCCTGCTGGCTGCCGCCGCCTGCCTTTTCGCGGCGCCCGCCGCGGCCCAAACGATCGACAGCGCAGAGGCTACGACCCTGAAAGAGGCGCTGGCGCGCGCCTATGCCGATAACCCCAATCTCGAAGCGGCCCGCGCCAACCAGCGCGCCACCGATGCAGGAGTCGCGATCGAGCGCGCCGACTTGCTGCCTTCGCTGAGCGGCACAGCCACTCTGACCGAGTTCCTCAAGCAAGCCCAAGCTTCATTTGCCTCTCCCGAGCGGCAAGTGAGCGGGCAGCTCAATGTGACCATCCCGCTCTATTCTGGCGGAGCGAACCGCGCCGGTCTCCGGGCTGCAGAAACCCGCGTGCTGGCCGGACGGGCGGACTTGCGCGGCAGCGAGAGCACGCTGTTCAGCCAGGTTGTCGCCGCCTACATGGATGTGATCCAGAACGAGGCGCTCACGGCCCTCGCTGCCAACAACGTCGAGGTGCTGCAAACCAATCTGGAAGCTACCAGCGACCGCTTTCAGATCGGGGATCTCACCCGTACTGACGTGGCGCAGTCCGAGGCGCGGTTGGCGCTGGCCCGCGGCAGCTTGCGTAATGCACAGTCGAACTTGATCCGGGCGCGTGAAACGTTCGTAGCCCTGGTCGGGGCAGCTCCCGGAGAGTTGCAGCCACCCCCGCCGCTCCCGGGGCTGCCCGCGGACGTGGACACAGCGGTCGACGTCGCGCTGCTCGACAATCCGGACCTGATCGGCGCGCAGGAACGCGCCCGAGCTGCAGGCTTCGACATCCGCATCGCTAGCGCCAGCCGCCTTCCCCGACTGGAGCTATTCGGGAGCGGCGGCGTGACCGATAACCTCGGAACGGCCGGATCGAACATACCTGGTATCCCGGTAGAGCAGCGCACCACTACAGCGCAGGCCGGGGTGCGCGCGACGATCCCGATTTTCCAAGGCGGTCGGCCAGCGGCTCAGGAGCGTCAAGCTCAAGCGCGCTCCGCAGCGGCGCTGGAAACGGTGGTAGCGACAGAGCGTGACGTGATCTCAACGGTCCGCACAGCGTTCGCGAACTGGCAGGCGGCCAACGCCATTATCGAATCGAATCAGGCGGCCGTCGCCGCGGCGGAACTGAGCCTCGAAGGCGTCCGGGCCGAGAATACCGTCGGCAACCGTACCATTCTCGACATTCTCGATGCCCAGCAGGAACTGTTCAACGCGCAGGTCCAACTCGTGATCGCACGGCGTGACGCCTACGTGGCGGGCTTCAACCTGCTGGCGGCGATGGGCCATGCGGAAGCACGCGATCTCGGGCTTGAGGAGTACGGGCCGCTCTACGATCCCACAGAGAACTACGACCGCATCCGCAACAATATCTGGGACTGGGCCAGCGATCCCGATCCGGTGACGCAGTCGAGCCGGACCGTTGACATCCCGGAGCAGGGTTTGGACATTCCCGATCTGCAAACGGTGCGCTGAAGCGCGCGGTTGACACTTCAAAGGGGGCAGGATGCGGCACGAAGGCGAACCCTCTGTCGAGGAAATCCTCGAATCGATCAAGAAGGTGATCGCGCGCGACAACCGCGAAACGCTTCAGGCTGAGCGGCGGCGGCGCGAGAATGCTGGCGTGGTGTTTGGCGCCGCGCCCAACGAGGAGCGCGACGATGAACCGGCCGAAGTGCTCGATCTGGGCGAAGAACTGATTCAGCCCGAGGCCGCGTCACGCTCGGACGAAGGGCTCACCACCGAAAGCGCCGCACGGGCAATGCGCGATTCGCTTGCGGCCCTGGCCATGATCGCGGAACCCGGCGCGCAGCCGCAGATCGTCCGTTCGGGCGAGACTTCACTCGAGGGGCTGGTCCGCGACCTGCTACGGCCGATGCTCGCGGAATGGCTCGATCGCAACCTCCCCGAAATGGTCGAACGGCTCGTAAAGGCTGAAATCGCCCGCATCGCTGGCAAGAAGGGCTGACGCCCCAGCTTCCACCTCCTACCTTCGCTTAATGAGTAGCGAAGACATCGTTCGTGCCGGGGAAGCTCTGTCGAAGATCGGCGGCGAGACGATCCAGCGGCACATATTCCTCTGCGCCCTCAGCGAGAAGCAAAGCTGCTGCTCGCGGGAGGAAGGCAAGGAAGCCTGGAAATACCTGAAACGCCGCCTGAAGGAGCTTGACCTGCTCAGGCCTGGGGGCTCGCGGCAAGTACAGCGGACCAAGGCTGACTGCCTGCAGATCTGCGCCGGCGGACCGATCGCGGTCGTTTGGCCGGACAACGTCTGGTACCACTCGTGCACGCCTGCCACGCTTGAGCGGATCATTCAGGAGCATCTGATCGGCGGCAGGCCCGTAGAAGACTATCGCCTGCGGTCGTTGCCCGCTTCATCCGAGCGCTGATCCTCGTCGGATGAATCCGAAACCGATTCATCGTGGCCGGTTCCGCTCGACAGGAACAGCAAGCCCATCAGGCCGGCGGTCAGCATGATCGTGAAACCGATGCCCAGTGCTGCGGCGACGAAGAAGTGCAGCGAAAGAAAGCCGTGATACCAGTAGAAGCCACCTAGAACCGCGGCGACTACCACCAGCGTGAGCACCCCCATGCCCTTCATAAGCCGGCGGTAGCGGGCCCAAGCATGCGCAGCCGTCCGGGGATCGTCGAGGGGAGAGCGGCGCGCCATTGCCGCCACATGGCGACGCTCAGCTATGCCTGCAACGCCTTGTAAGAGCGAAATTTGGCCGTGGGGCCGAATCATGTCATGCTGCCGCTCGGCAAAGGGAGAGTCGGCATGACGATTGCCCGTTTAATCGCCGGACGAACTCAGCATATCGTCCGCTGTTCGCCACAGGAAACGGTTCGAGAAGCCGCGGAACTTCTCGCTGATCATCGCATCGGTGCCATGCCCGTGCTCGACAGCGGGAAAGTGGTCGGCATTTTTTCCGAGCGTGACCTGCTCTACTGCATCGCCGAACACGGAGAAGCCGCGTTGGACCTGAGCGTCGGTCAAGTCATGACTGCGCCGCCGATCACGGCGGGACCCGATACCACGGTGCGCGATGCGGCCGAACTGATGACACTGCGGCGCATCCGCCACTTGCCGGTGATCGATCAGGACAAGCTTGTCGCCTTCGTCTCAATCGGAGACCTGGTGAAGTACCGGCTGGAAATGGTCGAGCACGAAGCTCAGGCGATGCGCGAGTACATTTCGACAGCTTGAGACTGAACACACCGCGACCTACATCGGAGATATGTCGCAAGGTCTCATGCTCACCGAAGC
>JAJUJV010000126.1 GCA_029265155.1 Altererythrobacter sp. | reverse complement strand
GGGTGCGCGTGCCGCACGGAGACGAGGGAAGCTCTACCACCGCGCTGCCCGCCCGTGCGCTGCGTCTGCTGGCAGATGCCGACGCTTGCGGTTCGCTCGGCCTGGGGCGACGGCCAGCTGCCTGGGAAGTGCGGCGGATCCCGGGCGGGGCCGAGCTTCCGCTCTTCGCCGCCGCCCGCGCCCGTGAACTGGCCGCTGAGCCGGACTCAAGTTTGCCCGCCATGCCTCAGTCGGAAGAGGTGATAGCCGACTATCAGACCACCCGTTTATCGCTGAAGCAGCATCCGATGCACTTCCTGCGCGAACCGCTGCGTGCCGAGGGGGTGCTGTCCAGTGCTGAGTTGACGGCTTTGCCCGATGGTCGGCGAGCCAAGGGGGCAGGAGTGGTGCTGATACGCCAGCGGCCGGGCAAGGGTAACGCCATTTTCGTCACGCTGGAGGATGAGGCCGGATTTGTGAATATTCTGGTCTGGGCGCGCCTGTTCGAACGTTATCGCCGTCCGCTGATGGCTTCACGCCTGATGGAGGTGCATGGACAGGTACAGAAGAGCGCAGAAGGAGTCCTTCATCTGATGGCCGATCGCATTGTCGATCGCACAGCCTTGCTCGACCGGCTGAACAAGGGTGATGGGATGACGATCGATCTTTCCTCCGGGCCCGTTCCGCCACGCGCTGGGCATCCACGCGACATGCGAATCCTTCCCAAATCGCGCGATTTTCATTGATCCGAACGATAGTACAGCCTCTTACCCAGATGTCGCAGATTGTCGCGCGGCCGGATTTGGCTTGCGGGCGCGGCGTTCTTTGCGAATGGACGATGCGATGGTGCAATCCCGGAATCCTGCTTCGGCGCCCCTGAGGCGCACGATCGCCTATGCCCTGACGCTTGGCGCCGCAGCACTGTTGGCGGCATGTTCGGAGCAGCAGGGTCCTGGTGAGCGCCCACCGGTAGAAGTAGGCGTGATCGAAGTCGCGGCGGAAGACGTCGCCATCTCCGCTACGCTGCCCGCCCGCACCGCGGCTTACGAGACCAGCGAGGTGCGCCCGCAGATCAACGGGCACATCCGGCAGCGGCTGTTCACCGAAGGTCAGGTCGTCCGGGCCGGTCAGCCGCTGTTCCGAGTGGATGACAGCCTCTATCGTGCCGCAGTCAATCAGGCGAACGCCAATCTTGCTAGCGCACGCGCCAACGCCGAAGCCGCGGTAGCGCGCGCCGAGCGGTATCGTCCGCTGGCTGAGATGGAAGCGGTTTCGCAACAGGAATATACCGATGCCGCTGCCCAGGCGCGGATCGCGCGCGCCGCTGTAGCGCAGAACGAAGCGGCGCTCGAAACAGCTCGCATCAACTTGCGCTATACGACTGTGTCCGCGCCCATCAGCGGACGCATCGGCCGTGCGATCTCAACCGTTGGAGCGCTTGTCAGCGCCAACCAAGCCGAACCCTTGGCGGTGATCCAACGGATCGATCCGATCTACGTCGATATTCAGCAGTCGAGCGCTGAAATGACCGCGCTGCGCCAGTCCTTCGCGCGCGGCGACCTGCAACGCGGCAGCACCTCGGTGCGTCTCCAGCTCGAAGACGGTAGCATCTATCCGACAACCGGCAGCGTCCAGTTCTCCGAAGTCGTGGTCAATCCAGACACCGGCAGCGTCACCCTGCGCGCGCAGTTTCGCAATCCGGACGGGCTGCTGCTGCCCGGCATGTTCGTTCGCGCCATCTTCGACCAGGCGGTGCAGCCCGGGGCGCTACTGATCCCGCAGCCCGCATTGTTGCGGGATTTCGACGGATCAGCCTTCGTATATGTTGTCGGCGCCGACAACAAAGCCGAGCGGCGCAAGATAGTCGCCGACCGGACGGTCGGTACGAGCTGGGTGGTTACCGACGGCCTCAAGGCCGGGGAGCGAGTGATCACGCAGGGGCTGGGCAACATCAAGCATGGCGACCCGGTCCGCGCCGTTCCGGCGTCGGCTCCGCAGCGGATCGGCGGGTTGGCCGCGGGCAGCCGGCCGCCGCAGGAGTAAGCGGCGATGTCACGCGTCTTCGTCGAACGCCCGATCTTCGCCTGGGTCCTGGCGATCATCGTCATGCTGTTCGGCGTCGGCGCCCTGACCCAGCTTCCGATCGAGCAATACCCCGACATCGCCCCGACGCAGGTCAACATCCGGGCGAGTTATCCCGGCGCGTCGGCGGAGACGGTCGAGAACAGCGTCACCCAGGTTCTGGAGCAACAGCTCACCGGTATCGACGGCCTGCTCTATTTTAGCTCCGGTTCCAACTCCCGCGGCGGCTCCAATATCTCGGTGACGTTCGCCAAAGGCACCGACCCCGATATCGCACAAGTTCAAGTCCAAAACCGGGTCCAGCAGGCCATGTCGCGGCTGCCACAGGACGTGCAGCGCCAAGGGGTCTCGGTCACCAAGTCGAATTCCGACATGCTTCTGATGGTCGGTGTGTTCGACACGACCAACACTCGTTCGCACCAGGATGTGGCCGACTATCTCACATCGAACATTCAGGACACGCTGTCGCGCATCGACGGAGTGGGTGACGTCAACGTATTCGGATCCGCCCACGCGATGCGGATCTGGCTCGATCCGCATAAGCTGGCGGCGTTCTCGCTGATCCCGAACGACGTGATCAACGCCATCAACAGCCAGAACGCCGAAGTTGCAGCAGGCGAAATCGGGGGCCAGCCGTCGGCCGACGACCAGATGCTCAACGCTACGGTGAAGGCACAGGGGCGGCTGCAGACCGCCGAAGAGTTCCAGAACATCCTGGTCAAGACGCAGAGCGACGGTTCTGTGGTGCGGCTGAAGGATGTGGCGCGGGTCGAAGTCGGCGCGCAAAGCTACAATACCATCATGCAAATGAACCGCCACCCGAGTGCGGGAATGGCGATCTCGCTCTCGCCGGGAGCTGATGCGCTGCGCACTGCCGACGCGGTGAAGGCCATGATGGAGGAATTGAGCCGAAACCTACCGGAAGGCCTCAGCTACGCTTACGCAAACGATACCACCTCGTTCATCCGCCTATCGGTAAACCAGGTGGTGAAGGCGCTGCTCGAAGCTATCGTCCTCGTCGTCATCGTGATGTTCGTGTTCCTGCAGAGCTGGCGCGCGACGCTGATCCCGGCGATTGCGGTTCCGGTGGTGCTGCTGGGCACGTTCGCCGTGCTCTATTTTGCCGGCTTTTCCGTCAATACGCTGACTCTGTTCGGGCTGGTGATCGCGATTGGCTTGCTGGTCGATGACGCCATCGTCGTGGTCGAGAACGTCGAGCGGCTGATGCACGAGAACCCCGGCATGACGGCCCGGGAAGCCACCATCAAGTCAATGGGCGAGCTGCAGATCGCACTCGTGGCCGTCGGCCTGGTACTGTCGGCGGTGTTCGTACCGATGGCCTTTTTCGGCGGCTCGACCGGAGTGATCTACCGCCAGTTCTCGCTCACCATCATTACGGCGATGGTGCTGTCGGTGCTTGTCGCGCTGATCCTCAGTCCGGCGTTGACCGCCACTCTGCTCAAGCCGGCCGCACAAGGAGCCGAAGCGGAGCCGCGCGGCCATGTCGGCCGAACGCTGCATCGGGCCAAGACCTGGTTCAACGATTCCTTCGACCGGATGCTCGACCGCTACGTTCGTTCCGTCGGCAAAGTTGTGGATCGCAAGTGGCTATTCCTTGCGATCTACGCGCTGATCCTGGCGCTGCTGGCGCTGCTGTTCGTGCGGCTACCGGGGGGGTTCATTCCGGGTGAGGATCAGGGACGCGTCCAAGTCCAATTCCGCCTGCCTGCCGGGGCCACCCAGGCGCGAACTCTGGAAGTGCGTGATGCCATTGCCGACTACCTGACGACGGCCGAGGCAGGGAACATCGATTCGCTTTTCCTTATTGCCGGCGGGGGAGGGGGCGCTTCCGGCCAGAATACCGGCCAAGGCTTCCTTAACCTCAAGCATTGGGACGAGCGAAAGGGCCCGGAGAACACGGCCGGGGCTATTGCCGACCGCACCCGCGAGGCCTTCAGCGGCTTGCGCGACGCTCAGGTCTTCGCCCTGGTGCCGGGCGCTGTCCGCGGACTGGGAGACACCTCCGGATTTTCGATGCAGTTCCTCAACAGTACCGGTCTCTCGCGTGAGGAATTTGCCGAGGCGCGTGACCGGCTGATCGAAGTCGCCTCTCGCGATCCGATGTTGACTAACGTCCGTCTCGGCGACCTTCCGGACGCGCCGACCTTGCGCGTCGACACCGATGCCGAACGGCTAACCGCCTATGGCCTCTCGATCGGGGATGTGAACTCCACGCTCTCGACCGCGTGGGGCGGCCGCTATATCGGCGACTATATCGAGGGCGGCCGCATCAAGCGGGTCTATGTCCAAGGCGATGCTCCCTACCGCGAGCGACCGGAAGACCTCGCTCAATGGTATGTCCGCACCGCCAGCGGCGAGATGGCGCCATTCTCCTCCTTCGCCCGGACAAGCTGGGAGACGGCGCCTGCCAGCCTTTCGCGTTTTCAGGGACTTCCTTCGTACCAGATTTCGGGACAGCCGGCGCAAGGTGTCAGCTCAGGCGAGGCCATGGAGCGGATCGAGCAGCTCGCGCGCGAGATCGAAGGCACCAACGTGGCCTGGTCAGGCTCTTCGTTCGAGGAGCGGCTCTCATCGGGCCAGGCGCCGCTGCTCTATGCCTTGTCGCTGCTGGTGGTGTTCCTGTGCTTGGCGGCGCTTTACGAAAGCTGGACGATCCCCGTGGCGGTTCTGCTGATCATCCCGCTAGGACTGGTGGGGGCGGTATTTGCGGTGACGCTGCGCGGGCTGGAGAACGACATCTACCTGCAAATCGGCCTGCTGACGACGATGGGGCTGGCCTCGAAGAACGCGATCCTGATGATCGAGTTCGCCGAGCAGGCCGAGCGGCGCGGCGCGCGCGTGATCGACGCGGCGCTCGAGGCAGCGCGGATCCGCCTCCGGCCGATCTTGATGACCAGCTTTGCCTTTACTTTCGGCGTCGTGCCGCTGGCGGTGGCTTCGGGAGCGGGCGCCAACAGCCAGATCGCGATCGGCACTTCGGTTATCGGCGGCATGCTGACCGCGACCCTTCTGGCGATCTTCTACATCCCGCTGTTCTTCGTGCTGGTCCGCCGGGGCGTGCGTGACGGTCTGGCGGCGGCGCGAGAGAAGCTGCACCTGGCGGATCGTGGCGACGAGGCTTCGGCCTGATGCGCGCCCTGCTGCCCGTTGCGGCTTCGTGGCTGTTGGCAAGCTGCTCGCTCGCTCCGCCTCATGTCGCGCCAGCGCCGCCCGTTCCGGACTCATGGCCGGTAGGCGACGCCTACCTAGTGCAGAGCGAAGCGGCGCTGGCTTCGATCGACTACACCGATGTCTTCGGCGATCCGCGCTTTCTCCGGCTGGCGGAGCAGGCGCTGGCGAACAACCGCGACTTGCGCATTGCAGTCGCCAACCTCGAAGCGGCTCGCGCCCGCGCGCGCGCGATTCGTTCCGAGCAGTTCCCGCTCATCGGTGTGAGCGGTTCGGCCGACTACAGCACTGGCGGCAGCGGCCCGGACAGCCAGAGCTTTGGCCTGCGCGGCGGCGTCACAGCTTTCGAGTTGGACCTGTTCGGCCGGCTCGCCAATGCCACTGCTGCCGCGCGAGAGCGAATGTTGGCCACCGAAGCGGCGGCGCGCGCTTTGCGCATTGCGCTGATCGGCGATCTCGCTTCGACTTGGGCCAGTTATGCTGCCAATCGCGAGTTGTTGCAGGTGGCACAGGATACCGCCGACAATGCGCGGCGGTCGGTCGAGATCACGCGTCTGCGCCTCGACGGCGGCATTTCCCCGCGAACCGACTTGCGCCAGGCGGAGCAGGTCCTGGCGACAGCGGAGGAGGCCTTGGCGCAGCAGACCACGGCGCTGGCACTCGACGAGAACCTCATCCGTCTGTTGGTCGGGACAGAGTTCGACCGCGGGTTGCTCCCCGGCAGCCTGGAAGAAGTCACTGCCTCGATCAGAACGCTACCGGCCGGTGTGGATTCGTCGGTGCTGCTGCGGCGGCCCGACATCATCGAGGCCGAGTACGAACTGCGCGCTGCCAATGCCGATATCGGAGTGGCCCGAGCGCGGATGTT
>JAJUJV010000171.1 GCA_029265155.1 Altererythrobacter sp. | reverse complement strand
GTGACGCTGCTGGCGCTGCAGGCGGTGCGGCTCAGTTCGCCTCGGCCGGCGCCTTCGAGCGGCGCGGCAGCCAATGCAGCACCGCCACGATGAACGCCCCGAGGACGATGCCCACGATCGCGGCGCCCAGCGCTTCGACCACCCATTGAACCACGGCTTGCGCGTTGCCGAACGCCGCACCGGCGGCGACGGCTATGTCGTGGATTGTGTGCGGGATGAGACCGAGACCGAATTCCTCAAGCCCGTGGCTGAAGATGCCGCCGCCGACCCATAACATCGCGGCGGTACCGATGATGCTGAGCGCTCGCAGCAGGACCGGCATGAGACGCACCAGCTCATGCCCGAGGCGGGCCAGAAACGGTTGCTCGCGGCGGCATAGGTTCATGCCGATATCGTCTATTTTCACCAGCAACGCAACGCTGCCGTAAACGCCGAAAGTGATGCCGATCGCTACCGCCGCTAGGACGATCGCGCGCATCAGAAGCGAGAGTTCGGGCAACTGCGATAGGGCGATGGCCATGATCTCGGCCGACAGGATGAAATCGGTGCGCACGGCCCCGCTGACCTGGCGCTCTTCGAGCTCCTGCGGATCGACGATCTCAAGGACCTCCTTGGTATGCTCCGGATGCGTCAGAGCGTCCCAGATTTTCTCAGTCGCTTCGAAGCACAAGTACGCGCCGCCGATCATCAGCAGGGGCACGATCAGCCAAGGGGCCAGTTCGCTGAGCAACAGCGCTGCCGGTAGGAGGAACACCAGCTTGTTGCGGAGCGAGCCTTTGGTGATCTTGTAGATGATCGGCAGCTCACGATCGGGCGAGAGACCGACAACGTACTTCGGCGTTACCGCAGCGTCGTCGATGACCACGCCGGCGGCTTTGGTCCCGGCGCGCCCCGCGGCACCGGCGACGTCGTCGATCGAGGTGGCGGCGAGTTTCGCCAGCGTCGCAACGTCGTCCAGCAGCGCGACCAGACCACCCGCCATAAATCCTCCTTGAAGCTTCGAACCGACGCAACGCGCTGGTGCAGGAGAAGTTGCCGTGGCATTCAAGGCGGAAGGGAAAAGAATAGGGAGAAGATCGATGCGCCGTTTGGCAACTGTTCTCGCCTCGGTCGGACTGATCATGGGCAGCGCGGCCTTTGCGCAGGCCCAAGAGCCGAGCCCAGCCATCTCGTCCGCGGTGGCCGACACCGCCCGGCCCGCGGCGGACCGGGCCCGCGATGCGCTGCGCAAACCGGCGGAGATCGTGGCGTTCGCCGGCGTGAAGCCGGGTGACAAGATTGCCGAAATTGCGCCCGGCGGCGGCTACTATACCCGCATTCTTTCCAAGGCCGTCGGGCCGCAAGGGAAAGTCTATGCGCTGATGCCGGCGTTCTTCGCCAACCGGCCCGGCGGGCTCGACGCGATCAACGCGCTGGCCGAACAGTACGGGAATGTCGAGGTGGTGGTGATCGACTACGCCGCTACGGAGCTGCCGGAGCCGGTAGATCTGGTCTGGACCACGGAAAACTACCACGATCTCGCCAATGGTGACATCGCGACCGTGAACGGCTGGGTATTCGACGCGCTGAAGCCGGGGGGGATCTATTTCGTGGAGGATCACTCGGCGCCGGGCACAGGCACCAGCGCAACGAACACGCTGCACCGCATCGACCCGGAGGCGGTCAAGCAGCAGGTCACCGCTGCGGGCTTCACCCTGGAGGCGGAGAGCGACCTGCTGCACAACCCGAACGATCCGCACGACGTCAATCCGCGCGAGGCGGAGCCGACGAGCGACAAGTTCGCGCTGCGCTTCCGCAAGGCGGGCTGAGGGGCGGGGCAGCCAAGAGCGCTGTCCAGCTCGGTCGCGACCAATTGCGACAGGCTTTCCGTCGACAGCGCTCAACGGTTGGTGGAACCTGGCGCTCGGACGGGTGGACATCGGCTGCCTTGGTGTATTAACTCTCTAGGTCACTTAGCGTAGGGAGGTGAGGGGGGACGCACATGGCCGGTTGGAGGTGGAGCCATGGAACGGCGGCGATCGCGCTGGCGACCACTGCTTGCGCTACGCCGGAGGTGGCCACGCTGGACCCCGGAATCGCGGTTCCGGCGAGGTGGGTTGAAACCGACGTTGCGGCTGCATCGCTCGATCTAACGGCTTACTGGCGGCTGCTCGACGATCCACTGCTGACCGAATTCACCGAGCTCGCCGTGGTGCGGAACCTTGATCTGGCGCAGGCCGCCGCGCGGGTCGAGCAGGCGCGGGCTCAGCTCCGCGGTGCCCGGGCCGGCTACTTCCCGCAGCTTTCCGCCAATGGCAGCGTCGGTCGCGACATCGGCGATCTTGCACGCGACGACCTGCAGTTTTCGCTCGGCGCCGACGCGAACTGGGAAGTGGACCTGTTCGGCAGCATCGGCGCCGATGTCGCCGCATCGCGCGCCGACTTGGCGGCCGCCGGTTATTCACTGGCCGATCTGCAGCGGCTGATAACCGGGCAGGTCGCCCTGGCGGCCATCCAGGCCCGCGCGACTGCCGTACAACTCGCAGTCGCCCGCGAGACGCTGCTGATCCAGGACGAGAACCTGCAGATCGCGCGATGGCGCGTGGAGGCAGGGCTAGTATCGAGCCTCGATGTCGAGCAGGCGCGCAGCCAGCGGGCGCAAACTGCGGCGACCATTCCGCTGCTCGAAAGCAATCTCGCCGCCACGGCCAACGCGATCTCGACGCTGATCGGTGAGCCGCCCGGCCGTGTGCTGGCTTTGCTCGAAGGCACCGACTTCGTTCCCGACCCCCCGGCTATTGCCGGTTTCGAAGCGCCTGCGGAGGTGTTGCGGCGTCGCCCCGACGTGCGCGGGGCCGAAGCTTCGCTGCTGTCCAGTACTGCCCGCATCGAGGGGGCACGAGCGCAGTTGTTGCCGCTAATCCGGCTCGGGGGAACCATCGGCACGTCGTCGTCGGGAATCGACAACCTGTTCGACTTGATCACCGGCAACCTGTTCGCCTCTGTTGGGCAACTGATCTTCGACGGTGGACGCACCCATGCGCAGATCGATAGCGCCGAAGCGGCAGCACAAGGCGCGCTGGCCGCCTGGCGCCTGTCGATCCTGGGCGCGCTGGAGGAAGTGGAAACCGCAGCGGTCGATCTACGCAAGGCTGACGAACGCGTCGTGCTGTTCGGCGAGGCTTTCGATGCGGCGAACAATTCGGCCTTACTGGCACGCAGCCAGTATCAGGCCGGGCTCACCGACTTCCGCAACCTCCTGACATCCGAGAACCAATTGCTGTCGGCGCGCAACTCGCAAGTCAGTGCCGAAGCCGAGCGAGCTAGCGCCTTCGTGCGGCTGACCCAGGCGCTCGGCGGAGGCTGGCAACCGACCGACTATCCTCTGCCCGTGAGCGACAGGATCGAACCATGAGCGAAATGAGCACGACCGTTCCTGCTGCAGACCAACCCCAAAGCGTGGAGGAGTTTCTCGGCGTCGAGAGAAGGCCGCGTTGGCGGCGTTGGGCGAAGTATTGGGTGCCTGCGCTGATCGTTCTTCTGCTGGTGCTTTATTTCACCAGCGGCGGCGAGCAGCAGCCCGAATACATCACCGAAGAGGTAACGGAACGGTCGCTCGACATTGAGGTGACCGCCACCGGCAACTTGAGGCCGACGAACCAGGTCGATGTCGGGTCGGAAGTTTCGGGACGGATCGACTGGGTCGCCGTGGACGTAAATGACCGCGTGGCCCGGGGGCAGGTCCTGGCACAGATCAACACGGACGTAATCGAGGACCAGATCAGGCAGGCGCGGGCCAGCGTAAACGCCGCTCGGGCAGCGGTCGCCCAGGCACGGGCAAGCCTTGATGTCGACTCCGCGCAACTGGCCCGGTTGCAGGAAGTCTATCGTCTATCGGACGGCAAAGTGCCGTCCAGTACCGAGCTCGAGGCGGCGGAAGCCAATGTCGCCAGAAACCGCGCGGCTGTGACCTCCGCCCAAGCGAACGTGGCTTCGGCGGAAGCGCAGCTCTCTACTGCCATTACCAATCGAGATCGCGCGGTGATCCGATCGCCCGTCTCAGGAGTTGTGCTCGCCCGGCAGATCGAGCCGGGTCAAACTGTCGCCGCGAGCTTCAACACGCCGACCTTGTTCGTAATCGCCGAAGACCTCTCGCAGATGCAGCTTCGGGTATCGGTC
>JAJUJV010000112.1 GCA_029265155.1 Altererythrobacter sp. | reverse complement strand
TCAGCTCCGTCACCGGCACGTCGGCGTCGGCCATGCGGTTGACGAAGCTGCTGTTGGCGCCGTTCTCCAGCAGTCGCCGCACCAGGTAGGCGAGGAGATCCTTGTGCCCGCCGACCGGTGCATAGATGCGCACGCGGGTCGGGTGCTGGCCTTCCTCCTCGGCGAGCGTCTCGTAGACTTGCTCGCCCATGCCGTGAAGGCGCTGGAACTCCAGCTTCCGCCCCGCCGCCAGCTTCTTGATCGCGGCGATCGTATAGGCGTTGTGGGTGGCGAAGGCCGGGTAGATCACGTCGGCGGCGGAAAGGAGTTTGTTCGCGCAGGCGAGGTAGGAGACGTCGGTCGCCAGTTTGCGGGTGAATACCGGATAGTCCTCATAGCCGCCGACCTGGCTGAGCTTGATCTCGGCGTCCCAATAGGCACCCTTGACCAGGCGCACCATCAGGCGGCGGTTGTGACGGCGGGCCAGCGCCGCGACCCAGTCGCACAGCGGCACCGCGCGCTTCTGGTAAGCTTGGAGCGCGAGGCCGAAGCCTTCCCAGCCATTGGCGAATAGCGCGTCGTCCGCCATCAGCGCTTCGATCACGTCGAGCGAGAGCTCGAGCCGCTCGGCCTCTTCGGCATCGATGGTGAAGTGGATGTCGGCGCGGCTCGCCGCCAGCGCCAGTTCGCGCACGATCGGGACCAGCGCCGTCTTGGCCGCTTCGGCGTGGAGGAAGTCGTACTTGGGATAGAGCGCCGAGAGTTTGACCGAGATGCCGGGGCTCGCGCGCATGCCGCCCTTAGCCTCGCGGGTCAGGCGCGCAATCGCGGCGGCGTAGGACTGTCGGTAGCGTTCGGCATCCGCGAACGTCATCGCCGCTTCGCCGAGCATGTCGAAGCTGTGGGTGAGGCCCTGCTTCCGCTCGGGCGCGGCGCGCTTTAGCGCTTCGTCGATCGTCCGCCCGAACACGAACTGGCCGCCGAGGATGCGCATCGCCTGCAGCGTCGCCTGGCGGATCACCGGCTCGCCGAGCCGCCCGACCGCGCGGCGCAGCGCATTGGCGAAGCCGGCGTCCTGACGCGTGCCGCCGCGCAGTACCTCCCCGGTCAACATCAGCGAGAACGTCGCAGCATTGACGAACGTGGAGCTCGAATCGCCGAGGTGCTCGGACCAGTCGATCCCCGCGAGCTTGTCGTGGATCAGCGCATCGGCAGTTTCGGTGTCGGGCACGCGCAGCAGCGCCTCGGCAAGACACATCAGCGCGATGCCTTCCTCGGTGCCGAGGCCGTAGGCGGCGAGAAATGCGTCGAGTCCGCCTGCCTTCCGAGCCCGGGCGCCTTCGATCAGCCGGCCCGCGAGCGCGGAAACCTCGGAATGAAGGGCCGAAGCGGGCGCCGCCTGGCGCAGCCGCTCCTCGATGCAGGCTTCCTCGTCCTGGCGGTAAACGGCGCGAAGTGCGGAGCGGTCGATGGCCATGAACGAGCCCTGCACCCGGTTTCAGTTGTTATCAATCCATTCGTACCGGAACGCTTCGCCATCGCGCTTGACCCGTCCAGCCGACGAGCGGCGGAAGTGCGCCGGGAAGCACAGCAGGTCGTCGTCCGCTGCCCGTTCGAGCGTCGCTTTGCGCACCCTCCTTGCGGTCGCCGCGTCGGCATCGAACGCGAACGGAAGGTCATGGCGGATCAGCTGCACCGGGTGGTGCACCACATCGCCCCAGAACAGCGCCGGCTGGCCGTCTGCCTTCGCATGGATCGTGCAGCAGCCCGGAGAGTGACCGAAGGCAGGCTCGAGCCAGATCCCGTCGCCGATCTCACGGTGAGCGACGAAGTCGGCTTCCACGAGCTCGCCTTGGCCGGCCTCCATCACCGGCACGATGGAATCGCAGAACGCTTCCCAGCTCAACGGCTCGCCCGGCGGGTTGGTCTTGAAGTAATCGTAGTCGCGCCGAGTGAAGACGTAGCGGGCGTTGGGGAAGGTCGGCACCCACTTGCCGTTCTCCAGGCGCGTGTTCCAGCCGACGTGGTCGAAGTGCAGGTGCGTGCACATTACCATGTCGATCTCCTCCGGAGCGAAGCCGGCACGGCGCAAGTTGCCGAGATAGTCGGTATCGAGCTGGTGCACGGCGTCGAGCGAGCGGTTCTTGTGATTGCCGTCGCAGGTGTCGATCATGATCGTCCGCCCGTCGATCTCGATGACCCAACTGTGGACCGAGAAGGTCATCAAGCTTGTCTCAGGGTCGGAGGTGATCTCGTCCGGCTGATCGTACCAGGTGAGCAGGCGCTTCAGGTCGTCCGCGGTTGTGCCCGGGAGCTGACTCAGCAGCGGGACGGGGCTGTCCATCTCGTGGACCTTGTGAACGCGCATCCGCCCGAGCGTGATCGGCTTCATTGCTCTCCCCCGCTGGCTGTTCTAGCCGGACCCCGGCATCTTGGGAGATACGATGAGACAGGGCAACGGAGATCGCGTGCATCCGGTGCACGCCAACGGCACCGTCGCCGACGCCATAGCTGCGGTGCTCAAGCGGGAAGGCGTGGATATCGTCTTCGGCTATCCGCGTAATCAGATCCTCGAGGCCGCGGCGCGGATCGACATTCGCACCGTCATCGTCCGCCAGGAACGCACCGGTTTGCATATGGCCGATGCGCTCAGCCGCCTCAGCAAAGGCGCGCGGATGGGCGTCTTCGTGATGCAGCAAGGACCGGGCGCAGAGAACGCCTTCGGCGGCGTCGCGCAGGCCTTTGCCGACAGCGTGCCGGTGCTGGTGATGCCGCAAGGCTATGCGCTGTCGGAGGCCTACGTGCCGTACAACTTCAACTCGGTCCGCTCGATGGCGAGCGTTGCCAAGCACGCCGAGCCGCTGACGAGCCCGGGCGATGTAGGCCCGGTGCTGCGGCGGGCGTTCTCGATGCTGCGCAACGGCCGACCGCAGCCGGTGGTGATCGAACTGCCCTACGACATCCTCGAAAAGCCCTTCGAGGCAACGCTCGACTATACGCCCGGGAAGGTTGCCCGCTCGCGGCCTGCCGAGGAGGACCTGGAAGCGGCCGCCGAAATCCTGGTCGGTGCACAGAACCCGGCAATCTATGCCGGCCAGGGCGTGCATTGGTCGGAGGCGTACGATGAGCTACGCGCGCTCGCCGAGCATCTCGCGATCCCGGTGATGACCAGCCTGCCGGGCAAGAGCTGCTTCGACGAGACCCATCCGCTCGCCCTCGGCTCCGGCGGGAACGGGATCAACGGCTGCGTGCGCAAATGGCTCGACGAATGCGACGTGCTGTTCGGCATTGGCTGCAGCTTCACTGCCACTTCGTTCGGCCTGGCTATCCCTCCGGGCAAGCGCGTGATCCATTCGACGCTCGACCCGCTCGACGTAGACAAGTCGGTGCCGAGCGAAGTGGCGCTAATCGGCGACGCCAAGCTGACGCTTGCGGCGTTACTCGAGGCGGTGAAACGGCGGGTCCCCACCCCGCGGGATAGTTCCGCCGTTGCCGCGCGCATCAAAGAGACCGAAGCCGAATGGTTCGCCAAGTGGGAAGCCAAGTGCACGCAGGCGACCAGCCCGCTCTCGCCGTACCGAGTGCTCTGGGACCTGCAGGAGGCGGTCGACGTGCCGAACACGATCATCACCCACGATGCCGGCTCCCCACGCGACCAGCTCGTCCCGTTCTGGAAGTCGGTGACGCCGCACAGCTACATCGGCTGGGGCAAGTCCACGCAGCTTGGATATGGTCTCGGTCTCGCGATGGGCGCGAAGCTGGCCTGCCCGGACAAGCTGTGTATCAACGTTTGGGGCGACGCAGCGATCGGCTTCACCGGAACCGACCTCGAAACCGCCGCGCGCGAGGCCATCCCGATCCTCTCGATCCTGCTCAACAACGAAGCGATGGCGATCGAGCTGCCGATCATGCCGGTGGCAACCGACAAGTACCGCGCGACCGACATCAGCGGCGACTACGCCGCGTTCGCCCGCTCGCTCGGCTGCCACGGCGAGCGGGTGACCGAAGCTGCCGAGATCGTGCCCGCGTTGCGCCGCGCGATCGCCGCGACCGAGGCGGGGCAGCCCGCGCTGGTCGAGTTCATCACTGAGCAGGAAACCGTCATCTCCCGCGGCTGACAAGGCTGGAAGAGAGGCGGCGTAACTCCCTCTTAACCACATTGGGCCATAGCCGTCCCTGCGGGATTGAGGACGGCTCGATGGACGATCTTCTGGCGGAATTCGTCGCCGAAACACGTGAAATGCTGGCTGCGCTTTCCGGTGAGATCGTCGCCTGGGAAGCCGATCCTACCGAGCGTGCGCGGCTCGATACGATCTTCCGCTTCGTCCACACCGTCAAAGGCAATTGCGGCTTCTTCGACTTTCCGAGGCTCGAAGCCCTCAGCCACGCTGCCGAGGATGCGTTGTCGGACGCCCGCGCCGGCCGCCGGGTCCCCGATCGCCGGCTGGTGGACACGGTGCTGGCGGTCATCGATCGCATCGGCGCCATGATCGAAGAGATCGAACGCGGCGAGCCCTTGTCCGAAGCCGACGACGAGAGGCTGATCGCGGCGCTCAGGGGCGAGTTGGATGACGCCGATCTCCCGCTGGCCAATTCCGGCGGAGCGCGAAGCTCGTTCTCCGCCGCCGATCAGCGCACCATTCGCCTGCCGGTCGAGCTGATCGATCAGGTGATGAGCGGCGTTTCGGAAATGGTGCTGGCGCGCAACGACATTGCTCGCCGCCTGCAGATGCGCGGTGTGGAGACTGGCATCGAGGCGCCGTTCTCGCGCCTGTCGGCGCTGATCACCGAAGTGCGCGACGCGATCACCCGCACGCGGATGCGCCGCATCGAGGGTCTGTTCGCGACGTTTCCCCGCCTGGTTCGCGACCTTTCGGCCGAACTCGGCAAGCAGGTGTTCGTCGAAATCGAGAACGGCGAGGTCGAGCTCGATCGCGAGATGATCGAGCTTATCCGTGACCCCTTGCTGCACATCATCCGCAATGCGGTGGATCACGGCATTGAATCGCCCGGAGAACGTCGCGCCGCCGGCAAGCGTGAAGCCGGCATGCTGACCGTCTCAGCGCGCCAGACCGGCAACACGATCCACATCGGCATCATGGACGATGGCCGCGGCATCGATTGCGATCGGCTTAGCCAGAAAGCGATCGCTGCCGGCATCATCACTGCCGAGCGGGCCGCGGAGATGACTCGCGCCGAAAAGATCGAGCTTATGTTCGAGCCTGGGCTCTCCACGGCGAATCACGTGACAGCGATCTCCGGGCGCGGCGTCGGCATGGACGTGGTGCGTTCCAACATCGAGAAGTTCGGCGGTTCGCTGGAAATCGAATCGCTTCCGGGCGAAGGTACCCGGTTGCTGATCTGCGTGCCGTTGACGCTCAGCATCCTGCCGAGCCTCACCGTGGAAGCGTGTGGGCAGACATTCGCCATTCCACGCTCGTACGTCGAGGAGATCGTCAGCACCGCAGGCGGCCAACTGGAGTTCGCGCAGATTGGCGAACGCCGCTACGTGACCTTCCGTGGGCGGCGGCTTGCCTGCGTATCGCTCGGTGGGACGCTGGGTCTGGAAGGGGGCGGCAGCTCAGCTTTGCTGTTCGTCATTCTTCGCCTCGGCTGGGGCGAGCTCTACGCGCTGGAAGTTGATCGGATCTTCGACCACCAGGAGCTGGTCATTAAGCCGCTCTCGCCCGGTATCATGCAAAGCGGTCTGTTCGTCGGCTGCACGCAGCTCGACGACGGAACTCCGGTGCTAGTGCTCGACGTCACGGCCATCGGCCACGGCGCGGGCATACCGCGCGAGCTTCAACGCCCGGCCGCAGTCACGGCCTCCGCGCCGCGGCCGATGCGCGAGGAGCGCGAAGGATTGCGCGTGATCCTATTCCGCTCGCTGTGCGGCGAGCGCCAAGCCATCGCGATGAACGCCGTTGAGCAGGTCGAGCGCGCCTCCGCCGATGTCGTGCGCAACCCGGGACCAGATGCTCGGATTGTGCTTGGCGGGGAAATACTGCCTCTGCTTGGCGTGGCCGAAGGCGCGGAGTTGCCCGAGCGTCTCACCGTCCTGCGGCTCGGTGATCGAGGCCGATCGATCGTTTACGCAGCCCGCGAGGTGATCGACATTTCCGTGCTGAACGGCGAGATCAAGCCGGTGAAGGGGCGCGGCGCCATCGCCGGCATTGCTCTCATCGACGGCGAGACCGCGGAACTGATCGATTGTCATGCGCTTTTTGCAGGCCATGCTCCGCAACGGACGCAGGCGCGCCCGCTCACTTGCCGGTTGGTTGGGGAGGATGCTTGGTTGCGCAGCTTCCTCGGCCCGATCATCGAAGCGGCAGGCTACAGGATCGTCGAAGGGGACGAACCTGCGGACATCGCTTTTGTCGATGGCTCCGACGGCCTCAGAACCGAAGGCGAGGCGCGTAAGGCGATCCGCCTGAGCGATCGGCCACGCGAGGACGATCCCGACAGCATCTATCGCTATGATCGCAGCGGCTTGATGGCTGCGCTCGTGCGAGCAGGTGAGGAGCTGGCGGCATGAACGGCAAGCTGCTCCTGATCACGCTCGCCGGGCGCCGCGCCGCTTTGCCGGCGGCTGCGGTGAACTCCGTCATCGAGCTGAGCGAAGTCACACCGGTCCCACGGACCCCGGTGCACATCGCCGGGCTCTCGGCACTGCGCAGCCGTCCGCTGACCGTGATCGACTGTGCCGCCGCGCTGGGGCTTAGCGCTGCCGAGCCCGACTGGCGGCTTCAGCGCGCCGTCGTAGTCGAATACGAAGGACACCTCTACGGCCTGCTGGTCGATGCGGCCGACGACATCATCGACGCCATCGACGATCCGCAGCCGCTCGGCGCCGATCCCGGGCCGGGCTGGGAAGCGGCTGCGCTTGGGCGCGTCGAAACCAAAGCAGGCTCGCTGCTCCTGCTCGATATCGGCGCACTGATTGCCGGGCCGCTTCAGGCGAGGGCGGCTTAAACCAAAAATTACCCTTTTCGGGTAACGACTGCAGAGAACCAGAGAACGGGAATGGCCGCATGAAACACTGCCTGATCGTCGATGACTCGCGGGTGATCCGCAAGGTCTCGCGGCACATCGTCGAAAGCTTCGAATTCGAGGTCAGCGAAGCCGAGAACGGCC
>JAJUJV010000204.1 GCA_029265155.1 Altererythrobacter sp. | reverse complement strand
TGCCGGTGCTCAGCGCATCGGGGAGCTTCACGAAACCGAACGGCTGGCTCGCCCAGATCACGAACTCCTCGGCCAGCCGCGACAGGTGCAGCGAGCACTGGGCCGCGGCGGTGAGGTAATCGAGCGCGAAGTCACGGTCCGACACCGCGTCGAGGCTGTTCGCCGTCGGCCGGTCGAAACCGAGCGCCTGCGCGGTCATCTCGCGGTCGATCGGAAAGCCCGTGCCGGCCAGCGCGGCGCTGCCGAGCGGGCTCTCGTTGAGCCGCTTGCGCGCATCGGCAAAGCGCGAGCGGTCCCGCCGCACCATTTCGTAATAGGCCATTAGGTGATGGCCGAGCGTCACCGGCTGCGCGGTCTGGAGGTGCGTGAAGCCGGGCATGATGCTCTCGGCATGTTCCGCTGCCCGCGCCACTAAGGCGCGTTGCAGCGCTTCGAGCCCGGCATCGGCCTGGTCGATCGCGTCGCGCACCCACAGCCTGAAGTCGGTCGCCACCTGATCGTTGCGGCTGCGCGCAGTGTGCAGGCGCCCCGCCGCTGGCCCGATCAGCTCGGCCAGCCGGCTCTCGGTGGTCATGTGGATGTCTTCGAGCGACCAGTCTTCGGGCACGCCGTCGCGTTCGTACTCGGCGGCGACCTGGTCGAGGCCGTCGGCGATCGCCTTGGCATCTTCGGCCGAAACGATGCCAGTGGTCCTCAGCATCGCCACGTGAGCCTTGCTCGCGGCGATGTCCTGCCGCCACAGCGCCTTGTCGAACGGGATCGAAGCGTTAATCTCGCGCATGATCGCGCTCGGCCCTTCGGCAAAGCGCCCGCCCCACATCTGGTTGGAGCCTTGAATGTCCCGGTTGCCTTTGGTTTCGCTCACGTGCGCGCTCGCCCTCGTTCTGGCGGGGTGCGATAGGGAAAGCGCCGAACCCGCGCAACCGGAAGGCGAAACCGCCGAAGCGGCGGGCGAGCTGGCCGGCAAAGTGGACCGCAGCTTCGTCGGTGAAATGATGCCGGTGGCGCAGCTTACCGATCCCGAAGGCCGGATGCTCGACACAGCCTCGCTGCGCGGCAAGCCGGTACTCGTGAACCTCTGGGCCACCTGGTGCATCCCTTGTGTGACCGAGATGCCGCTGCTCGACGAGCTGGCCGCCGAAGTCGGCGACGACGTCACGGTCCTCACCGTCAGCGAGGACATCCAGGGCGCGGAAAAGGTCGTTCCGTTCTTTGCCGAACGCGATCTCGCCAACCTGCCGCAATGGATGGACCCGCAGAACGAACTCGCCATGGCCTATGGCGGGGGCGCCGGGCTGCCGCTGACCGTGCTCTACGATTCCGAAGGCAAGGAAGTCTGGCGGGTGCTCGGCGGCTACGACTGGTCGAGCGCCGAAGCACGCGAGCTGGTGGCGGAGGCCACCGCGACATGACCAGCCAGCTCGAGCTCGACCGGCGGCGGATGCTCGGCGGTCTGGCGCTCGGGCTCGGCGGAGTCATGTTGGCCGCGTGCGGCAGCCGCGCCGGCGCGCAAGCGGGCGCCGAGGCGTGCGTCGCCACCCCGCGCGAGATCAAGGGTCCCTTCCCTGCGGACGGCACCAACGGCCGCCCGCGTCCGATCAACGTGCTGACGATGGACGGCGTCGTGCGCCGCGACATCCGCTCCAGCTTTGCGGGGATGAGAGGCCGCGCCGAAGGCGTCCCGCTCGAGCTCGAGCTGCAACTGGTCCGTGCCGGCGCGAGCTGCGCCCCGCTGGCCGGTCACGCCATCTACCTGTGGCAGAACGATGCGGCCGGCGCTTACTCGCTCTACAACCTGCCGGCCGAGAACTACCTGCGCGGCCTGCAAGCGGCCGATAGCGACGGCCGGTTGCGCTTCACCGCAATCGTCCCCGGCTGCTACGGCGGCCGCTATCCACACTGTCATTTCGAGGTGTTCGAGAGCATCGACGCCGCCTTGACCGGAGCCGCCCCCCTCCTGGTCTCGCAGCTTGCTTACCCGGACGCCGAATGCCGCGCGATCTACCGCGCCGACGCCCGCTACGGCGAGAGCTTGCGCAATCTCGACCGCACCCCGCTCGGCCGCGACTTCGTCTTCGCCGATTCCGACGCGGCGGGCCGCGCGCGGCAGACGGTAATGCTGACCCGCGACCCCGCCGCCGGTTACCGCGGCGCCGCCACCGTCACCCTCGCCTGAGCCGAGCCTGTTACCAGCGGAAGCGGGCCGTCACTCCGTAGGTCCGCGGGTCGTTCGGATAGCCGGAAATTCCGCGCGGCTGCGCCGGCGAGTCGAAGATCACTCCCACATCGCGCCGGTCGAGCAGGTTGCGCCCCCAGACCGACAGCATCAGCCCGTTGTCCATCTCGTAAGATAGC
>JAJUJV010000197.1 GCA_029265155.1 Altererythrobacter sp. | reverse complement strand
GCTGACCGGCAAGGGGACGATGGCGACGCAGGTCAATTCCTGCAACGTGGTGATCCGCACCGCCGAGCACCTCGAGCGGCCCGACCTGCAGATCATGGTCAACCCGATCCGTTTCGACGCGATGCCGTGGTTCCCGGGCATCCGCGCGGTGCAGGAGCACGTGTTCTGGGCCGGGCTGGTGCAGCTCCATCCGGAAAGCCGCGGCTGGGTCGAGCTGAAGAGCCCCGATCCGCGCGAAGTCGCGGCGGTGACGCTCAATATCCTCGCCGAAGAGGCCGACCGCGAGCAGATGCGCCGCGCGGTGCGGACCGCGCGCAAGATCTACAACACGCCGCCGATGGGCGACCTGCTGGCGAGCGAGAAGTCGCCGGGGCTCGAGGTGCAGAGCGACGAGGAGCTCGACGCCTACATTCGCGCCTCGTGCTATGTCGCGCAGCACCCGACCAGCACCTGCGCGATGGGTATGGGCGAGCGATCGGTGGTGGACCCGGAGCTCCGCGTGATCGGCGTCGAAGGGCTGCGCGTGGTCGATGCTTCGGTCATGCCGACGGTGCCGGGGGGCAACACCAACCTGCCGTGCATCATGATCGGCGAGAAGGCGGCGGACCTGATCCGCGGGCGCAGCCTACCGCGCGCCGAGCTGGAGCGGGCCGCGTGAGCCGGACGCCGCAGGAGCAGGCCAACCTCGACCTCGTGCTGCGGATGTTCGCAGAAGTGCTGAACCCGATGGATTCGACCGCGGTCGACCGGTTCATTTCACCCGGCTATATCCAGCACAACCAGGGCGTGGAGCCCGGGCTCGATGCCTTTAAGGCCTTCCTCGACATGATCCGCGAGCAGACGCCGCAGGCGGTGCACGACGTGAAACGCGCCTTCGTCGACGGCGATCACGTCACCGTGCACTACCATGTGCGGCGCTGGCCGGACGATCTCGGCTGGGCGGTGATCGACATCTTCCGGGTCGAGGATGGGATGATCGTCGAGCACTGGGACGTGATGCAGGATATTGTCGAGGGCGGCCCCAACCCGAACTCGCCGTTCTAGGCCCAACCGTTCGTGGTGAGCCTGTCGAACCACGAACCTCGCGCAACATTCGTCCTACGACAGGCTCAGGACGAAGGGACTACGGAGTGACGATGCGCTTCAAGGACAAGGTCGTGCTCGTGCTGGGCGGGAACAGCGGGATCGGACTGGCGGCGGCCAAGGCATTCGCAGCCGAAGGCGCCGTGGTGCATTTCACTGGTCGCAGCCGGCGCACGATCGAGGAAGCCGAAGCGCAGATTCCGAACAGCATCGGCCACGCGTCCGACATCGCTGACCCCGCCGCCACAGAAGATGTGGTCGCGCGGATCGAAGCGGCCGAGGGACGCATCGACGTCCTGTTCATCAACGCCGGCGTCGGCGGTTTCGCGCCGCTCCAGGGCATCACCGAATACGACTGGGACCACGTTCACTCGATCAATCTGCGCGGCGCGGTATTCGCGTTGCAGAAGGCGGTGCGGATCATGGGGCGCGGCGGATCGGTGGTGGTGACCGGCTCGATCGGCGCCCACGGCGCGCTCGAAGGGAACGCGACTTATGCCGCGGCGAAGGCCGGGCTCTACATGGCGATGAAAGTCTTCGCCAAGGAGCTGGTCAAGGAGGGTATCCGTGTGAACGTCGTCAGCCCCGGGCCGATCGACACACCGCTGCTCTATCGCAATCCGGGCATGAGCGACGAGGACGTGGCGCGGCTGAAAGATATGATGATCCAGAACATCCCGATGCACCGCATGGGCGAGAGCGAGGAGGTGGCCAAAGCGGTGCTGTTCCTCGCCAGCGACGATGCCGCCTTCATTACCGGCGCGAACCTGTTCGTCGACGGCGGCCTGATCGAGCTGCGCTGATGACAAAGGAAAAGAGCGTGTTCAACGACACCACTCCGTTCGAGCCGCCGTTCTCGGCGCTCGACAACCCGCGGCTTGAATTCGTGATGGAAGTGCGGCTGACGTTTCCCGAGGTCCACACGATCGCGCCGCATCCGAACGGGGGGATGCGGACGGCGGTGCTGGTCTCGGGCGGGACGTTCGAGGGGCCCAAGCTGAAGGGGAGGGCCGTTCCGGGTTCGGGCGGGGACTACGCCTATTTCCGGCCGGACGACGTCGCGGTGTTCGATGCCCGCTATCTGCTGGAGGAAGAGGACGGCACGATCATCCTCCTCAACAACAAGGGTTTCCTCTGGGGCCGCAAGCCAGACACGATGCAGCGGCTGCGCGACTGGGCCTTCAACAATGGCGAGCCCGTGCCGCACGAGGAGTACTACCTGCGCGGCAATCCGACCTTCGAATGCCCGGTCGGCAAGCACGACTGGCTAACCAAGCACGTGTTCATCGGCGTCGGCGAACGGCGCAGCGACGGCAACCTGCTCCGGTACTACGCGCTGGTCTGAGGCAGGCGAGGGCGCGGAGACTCTCCCGCCGACGGGATCAGCCGAACTTGTCCTTCTTGCGCTTGCCGAAGCGCATGTCGCGCTCCAGCCGAGCGCGCAGGGCGGCATAGAAGGCTTCGAGGAAGGCGCGGCCGTCGCCATCCCCCGGCTGCCAACCGATCTTGCGGCAGATAGCTTCGAGTACTTGGCGTTGGGATTGTGGGGTGCCGTCCCTGAGGACGTCTTCCAGAACGTGCAGTTCGTGCTCACCGTAGACGGAGAGTTCCGCTTCGCCGAAGGCGTAAGCCGCCGCGGGTTCGTCGCGTACCGACATGGCTTCTGGCAAGGTGCGGCGGTCGACTTCGACCACCCATGTCCCGGCGACAAGATCGCCGGCGCGCAGGTTGTCCCGGTTGAAAAACGGGAACAGCACGAAGATTGCCAGCCATACGGCCGTCGCTCCGCCCATCGCGCCGAGGCTGTTCCCCAGACCGGAGAG
>JAJUJV010000173.1 GCA_029265155.1 Altererythrobacter sp. | reverse complement strand
CGGCGGCTTCGTGTTCTGGACCGTCATCACCCAGGCCGACATCTTCATCGGCGCGCGCTTCCTGACACCGCACGAGCTCGGCCTCTATGCCGAAGCGCTGTTCCTGACGACGATCATCGCCGCCAAGTTCGTGCCGCCGCTTAACGAAGTCGCCTTTCCCGCTTATGCCCGCATCCAGGACGACGTACCCGCGCTCTCCGCCGCTTTCCTCAAGGCGGTGCGGCTGATCATGCTGGCGACCTGTCCGCTCTACTTCGGCCTTGCCGCAGTGGCGCCCGATGCGGTCGCGGTCGTGCTCGGGCGGAAGTGGGTGGAGATGGCGCCGATGGTCAGCGTGATCGCCTTCGGCATGCCGATGTTCATGCTTTACAGCCTGTTCGCTCCCGCGGTGACCGCGCTGGGCCTCACCCGGATCACGCTGCGCAGCGCGCTGGTCGGCGCGCTGGTCATGCCGGTCGCCTTCCTGGTCGGGGTGCAGTGGAGCGGCATCGGCCTCGCCTGGGCCTGGGTAGTCGCTTTCCCGGTGGTGCCGCTCGCCGCCTATCTTCAGGCCCGCGGGCCGTTGCAGCTGACCGCGCGGAGCATGGCCGGTGCGCTCGTCCCGGGGCTCGTCGCCAGCATGGCGATGGGCGCGGTGGTCTGGCTCGCTGCCGCCCCGCTCGAGGGACTGGCGAGTTGGCAGCGGCTCCCGCTGCTCGTCGCGCTCGGCGGCGTCTGCTACCTGGCGCTGCTCTACGCGATTTCGCGCGAGACGCTGCTTGAGGTGATCGGCCTCGTCGCCCGCCGCGCGCCGCAGCCTGCGCTGCAGCCAGCCGAGTAGCCGGCGCTTACACCTCTACCGCACCTGTGGTATCCTGCCCCTCGCGCCGAGCGGTCGCGTTTCGGCGCGGGAGAGAATCGCATGCGCTGGCACCCTGTTGCCGCCCTCGCCGCCGCGCTCAGCCTGGGGCTGACCGGCACCGCCCTGGCCCAGGATCCGCGCGCCGACCCCAGCGTGGAAGTGCTCTCGGTCGATCACGACCCTTACAAGCGCATGACCATCCCGGTCACGATCGGGGGCCAAGGGCCGTTCCCGTTCCTCATCGACACGGGCGCTCAGGCGACGGTACTGTCGCGCGGCCTGGCCGACCGGTTGCAGCTCAACGACCGCAAGACGGCGACCCTGGTCGGCATGGCCAGCCGGCCGCAGGTCGAAACCACTCCCGTCGATGACTTCACGCTCGGCAGCCGCAGCTTCTACGTCCGCCAGGCGCCGCTCGTGGAAGGGCAGCATATCGGGGAGGGCGCCGACGGCATCCTCGGTCTCGATGCGCTGCAGGATCAGCGAGTCGTGCTCGACTTCAACAAGGGCGAAATCGCCGTAGCGGACGCCGCGGAGAAGGGCGGCAACCGCGGCTACGAGATCGTGGTCAAGGCTCGCGAGCGCCTCGGCCAGCTCATCATCACCAAGGCGCGGCTCGACGGCGTCACGGTCGACGTGATCATCGACACCGGCGCGCAAGGCAGTGTCGGCAACCTCGCTTTGCTCAACCGGCTGCGCCGCGCGCGCGAGATCGGTGAGACCGAGATGACCGACATCAACGGGGTCACGCTCGCTGGCGCGCTGCGGCTCGGCCGTGAGCTGCAGATCGGCGACGCCAACATCCGCAACCTGCGGATTCTGTTCGCCGACACCAGCACCTTCGGCTCGCTCGGTCTGTCGTCGCGCCCGGCGCTGATTCTCGGCATGTCGGAGCTCAAGCTGTTCCAGCGCGTGGCGATCGATTTCCGCACCCGCCGCGTGCTGTTCGATCTTCCCGCCGACGTCGCCTTCGAGGCGCGCCGCCCGCTCATCCAGAACCGGTCGTAAACCGCCAGCGTTGCCGAGCGCATCGTCAGGCCCCATCTTGGGGCGAATGACGAACGATCTGTCGACGGCAAAGAACGAGCGTAACACCGCCGATTGGCAGACGCTCCGCCGCTTCATCCCTTACCTGTGGCCGCATGGCCGGCCCGACCTGCGCAAGCGGATCGCGGGCGCGATCCTGTTCGTGATCCTGGCCAAGATCGTCGTGCTGGTCCTGCCTTTCGCTTATGCCGGCGCCGTCGACGCGATGTCCGCCGACGGCAACGAGGGGCTGTGGGTCGCCCTCGCCCTGGTCATCGCTTATGCCGCCGGGCGGTTCGCCACGGTGCTGTTCGACAACGTGCGCAACATCATCTTCGAGCGCGTCGGGCAGGACGCGGTGCGCACGCTGACGGAGGACGTGTTCGCCCGGCTCCACCGCCTCAGCCTGCGTTTCCACCTCTCCCGCCGCACCGGCGAAGTCACCAAAGTGGTCGAGCGCGGCACGAAGTCGATCAACTCGATGGTCTACTTCCTGCTGTTCAACATCCTGCCCACCGCGGTCGAGCTGCTGATCGTCGCGGGCATCTTCTACTTCAAATTCGGGTGGGAGATCGTGCTCGCCACCGCCGCCACCGTGGTCGCCTACATCTGGATAACCCGCACGATCACCGAATGGCGCACCAAGCTGCGCGCGCAGATGAACGACCTCGACGGCCTGGCCCTCGCCCGCGCGGTCGACTCGCTGCTCAACTACGAGACGGTGAAATACTTCGGCGCGGAGAAGCGCGAGCAGGAACGCTACGGCTCCGCTGCCCGCGCCTATGCCGAAGCCGCGATCAAGAGCGAGAACTCGCTCGGCCTCCTCAACATCGCGCAAGCCACGATCATGAACCTGATGATGGGCGGGGCGATGGCCTTCACCGTCTGGGGCTGGAGCCGCGGCACCTTCTCGGTCGGCGATCTGGTGCTGATCAATACTTACCTGATGCAGCTCTTCCGCCCGCTCGACATGCTGGGCTGGGTCTATCGCACGATCCGCCAGGGGCTAATCGACATGGCGGCCATGTTCAAGCTGATCGACACCGAAATCGAAGTAAAAGACGCGCCCGGCGCTCCGGCCCTTGCCATTCGCCGTCCTTCGGTCGTGTTCGACAACGTCGTGTTCGGCTATGACCGCGAGCGCGAGATCCTGCACGGCCTGAGCTTCGAAGTGCCGGCCGGCGATCATGTTGCTATCGTCGGCCCCTCGGGCGCCGGCAAGTCGACGATCGGCCGGCTGTTGTTCCGCTTCTACGATCCGTGGTCGGGACGCATCCTGATCGACGGGCAGGACATCAGCCAGGTCACGCAGGAATCGCTACGCGCCCAGATCGGCATCGTCCCCCAGGACAGCGTGCTGTTCAACGATACGATCGGCTACAACATCGCCTACGGCCGCGACGGCGCCAGCAGCGAACAGGTCGAAGCGGCGGCGCGCGGCGCAGCGATCCTGCCGTTCATCGAGCGGCTCCCGCAAGGCTTCGACACCGAAGTGGGCGAACGCGGACTCAAGCTGTCGGGCGGCGAGAAGCAGCGGGTGGCGATCGCCCGCACGCTGCTCAAGAACCCGCCGATCCTGCTGCTCGACGAAGCAACCAGCGCGCTCGACACCCGCACCGAGCAGGACATCCTCGCCACGCTGCACCGCGTGTCGGAGCACCGCACCACGCTCGCCATCGCCCACCGCCTGTCTACCGTGGCCGATGCCGACACGATCTTCGTGCTCGATCACGGTCATCTGGCGGAAAGCGGCTCGCACACCGCGCTGCTCAAGCGCGACGGCCTCTATGCCGAGATGTGGAACCGCCAGCTCGCCGAGCGTGACGAAGCGCTGGAAGAAGCCGCCGAATAGCCGCGCCTTCAAGGCTTGACCCTCGTCAACCCACACGCGACGGGAACCGGATAGACATCCGAAGCATCGTCACAGCGGAGGTTCGATGAACAAGACCAGCCTTTTTGCCGCCAGCGGCGCCATAGCCATCCTCGCCGCCGCTTGCGTGCCGGCGGAGCCGGGACCGACCGCGTCTTCCGCGCCTGGCGAAGTGGTCGATGTCCGCGCCGAGATGCAGCAGCACATCAACCCGGCGATGCTCGGCATCTGGGACGTCACCAATAACGCGATGAACGATGAAGGCGCCATCGATCCCGCGCTGATGGACGCCGCCAAGTGGCGGCAGGTTGCGGCCGCAGCGGAGCAACTCGCCCAGTCCGGGCTGCGGATG
>JAJUJV010000109.1 GCA_029265155.1 Altererythrobacter sp. | reverse complement strand
TGAAGCGCCGCTCGGTCATTCGATATCTCCCTGCTGCGGCCGTTCCCCTAGCCGCCTATCCAAACCTCGTCATCCCTGCGAAAGCGGGGACCCAGAGCGGTTGAACGCTACGCGCGAGTTTCCTGTCGCTGGGTTCCCGCTTTCGTGGGAATGACGATGCTATGGGGTTGGTGCTCAGTCGCCCTTCTGGAGCTTCGACTTGTCGAATGCCCCCAGTCCGGGCTTGAAGGTCTTCTCGTCGAGGAACTGCTTGGTGGCTTCCTTGCGGGTTTCCCAGCCGCCGAAGTCGTTGAGCGCTTCCTGCGCGCGGATCAGGTAGTCCTCGGCGTTGTCGTAGGTCATCTCGCGCACGCGGCGGATCGCCCACTTGGTGGCGCGCAGCGCGTGGCTGTCCTTCTTCTTGAGGACGTCGGCCACTTCCTGGACTCGCGCCTTGAGCTTGTCGGCCGGAAGCGACTCGTTGACCATGCCCTTCTCGGCCGCCTGCGGGCCGGTGAGGTTCTCCCCCATCATCGCGTGGTACATCGCGTCGCGGAAGCCCATCAGCTCGGTCGCGACCTTCGAGGCGCCGCCGCCGGGGAGGATGGCCCAGTTGATTTCCGAAAGGCCGAACTGCGCATCGTCGGAGCAGTAGGCCAGGTCGCAGGCGAACAGCGGGCCGTACGCGCCGCCGAAGCACCAGCCGTTGATCATTGCGATCGTCGGCTTCTCGTACCAGCGCAGCCGCTCCCACCAGCCATAGGCCTCGCGCTGCGCCTTGCGGGTGGCGCCGATGCCTTTGTCCTCGTTCATGCGGAAGTATTCGAGCAGGTCCATGCCCGCCGACCACGAGGTCCCCTCTCCCGTAAGAACCAGCACCTGCACGTCGTCGCGAAACTCCAGCTCCTCGATGACCTCAAGCATCCGGCGGTTGAGCTTCGGGCTCATGCAGTTCCGCTTGTCGGGGCGGTTGAAATAGACCCAGGCCACGCCGTCCTCGATATCGTAGCGGACGGTTTCGGCTTCGGGGCGGGGATCGGGTTGCGACGGCATGGCCATGGCTGGGGTTCCTCAATCGAATCGCCCCGGAACTGCCGGGGCTCGAACATCGTTATCGACCATAGCAATCTCGGTTGCAGCGAACAACAACTCTCGGTAGCCAACAAGTCATGCGCGATCCGCTTCCTTCCTTCCCGGGATATTCGCTGCGGCGCGCGGCGCATTCGACCGGTACGGAGCTCACGGCGCGGCTCGCCACGCTCGGCCTGCGGCAGTCGGACATCTCGGTGCTGATCCTGATTGACGAGAACCCCGGCGTGACCGCCAGCGCCATCGGCCGGGCGGTCGACATACAGCGCGCCAACATGGTCCCCCTGCTCAAGCGCCTCGAGGACGCCGGCCTGATCCGCCGCACCGCAATCGACGGCAAGTCGCGGGGCCTCGATCTGACCGATCTCGGCCGCGAGCGGATGGCGGCAGGCCGCAAAGTGGTCGAGGCGTTCGAAGCGGAGCTCCTCGCGCGCATCCCGCCCGAGCACCGCGCGCACCTCCTCCCCGCGCTGGAAGCCCTCTGGCGTTAGCTCCCGCGCTTCGATAACCCTTGGCCCAGCGAAAGTTGGGAGAAGGCAAGTGAGCGACGGCGTGGTCTATCCGGTTCCGGAAGAGTGGGCGGAGAATGCCCTCATCGACGCGGAGACTTACGCCGAGAAATACCGCCGCTCAATCGAAGATCCCGACGGCTTCTGGCGCGAGGAAGCGCAGCGCCTCGACTGGATCAAGCCCTTCAGCACGGTCAAGAACACCAGCTTCCACGAGGAAGACTTCGCCATCCGCTGGTTCGAGGACGGCACGCTCAACCTCGCCGCCAACTGCCTCGACCGGCACCTCGAGACGCGCGGCGACCAGACCGCGATCATCTGGGAGCCTGACGATCCGGACGCGCCTGGCCGCGCCCTCACCTACCGCGAGCTCCACGCCGAAACCTGCCGCTTCGCCAACCTGCTCAAGGCCGAAGGCGTGCGCCGCGGCCACCGCGTTACGCTCTACTTGCCGATGGTGCCCGAGGCGGCGATCGCGATGCTCGCCTGCGCGCGGATCGGCGCGATCCATTCGATCGTCTTCGCCGGCTTCAGCCCCGACGCGCTCGGCAGCCGCATCGTCGACTGCGACAGCGATCTCGTCATCACCGCCGACGAAGGGCTGCGCGGCGGCCGGCGCATCCCGCTCAAAGCCAACGTCGATGCCGCGCTCGCCCGTCACGGCAAGGTGCGCCGCGTCATCGTTCTCAAGCACACCGGCGCCGAGGTGCCGATGGTCGAAGGCCGTGACATCGACTGGGCCGAAGCCGTCGCCGGCCAGTCCACGGAGTGCCCGGCCGAAGAAATGGGCGCGGAAGACCCGCTGTTCATCCTCTACACCAGCGGCAGCACCGGCAAGCCCAAGGGCGTGCTCCACACGACCGGCGGTTATGCGGTGTGGTGCGCGATGACGCACGAATACGTGTTCGATTATCGCCCGCACGAGGACGGCAGCCCGCAAGTCTATTGGTGCGCAGCCGACATCGGCTGGGTCACGGGGCACAGCTACGTTGTCTACGGCCCGCTCGCCAACGGCGCGATCTCAGTGATGTTCGAAGGCGTGCCCAATTACCCGGATTTCAGTCGATTCTGGCAAGTCGTAGACAAGCATCGGGTCCAGATCTTCTACGCCGCCCCCACTGCCCTGCGCGCGCTGATGCGTGAAGGCGACGAATGGGTGAAGACAACCAGCCGCAAGAGCCTGCGCCTGCTCGGCAGCGTCGGCGAGCCGATCAATCCCGAAGCGTGGGAATGGTATCACGGCGTCGTGGGCGACGGTCGCTGCCCGATTGTCGACACCTGGTGGCAGACCGAGACCGGCGGCCACATGATCACTCCGATGCCCGGCGCGCATGCGCTCAAGCCCGGCAGCGCGAGTATGCCGGTGTTTGGCGTGAAGCCCGAAATCCTCGAGACCGACGGTACGCCGATCGAAGGCGCCGGCTCTGGTGCGCTGGTCATCGCCGATTCCTGGCCGGGCCAGATGCGTACCGTCTATGGCGACCATGCGCGGTTCTTCGAAACCTACTTCAGCCAGTTCCCCGGCAAGTACTGCACCGGCGACGGCTGCCGCCGTGACGAGGACGGATACTACTGGATCACCGGTCGCATCGACGACGTGATCAACGTCTCCGGCCACCGCATGGGAACCGCCGAGATCGAAAGCGCCCTCGTGCTGCACGACCGCGTCGCCGAAGCGGCGGTGGTCGGCATGCCGCACGACGTCAAAGGCCAGGGCATCTACGCCTTCGTCACCACCACGGTCGACACCGAGGACACCGACGACCTGCGCCAGGAACTGATCCAGTGGGTGCGCAAGGAAATCGGCCCGATCGCCCGGCCCGACGTGCTGCAATTCGCCCCCGCACTACCCAAGACCCGTAGCGGCAAGATCATGCGGCGAATTTTGCGCAAGATTGCCGAAGGCGACGTCGAGAACCTCGGCGATACCAGCACGCTGGCCGATCCGGCGGTTGTGGAGGACTTGGTGGCTAACCGCCCGGGCGGGTAAAAAGGCCCGGGCTTGTTTAGGCAGCCGCGCCGGGGGCGGCGCGCGGGGTCTCGCCCTCTTGCTGCTCGCTGAGCAACCGCTCGATCGAGGCGAGGAACGGGCGGATCGAGATCGGCTTGGGCATGTAGTCGGAAGCCCCGACGCGGCGCACGAGATTTTCCTCGCCTTTGCCGACGTAAGCGGTGATCGCGAGGATCGGAACTGCCGCAAAGGCGGGATCGGCGCGCAATTGCTTGATCAGATCGATGCCCGACACGTTGGGCAGATTGATGTCCATCGTGATCAGATCGGGCGTGAAGTCCTGCGCTTCCGCCAGCACGTGCGCCCCGTCCGTCACCATACGCACGTCGTAGCCGTGCGCCTCCAGCGTCGCGGACAAAAACATCCGGTTGAGGAGATCGTCCTCGACGATCAACACACGTTTCGACATCCCGTCTGAATGCGTGAGTTCCAAAGAAGTGCCAGAGATCTCATTCATCGCCCGGCCCTATCGCCTCCTCATCCATTCGAACAGGGGCCGTCTCCCCGTCGCTCGGAACTCCGCGCCCGTCGCTCCGCTTTGTCTGTGACACTGACAAGGGAGACGCGGTGTGGACGAGGTGTTCGGGCTGACGATACCCCTGTGGGAAATAGCTCTCAGGGCTACGCTGGTTTACTTGGTCCTGATCGTGTTGTTGCGAGCGATTCCAAAGCGCAACGCCGGACACATTTCGCCCAACGACATGCTCACCCTCATCCTCGTCGGCACTCTGGGGGCCGACGCGATCACCGGCGATTCCACCTCCATCGGCGACATGGCGCTGATGATCGGCCTTGTGTTGGGCTGGAGCTACCTTCTCGACTTTGCCGAATACCACGTTCCGTGGCTGCGCGGCTGGCTCCGCGATAGGCCCGCGCCTCTGATCAAGGACGGCAGGATGGTCAGAGCCAACATGCGCAAGGAGATGGTGACGGAAGAAGAACTCCACGCCGTGCTGCGCAAGGAAGGCGTGGACGATATAGCTGCAGTTCGCTTCGCCTGCATCGAGGCCGACGGAGACATCAGCTTGTCGCTGAAATCCGAGGCAACTGCTTCCGGGGGCAATCCTGGGCGCGCGTCTGGCAGTTGATCGAGCCTGTTGAAAAGCGCTAGCGAACTCCTGCTTTTGATGGTCTACTCCCGGCCAAAATAATCAGGGAGGGAACCGATGATCCGTGCATTCCGCAATGCTTCGGCCGCGCTTGTCCTGTCGCTCGTTGCGCTTGGGGCTACGCCCGCGGCGGCTCAAGTGGCTGGGGTTCCCGCTCCTCAGAACGAGTGCCAACGGGCCTGCCTGGAAGGCTTCGTGAACCGCTACCTCCAGGCAATGGCGGACGGCAACGTCGATCCCGAGCTGTTCGCACCCAATGCGCGCTTCACCGAAAACGGGATCGAGCTGCCGCTCGGCAACGAGGGGCTGTGGGCGACGACCAGCGCCGTCGGCAACTACAAACTCTACGTGCCTGACGTGGAGACGCAGCAGATCGGATTTCTCGGCACGGTGATGGAAGTGGCGTCGAGTTCAGCGACCGGCCCGGCGCGCGAGCCCGAAGCGGTGGGTCTGTCGCTGCGGCTGCGGATCGTCGACGGCAAGATCACCGAGATCGAACAAATTGCCGCACGGCCCGAGCGGCCGCTGGGGCCTGGTGCCGCGGCGGCGAGCAGTCCCTTTCCGGCGACAGGGGCAGCGGTGGAGGCGATGGGGAGCCCCTGGCCCGGCTATCTCGAGGCGGTGCCTGAGAATGAGCGGATGAGCCGGGCCGAGCTGGTCGAAGTCGCCAACGCCTATTTCGAGGCAGTCGAACGCAACACGGGCAACGACTACTACCCGTTCACTGACGATTGCCTGCGCTACGAAAACGGAATGATCATCGTGGGCCCGCCGGGCACGATCGGCATGCGGGGGCAGGAAGTGCAAGGGTGCACGGAGCAACTCCAAACCTCGCTGATCGGCGCGGTGTCCAGCATCCGCGACCGCCGCTTCGTCGCCGTGGACCGCGAGCGCGGAATCGTGTTCTCGTTCGCCTTCTTCGACCACCGTCCGATCAACTGGACCTGGCAATTGGGCGAGCTGTTCAAGATCGAGAACAACCAGATCAGCCGTATCGAAGCGATCTTCATTCGCGGACCCTACGGCGTATGTTCGGGCTGGAGCACATACGAGATGTGCCGCAGCGAGGAGATCCAGGACATCCGGTGAATGCTTCGACGGCTCCGCGCGAACGGAGCTTGGGAACAGAAGAATTGGGAGGGAACGATGATCCGTAAGGCACTTCTGGCTGGGTTCCTGGCCAGCGTGGCGACGCCTGCGCTGGCGCAGAATGGCCCGCCACCGAGCCCATGGGCGCCCCTGCAGGATCGTCCTACGTGCACGCGGGACGAACTGAAGGCAGCAACAGCAGCCTACGTCGAAGCGCAGCGCAAGGGCGATATCTCCGGCCTCCCGCTCCACGAGAAAGTCCACCTCCTGGAGAACATGGAGACGGTGGAGCGCTCGGCCGGCCTGTGGAACACCGCGCTGCCCGTCGCCAGCGCGCTCAACTTCCATGACGACAAGCGCTGCAAGACCTTCACCGAGATCGTCGTCACCGAAGGGGCCAGCCCATACATCCTCGGCACGCGGCTCTACATGCACGAAGGCAAGGTCATCCGCGTCGACAGCATCGTCACCAAGCCGGGCGACTGGCTGTTCAACGCGAACGCCTTCCTCAAGTACACTCAGCAGGAAGACTGGAGCCCGCTCCACCCATACCAGCGCACCGACCCGGCCGAAATGATCCGCGGCGCGAATGCCTATCTCGACGGATTTGCCGACAAATTCAGCGACATTCCGTGGGGCGTCCCCTGCGCCAGGCTGGAAGGCGGCGCCTACACCAACCGCGACAACAAGCCCGACGCGAGCTGCGAAGTCGGCATGCCTCCGGGCGTGCTCTACATCGTCAACCGCGACTACCTGATCGACGAGGAAATGGGCGTCATCAACGTCTTCTGCCGGTTCGGCGGGTCGGACGGCGGGCCGGACTCGCACACGTTCCGCTACATCGACGGCAAGTTCCGCCTGATCCACACGCTTACGGCTATTCCCGGCCCGCAAGCCAACGACGAAGGCGGCATGGCCCGCGGCGCGGCGGACCCGAACGCCACCTGAGGTGAAGTCAAAAGTGGCTTGAGCGCACAGAAAGCGGGAGTGAATGGGCAGGATGATCTGGTAAGCGCGTTGGCAATTCGGCAAGGATTTGCCGGTAGCCTTCCGGGCAAGTCCGGGAGGTGTCTGAGCGTTGATCGAGATCGAAGTCCAGAACGAGACCCACCAAAGCCAGCAGCGCCTCCGCTTCGCGGCGGTGCCGCGGATCGGCGAAGGTATTAGGCTGCAAGGGCCCGACGGCTTTTGGGCCTCTTACGACGTGCTGGACCTATGGTATCAGAAGGCCGAATATGGCGACGTCTGGGTGCCTTACCTCCATGTGCGGCTGACGCCCGATCCGTACGCTGCGGAACCGGCTTCGATGCCCACTCCGGCCAATGCCAATGGCTTTGAACTGCAGGAGGCACACCCATTCACGGCCTGATCAAGAGGAGGGCGCCCCGAACGGGAGGAGCCGCCCCGGCGGCTGCCGAGGCAGTCTCTGCGGCCCCCGAGGTGTCCACGCCGGCAGCCCCTATGCAAACCCCTGCGCAAACCTGCCTGATCGTCGACGATTCTCGGGTAATGCGCAGCGTCTCCCGCCGCGTGGCCGAGAGCCTCGGCTTCACAGTGACCGAAGCGGAAAACGGTCAGGAAGCCCTGGCCCGCTGCGAACGGGCAATGCCGGACCTGA
>JAJUJV010000071.1 GCA_029265155.1 Altererythrobacter sp. | reverse complement strand
GTGGCACAGCGCGTGGCGTTCCGCGTCGGTGCATTCGAACGCCTCGATGAAATCGACCGCCGGCTTCATCGGCTGGTACGGATAGTCGATCGCCCACATCACGTTGTCGATGCCCAGCTTGTCGATCGAGTAGCGCAGCGCCAAGGGGTCCTCGACACCGCTTGTGGTGATGACGAAATTGTCCTGGAAATACTCGGTCATCGTCCGCTCGGTCTTGCGGGCGCGGCCGACTTTCTGGGCGCGGGTGTTCATGAAGTTGATGCGCCAGATCCAGAACGGCACCGCCTCGCCCATGTGGCCGATGCAGATCTTGAGCCTGGGGAAGCGGTCGAACACGCCGCCCGCCATCATCCGCACCGCGTGCGTGCCGACTTCGACGCCGTAGCCCCACATCGCGCTGTCCATGCCGTAGTCCTGCAGCGGGCCCTTGAGGGTGTCGCTGGCGGCGCGGGGATGGATGTAGATGCAGCGATCGAGCGCTTCGGCGGCTTCGAGGATCGGCCAGAACTTCGGATCGTCGAGGTATTCGCCGTACGTGTGGCTGTTGACCATGAAGCCGTTGAGGCCAAGCTCAGTGACCGCCCGCTCCATCTCCTGCGCTGCGCGCTTGGGGCTGTGCGGCGCGAAGCTGGCAAGGCCGGCGAAGCGGCTCGGGTACTTGCGGCACAGCTCGGCGAGGCGGTCGTTGGCGAGCATGGCCAGCTCGTGCGCGGTGTCGGCATCGAACATCTGCACGCCCGGCGCTGTGAGCGCGAGGAGGTGCATGTCGACGCCGTACTCGTCCATCTGCCTGAGCCGCTCCTGCTCCGCGTCGAGCAGGCCGGAAAGGAAATCGAGCTTGCCGTAGCCGGTGGTGTCCTTCGGCGCGTCGTAGATGCCCTTGACCAGCAGCCGGTCGAGGCTCTGCGTAGGCGAGTTCGCAACCTTCTTGAGCTCGGCGGCGACTTCGGGGATCGACCAGGCCTCCTCAGTGGCGATCAGGCGGACTTTGGTGCGCGCTTGGCTTGTCATGGGCTCTCCTCTCTCGAGCCCTTTCGACTATGTCCCGGAAGGAAGCGCAAGAGCCTCTTCGTAAACGCTGGTGTCGATGAGCTTCGCCAGCTCCTCGCGCGAGCGCGGGGTGCGGTCGTTCTGCTGGGCCAGCCATTGCTCCTCGACCACCATCACGTCGAGCAGGTCGGGAGGAAATCCGGGCTCGTAGCGGTGGTGTTTCCAGCTGTCCTCGACGTCCTCGCGCGAGAATTCGCCCGCTTCGACGACCATGGCTTTGGCACGCGTGGGATCGCGGCGCAGCTCTTCGGAGGCGTCGATGATGGCGCGGACGAAGTGGACGATCTTGGCGCGGCTGGCGGGATCGGCGAGCTTTTCGGCCGTGGTGTTGAGGTTGAACAGCTCGCGGTAGACGCCCTCGCCCGAGAACTCGATCATGTCGTCGCCGAGGACTTGTGCCGCGTTCTCGCTTTCGGGCTCCCAGATCACGACCGCGTCGACCTCGCCCTTGCGCAGCGCTTCGGTCATGCCGGCGAGCGGGACGATGGGCTTCGCTTCGATGTCAGCGAAACTGAGGCCGGCTTCGGTCAGCATGCGGTGGAGGAAGTAGCCCGAGCTGGTCTGCGGGATCGTCGCGACGGCCTTGCCCTTGAGGTCGGCGACGCTCGAGATGCCAGCCGATTTGCGCGCGACGATGCGGTAGAGGCCTTCGCTGACGCCGAGGATCACCCGCAGGTTCGGGTTCTCGACCGAATAGCGCAGGAGCTGCGTCTCGGCGTTGGTGGCGACGTCCGCCTCGCCCTCCTCGCCGAAGCCCGGCACCGGCGGGGCGCCGACGAGGTTGGAGAGGCTGCCCATCCGCACCGTGGCTTCCCCCGGGTAGTAGTGCTCAGCCGCGAGCAGGACGGGCGCGATCTCGAACGTCTGCTTGTTGCCGTAGACGGCGATCGGGCCGGGATCGTCCTGCGCCGTCCCCACGCTGGCGCAGGCGGTGAGCGCCAGTCCCGCGAGCGCCGCCATCACTTTCCGTAACATCGCTATCTCCCGTGAACTTTGCCGGGGAGACTAGCCGGTGAAGCAGCCACGACAACCGACCAAAGCGGCACGGATTGTTGCTCATTTCGTCATTCCCGCAGAAGCGGGAATCCAGCGAACGAAGATCGCGCGCAGCGCTCCATTGTCATTTGGGTCCCCGCTTTCGCGGGGATGACGAACAAGGTACGGTGCGGAAAATGCACCCGGCGCCCGCCTCTTCAGACGACGCCAGCTGGACGTCCGCCGGCCTGGCCCGGCCCGAGGCGGTGCGCGCGTGGCAGGACTGGGCGGCGCGGACGATCGCGCCGCTCGACGTCTGCGTGTTCGACGCCGACAGCTTCGCCGCGCGGTGGAGCAGCCATGGCGTCGGCCAGCTCCGCCTGCTGCGGCTCGAGGCGCCGGCGCAGCGGGTGGTGCATTGCGGGGACGGCGCAGGGAAAGCGACCCCTTCGATCCAGCTCGTCTATGCGCGCAACGGGGCGCTGAAGACGCGGGTCGGCGGCAAGCGCTTCACCGTGCGGCCGGGCGAGTTCGTGCTGCTCGACAACACGCGCTTCTACCAGATGGAGATGGACACGGCGCACGAGGCGGTGGACCTGATGATGCCGCTCGGCTGGCTCGACCGATACCTGCCCGATCCCGGCGCGCTGCTCGGAAAGCCGGTGAGCGCGCGCCCTTCGGCAGGCTCAGGACAGGCGGCCTGGGGCGCGCCGCTGGGGTCCTTGCTGGAAACGATGGCCGAAGGGATCGACGCCACGCCCCTCCCCCGCTCGATGATCGCCGAGCAGGTCGGCACCCTGCTGACGCTCGCCACCGGCTTCCACGACGCTCCCGCCGAGAGCCGCCACCGCGGCCAGCTCGCCCGCCAGATCCTGCGCCGGATCGAGACCGACTACGCCGACCCGGACCTCTCACCCGAGGCGCTGGCGGCCGAACTCGGCATCTCCAAGCGCTACCTCCAGCAACTCCTCGCCGGCAGCGGCACCAGCTTCGTCCAGGAACTCACGGCCACGCGGCTGGACCGGGCGAGCGACATGCTGAGCGACCCGCGAGCCGGCGGGCTGACCGTGGGCGAGATCGCGTTTAGGTGCGGCTTCCTCGACCCGGGCTATTTCGCGCGGGCGTTCCGGAAGCGGTTTGGACGGACGCCGAGTGAGTGGCGAGAATTGGGCGGTCCCGCGTTGCATGGCTAAGCTCAAGTCCGAGAAACATCATTGGTGGCCCCGCTGTGTCTCCCGCCATTGGGTAGGAGATGACCGAATGACGGGTCGCATGGCTCCTGATGGCAAGGTGGTGCGATCAAACCCCCAACAATTCGGTGTCATTCGAAATGCCCATCACATCAAACTCGGAAAGGCACCGGAGGAGTCGAGTGTCTGGGACAGCAGTTTCGAAGGAGAGTTCGACAAAGCTGACGGATCGTTCCCTATGCTTCTCGATTGGCTCATGTCCGTCGAGCACGACCGGGCTGGCGTGTTTGAACCGAAGGAAGCGACAGACGATCAAATCTCCACTCTCGTCGAATGCGCGACATCCCTAGCAGTAAGAGGCCCGCGCAATCGCGAATCCTGCGTTGCCTTAGCGGAACGAGTTCGCGGCCCACTTCAAGGGCGAGAGCGAAACACAATTATCGGCGCGAACATGCAGCGGAGCCAGCGGCTCATCGCTGACACGATTGGTGTGTCGGGCAAGTTCGCGGTACTGCTTTCCAGAGATAGAGAGTTCATCTTCGGAGACGGCTTCTTTCACAACTTGCTGTGTGTCGTTAATCCTCCGCATAATCCGAAAATGTTGGTCCCGCTGACACCGACGATGGCCGTAGTCGTGACTCGGCCGTCAGCGTACAGAACCAGCCCAGATTCTTCTCGTATCTGATGTCTCCAGAAGAAGTGGACGCGTGCAATCATGCCGTCCTGACGTACTCGGCCACCGAAATTTTTTTCGTTCACAGCCTCCGCCAATGGAGAGGGTTTTCCAAAGGGGTGTTCATCTAGAGTATTCCAGCTCGGAGAATCCGATCGATGCGTTCATTCGGCGGATCCCAGGAATCCGAACGCAAAGCGGCATATTGGGCGGGCCCCTTCTTAATGGTAGCGTTTGGTAGCCGCCTTCGATCGTTGCGCATTTGTCCAACCCCTGATGCGCGCGAATCCTCACATTCGCTTGCGGGCAGCCGCTAGACCGGCAACCCTAGGATAAGACGCCTTCCCAAGGCTTCGTCATTGCGAGCGTAGCGAAGCAATCCAGAGCGGTTGCGCGAGACGCTCTGGATTGCCGCGGGGCCTACAGCCCCTCGCAATGACGAGGAATTGAGAGAAGGCGCTTCCGGAGAGAGGTTGCCCCAATGACCGACGCCAAGAGCTTCCCCCTGCCCTCCGACCTCAAGGTCGTGCCCGGTACCGAAGGCGCGCAGGCCGCGTACCCCTATTACACCCAGTTCGTACCCGAGGATGACCAGAAGTTCTGGTTCTACAACTCGATGCACTTCCCTGAGCCGATGCATCACTTCGACATGATCACGGCCGAGGCGGCCTATGTCGCGCTCGGCGCGTTCAACACGCGCGTCCACGTGCTGCCGACCGCCAAGGGCATCGAGCACCGGATCATCAACGGGCGGGTCTATATCGGCGGGGTGGCGGTGACCGATCCTGCGGAGATCGAGGAACGGATCGGCGAGTTCCAGCAGCGCGCGTTCTACTACTACGAGCACTGGGAGCGGCTCTACGACCAGTGGAAGGAGAAGATGAAGGCGCTGATCGCCGAGGCGCAGGCGCTGCCCAAGCCGGAGCTGCCGGCCTACGAGCCGCTGGAGACGACGCATACCGGCAAGGGCGTCGCCAGCAACCACGCGCTGCTCGACATCTACCAGCGCCAGGTCGAGGGTTACCACCGGATGTGGCACCACCACTTCGAGTTCCTGCTGCTCGGCTACGGCGCGTACATGACCTTCTTCGACTTCTGCAAGAAGGCCTTCCCGGAGATCAGCGACCAGGCGATCAGCCGCATGGTCGCTGGAATGGAAGCCGAGATCTTCCGCCCCGACGAGGAAGTGAAGCGCCTCGCCCGCCGCGCGGTGGAACTGGGCGTCGACCAGCACTTCAAGGACGGGATGGACATCGACACGGTGCTCGCCGAGCTCGATGCGGTTGGCAATTCGGGCAAGGCCTGGCTCGAGGAGCTCGAGACCAGCCGCAACCCGTGGTTCAACGTGTCGAGCGGCGACGGCTTCTATCACTATCACCGCAGCTGGAACGACGACCTGGCGATGCCGTTTGCGGCGCTGCCCGGCTACATCGAGAAGATCCGGGCCGGCACCAACATCGAGCGGCCGACCGAGCAGCTCGTGCGCGAGCGCGACCAGCTCGTCGCCGACTATCGCGAGCTGCTCGACACCGAGGAGGACAAGGCGACCTACGATCAGATGATCGGCCTCGCCCACCGCGTGTTCCCTTACGTCGAGGGGCACAAGTTCTACTGCGAGCACTGGTACACCAACCTGTTCTTCAACAAGATCAGGGAGTTCGGCGCGCTGCTGGCCGAGCACGGCTTCTTCGGCCCCGAGGGGCGCGAGGAGGACATCTTCCATCTCACCCAGTACGAGGTGGAGAGCGCGATCATCGACCTGATGCTCGCCTGGGGCAGCGGCGCCGACGCGCGAGGGCCGAAGCACTGGCCGGCGGTCGTTGCGGAACGCAAGGCGGCGATCGCGGAGTGGGCGCAGCATTCGACCTCGCCGGCGCTGGGCGCAGTGCCCGACGTGATCGACGATCCGGCGATCGTGATGCTGTGGGGCATTACCCGCGAGAACCTCGATTCCTGGCTCAGCGACGGCAGCGAGGACACCAACGAGCTGAAAGGCTTCGCGGCGTGTTCGGGCGTGGTCGAAGGGACGGCGCGCGTGGTGAAGTCAGTCGAAGAAATCGGCCGTATCCAGCAGGGCGATATCCTGGTGTGCCAGGTCACCAACCCGACCTGGAGCCCGATCTTCCAGCGCATCAGCGCGGCGGTATCCGACATCGGCGGGTCGATGAGCCACATGGCCATCGTCGCGCGCGAGTACGACCTGCCGGCGGTGGTCGGGACCGGCAAGGCGACGCAGCGGATCAAGGACGGCCAGCGCATACGCGTCGACGGCGGGCGCGGGGTCGTGACGATCCTCGAGGACGAAGCGCGCGACGAGCGGGTGCTGGAAGAGGCGTGATGGTGGGGGACCGGACTCATCCTCTCCCCTGGCAAGGGGAGAGGGATACCGCAGCTTGGCCCTGTGAATCAGGGCCTAGCGCAGGTTGGGAGAGGGGTCGTTCGGAGCAAAGCTCCGCTCGCTCGCTGCGCGAGCGCCCTCCCCTCTCCCAGCTTCGGCTAAGCGGCAAAGCCGCTAAGCCTGCGCATCCCTCTCCCCTCCAGTGGCGGGGAGAGGAGGGCGTTACGCCATGAACTCCGTCGTTTGGTTCTCCGAAGTCGGCATCGCCGATCGCCCGACCGTCGGCGGCAAAGGCGGGTCGCTGGGCGAGCTGACGCAAGCCGGCATCCAGGTGCCGCCCGGTTTCGTCGTCACCACCGGCGCGTTCGAGCAGTTCCTCGAAGCGCTCGAAGCGCGGGAACCCGTCCGCGCGAAAGTCTCCGGCATCAATCCGGACGATTTGGGCGCGGTGACCAAGGTCTCCGAGGAGTTGCGCCGCCGCGTGATCGAGGAACCGCTTCCGTCCGCGGTCGAGCAGGCGATCCGCGATGCTTATCGCGAGCTCAGCCCGGGCGAGGAACCGGTCGCGGTGCGCTCCTCTGCCACGACCGAGGACGCCGAGGACGCCAGCTTCGCCGGACTGCAGGACACGTTCCTGTGGGTCCTCGGCGCGGACCAGATGATCGAGCGGGTGCGCGAGTGCTGGGGCAGCCTCTATTCGGTGGAATCGATCTGCTACCGCCGCAAGCAAGGCTTGCCCGAGGACGGCGTGGCGATGGCGGTGGTCGTCCAGCGCATGGTCGATGCGATGTGTGCGGGGGTGATGTTCACCCGCAGCCCACTGACCGGCGACAAGTCGGTGATCACCATCGAAGGTGCCTGGGGGCTGGGAAGCGCGGTCGTCTCGGGCGAAGTGACGCCCGACCGCTGGGTGATCGGCAAGATCACGGGCGAAATCAGCGTGCGCGACATCTCCGACAAGCACGCGCGGCAGGTTCCGGCGCCCGGCGGCGGCATTCACGAAGTCGCCAACGAGGAAGCGATCGCCAAGCAGCCCTGCCTGACCGACGAGCAGCTGATGGCGCTGCGCGAAGTCGGGCGGCGGATCGAGCGGCATTACGGCAAGCCGCAGGACATCGAATGGGCGCTCGACCAGGATGGCCAGGTGTTCCTGCTGCAATCGCGGCCGGAGACCGTGTGGTCGGCCAAGGATGCCGCCGCGCCGGTGAAGCCGCCCGAGGACAATCCGCTCAAGCACGTGATGAGCATTTTCGGGGGCAAGCGGTGAGCCTGACGGCGAAGGACATCGCCGAGATCGCCAGGCTGCTCGACGAAAGCCACTTCTCCTCGCTCGATCTGGAAGTCGGGGATTTCAAGCTGCGCATTCGCCGTGACGGCGGCGGATGGTCGCCGCGTGAGGAGGAAGAGCGGCCCCTGGAGGAGGCCAAGGCTGGCCGAGCGAGTGAAAGCGACGATACCCCTCCCCCGCCGCCTGGGCAGGAACCGGGGGCCGCGCGCGCGGGCGAGGTCGACGTGCCGGCGCCGCTGCTCGGCAATTTCTACGCCGCGCCCCGGCCGGGGGAGCCGCCGTTCGTGCAGGTCGGTGACGTGGTGGAAGAAGACACGGTGATCGGGATCATCGAAGTGATGAAGCTGATGAACCCGATCCGCGCCGGGGCGCGCGGCACGGTGGCGGCGATCCTCGCCGAGAACGGAAAGGCGGTGGAGGAAGGCCAGCCGCTGGTGCGGGTGAGGCTGCGGGACTGACGATGGCGAACATCCAGATCGTCGAAACCTCGCTTCGCGACGGCAACCAGTGTCTGTGGGGCGCACTCGGAGTCACGACCGCTAACACCCTTACCATTGCCCCGGTGATGGAGCGCGCCGGTTATCGGGCCATCGACTTCACCACCTCGACCCACATGGGGGTGGCCGTACGCTACAAGCAGGAGGACCCGTGGGAGCGGATCCGGGCGATGGCGGAGATCTGCCGGAACACCCCGCTGCAGTTCCTCTCCACCGGCTTCCGCTTCATCGCTTGGGAGACGGCTTCTCCTGAGTTCATGGAACTGGCGTTCCGCACGCTGGCGCGCAATGGCATCCGCCGTTTCGCGCTGGCCGATCCGATGAACGATGCGGCCTCGAACGTCGACGTTGCGCGGCTGGTCAAGCGCAGCGGCGGCGAGCAGGTGATTGGAGCGCTGGTCTATACGATCAGCCCGATCCACGACGACGCGCACTATGCCGCCGCCGCCCGTACGATGGCGGCGAGCCGGGACATCGACGCGTTCTACATCAAGGATCCGGGCGGGCTGCTCACCCCGCAGAGGGCGCGCACGCTGATCCCGGCGATCCTGGCCGAAATCGGCGACAAGCCGCTCGAGCTGCATAACCACTGCACCATCGGCTTGGCCGAACCGGCCTGCCTCGAAGCCGCCGAACTGGGCGTCGTGGCGGTGCAATGCGCGAGCGGCGGCGCGGCCGACGGGACCAGCAACCCGCCGATCCAGCGCATGATCGCCAACTTGCGCGCGCTCGGCCACACGGTCGATGTCGACGACGAGGCGGTGGCCGAAGTCGCGCAGTATTTCACCGCGCTCGCCGAGGCCGACGGCTTGCCGACCGGCCATCCGATGGCGTTCGACGCGGCATACCTGCGCCATCAGCTTCCCGGCGGAATGGTCGGCACGATGCGCCGCCACCTCGCCGATCACGGCGTGCCGCAACTCGAAGGTGCGGTGATCGAGGAAATGGGCCGCGTGCGCGAGGAATTGGGCTGGCCGATCGTGATGACGCCGTTCGCGCAGATGTTGCAGACGCAGGCGATGCTCAACGTCACCGGCAAGGAACGCTACGGCATCGTGCCCGACGAGGTGATCCGCTATGCGATCGGTCGCTTCGGCCGGCCCAACGTGCCGATCGAGCCCGACGTGCTTGACAAGATCATGGCCAACCCACGCACCAAGGAGCTGCAGGCCGAACCGGGAATGGCCGAGCTGTCGGACCTGAGGAAGCGGGTCGGTGCGAACCTTACGGACGAGGAGTTCCTGCTACGCGCGACGATGCCGGCGAACCTGGTCGATGCGATGCAGGCGGCGGGGCCGGCGGAGCGGCATTACGATCCGGCGAAAGTTCCGGTGATGAACCTGCTCCGGGAAGTGCTGAAGCGCACCGACCTGACGCAGATCAGCGTCGAGAAGGCCGGCTTCAAGCTCGAGGTGAATGCGTGACCTTGCCGCGCCGGCCCAAGGGCTTCATGTTCGATCTCGACGGGACGCTGATTCTCTCCGACCGCAAGCTCGGCGGCTACAGCGCCATTCCGGGCGCGGCGGAGACGCTGCGGGCGCTCGACGCGCGCGGCATTCCGTGGATCGCGATGACCAACGGCAGCGCCTATCCGGCCAGCGTGCAGGCGCCGCGGCTGCGGGCGGTTGGCCTGCCGGTGCGCGACGAGCGGCTGTTCACCCCGAACTCGGTCGCCGGCAAGGCGATGCTGGAGCGCGGGTACAGCCGCGTGCTGGTGCTCGGCACCCAAGGGGTTGTCGATGCGCTGACCGAGATGGGTGTCCCTTGCGTGCTGCCGGAGGACGACGGTGCGCATGCGGCCGACGCCGTCTATGTCGCCTGGCATCCGGAGTGCACGATGCCGCACATCCACCTCGCCTGCGAGCGGGTGCTCGACGGGGCCGCGTTCCTGACCGCGTCCGACGTGCCGTACTTCGCTACCAAGGAAGGGCGTTCCTTCGGCTATTCCTGCGCGATCAACGGCGCGGTGGCGCGGGTGACCGGAGTGGAGCCCGAGCCCTGCGGCAAACCGAGCCCACTGGCGCTGCCGATGATCGCCGAGGAGCTAGGCGTCTCGGAACAGGATGTCGGCGTGGTCGGCGACGACGCGGTGGCGGAAATGCAGATGGCGCGCGCGGGCGGCGCGATCGGGATCGCCGTCGCCAGCGGCTCAACCTCGCACGAACAGTGGGAGGCGCAGCCACCCGAGCGCGCGCCGCACGTGGTGATCGACAGCGTTCAGGATTTGCTGGCAGCCCTCGACATCGGCTAGAGGTTTCGCATGAAACTCGGCCGTCTCAACCACGTCGGCGTGGCAACGCCGGACCTTGAGGCCAGCATCACCTTCTGGCGCGATGTCATGGGTGCGACGCAGATCGGCGAACCCTTCGACATGCCTGAGCAGGGCGTGCGGGTCTGCTTCGTCGATACGCCGGATGGCGGCACGCAGATCGAGTTACTGGCCCCGCTGGGTGACGGCTCTCCGATCAGCGCGTTCCTCGAGCGCAACCCTCTTGGTGGCCAGCACCATCTCGCCTTCGAAGTCCCGGACATCATCGCCGCTCGCATTGAGTTCGAGGCGGCGGGCAAGCGCGTGCTTGGCCCGACGCGGATCGGCGCGCATGGAACCCCGGTGTTCTTCGTCCATCCGAAGGACATGGCCGGGGTGCTGACCGAGATCATGGAGACGCCGCATGCGGTGCGCCGCTGACCCCTTCTCCCTCAAGGGAGAAGGTTACGCAGCCTTGGTTCGGACGAAGTCCGGGCCTAGGTGGAGTTGGATGAGGGTGTTCGGCGCCGGCGAGATCGCAGCGCCGAGCCCCCTCACCCAGCTACGGCTAGGCGGGCCTTCGGCCCGTCAAGTCTTCGCATCCCTCTCCCCCAAGGGGCGAGGGGCAGGACGGCTGCCGTGACCGACAAAGCGGAGTGGCAGGCCAAGGCGGAAAAGGAGCTGAAAGGCCGCGATGCCACCTGGCACGTACCCGAAGGCTTCGCGATCCAGCCGCTCTACACGTCCGAGAACGGAGCGCGGGACCCCGGTCTTCCCGGTTTCGCGCCGTTCACGCGCGGGCCTTACGCCTCGATGTACACGGGCCGCCCTTGGACCATCCGCCAATACGCCGGCTTCTCGACCGCCGAGGAATCGAACGCCTTCTACCGCCGCAACCTTGCGGCGGGGCAGAAGGGCCTGTCGGTGGCGTTCGATCTCGCTACCCACCGCGGCTACGACAGCGACCACCCGCGCGTGCATGGCGACGTCGGCAAAGCGGGCGTGGCGATCGATACCGTCAAGGACATTGAGATCCTGTTCGACGGCATCCCGCTCGATCAGATGTCGGTCAGCATGACGATGAACGGCGCGGTGCTTCCGGTGATGGCGTTCTACGTCGTCGCAGCAGAGCGGCAGGGGGTGCGGCCGGAGCAGCTCAGCGGGACTATCCAGAACGACATCCTCAAGGAGTTCATGGTCCGCAACACCTACATCTACCCGCCCGAGCCGAGCATGCGGATCGTCACCGACGTGATCGCGTGGTGCTCGGCCCACTGCCCCAAGTTCAACCCGATCTCGATCTCCGGC
>JAJUJV010000032.1 GCA_029265155.1 Altererythrobacter sp. | reverse complement strand
TTGCGCCCGCCCTCGCCCGCGCGGCCCATGGAGAGCACGCGGACTTCGTCGCCGTACTTCTCGCCGAACAAGGCCATCGCCCCCGCGGCGATTGCCTCGTCAGGGCTCATCAGCCGGGTGCTGACCGCCTCGTTGTGGCGGATTTCTGCATTCACGTCGGCTTCGATCGCAGCGACCTCCCCGGCCGTGAGCGGCTTCGGGTGGGAGAAGTCGAAGCGCAGCCGGTCCTCGGCGACAAGCGAACCTTTCTGCGTCACATGCTCGCCCAAACGATTGCGCAGCGCCGCGTGAAGCAGGTGCGTCGCCGAGTGGTTGGCGCGAATCCGGTCACGGCGCTCGGCATCGATCGCCAGGTGGACTGTGTCGCCCACCGCAATGGCGCCGGCTTCGACATGCCCATGATGCGCATGAAGCCGGCCGAGCGGCTTGGTCGTGTCGCTGACCGCGATCCGCAGCCCGCCCTCGGTCGAGATCGTGCCCGTGTCGCCCATCTGCCCGCCGCTCTCCCCATAGAACGGCGTCTGGTTGGTCAGTACGATGACGTCGGCGCCGGCTTCCGCCCGCTCGACTTCTCGGCCGTCCACCATCAGCGCGACGACCTGCCCTTCGCCGGTCGTCGAGGCATAGCCGGTAAACTCGCTCGCCCCTTCGCGTTCGGCGATGTCGAACCACAGTTCGCCCTCGGCCGCTTGCCCGGAACCCTTCCAGGCCGCGCGCGCTGCCGCCTTCTGCTGCGCCATTGCCGCATCGAAGCCGGCGCGGTCGACAGCAATGCCGCGCGTGCGCAGGGCGTCCTCGGTCAGGTCGTATGGGAAGCCGTAAGTATCGTAGAGCTTGAACGCCGTCTCGCCCGGCAGGCTGGCGCCTTCACCGAGCCCTGTCGTCGCTTCATCGAGCAGCCTCAGCCCGTTGGCCAGCGTCTGGCGGAAGCGGGTCTCCTCCCGCTCCAGAACTTCGGTGATCAGCGCTTCGGCGCGTGGCAGTTCGGGATAGGCATGGCCCATTTCCTCGATCAGCGCGGGGACCAGCCGGTGCATCAGCGGTTCCTTCGCTCCGAGCAGGTGCGCGTGGCGCATGGCCCGGCGCATGATCCGCCGCAGCACGTAGCCTCGTCCTTCGTTTGCCGGCAGCACACCGTCCGCGATCAGGAAGCTGGTCGAGCGCAAGTGATCGGCAATCACGCGGTGGCTGGCCTGCTGCTCGCCTTCTGCGCGCGTGCCGGTCAGCGTTTCGCTGGCGTCGATCAGCTTGCGGAACGTGTCGGTCTCGAACACCGAATGCACGCCCTGCAGCACGCCGGCGATGCGCTCCAGCCCCATGCCGGTGTCGATGCTCGGCCGCGGCAGGTCGCCGACGATCTCGTCGCTTTCCTGCAGGTACTGCATGAAAACCAGGTTCCAGATCTCGACGAAGCGATCGCCGTCCTCGTTCGGCGATCCCGGAGGACCGCCCGGCACGTCGGGCCCGTGGTCCCAGAAGATCTCCGAACACGGGCCGCACGGTCCGTCCGAGCCCATGGCCCAGAAGTTGTCCTTGGTAGCGATGCGGATGATCCGCTCGTCCGGCAGGCCGGCGATCTTCTTCCACAGGTTCCAGGCGTCGTCGTCGGTGTGGAACACCGTCACCGAGAGGCGATCCGGCGAGAGCCCCAGTTCGCGCGTTACCAGCCCCCAGGCAAGCTCGATCGCCCGCTCTTTGAAGTAATCGCCGAAGCTGAAGTTGCCGAGCATCTCGAACAGCGTCAGGTGGCGCGCGGTGTAACCGACGTTGTCGAGGTCGTTGTGCTTGCCGCCTGCGCGCACGCACTTCTGGCTGCTGGCCGCGCGCGGGCTCGGCGGCGTCTCAAGGCCGGTGAACACGTTCTTGAACGGCACCATGCCCGCGTTGACGAACATTAGCGTCGGGTCATTGTACGGCACCAAAGGCGCCGAAGGCACGACCGCATGGTCGTTGGCCGCGAAGTAATCGAGGAAGGCGCGGCGGATATCGTTTGTCGAGTGCATGGGACCTGCGAATTAGGGGCGCCGGCAAGGCGAAACAAGCGGATAAAGCCGGGACTGACGGAGCTGTCCGGCGATGGTGCGAAAATCCAACCGCTAGGTGCGCCGGGCGCTGACGATCCAGGCGGCCGCGCGGAGTGAGACGAGCCCGTCGCGCAGGTTCGACTGAGCGAGCTCGCGCAGGCGCTGCCGGAACACTTGGCGCTGATCCTCGGTCATCTCGCGCAAGGCCCGCGCGGCTGGCCCGATCCTCGCGAAGTAGGCTTCGGTATCGCCGACCGGATCCTCACCGGCGCCGACGATCATCGCAAAATCAAGCGGCTCGAAGGCGATCTCGCTCCAGCCGGCGCGAGAAAGGATGTCCTTGACCCGGCCGCGATCGCTGAATGCGAAGGGGCCTGGCGCGTCGGAGGGCGGCGGCGGCGGGGCCGGCAGCAGTGCCGCCACGTCGGCAAAGGCCGGATTGTCCTCCCAGGCGCGGAAGCAGGAGAACAGCAGCCGTGCTCCAGGCGGCGAGATTTCGCGCAGGTGGGCGAAAGCGACGACAGGATCGGCAAAGAACATCACGCCATGACGAGAGACCAGCAGGTCCGGGACGAAGTCCGCAGGGGAGCGCCAAAGAGCCGCATCGGCCACTTCGAACGAGACGTTCGGGTGGTTGGCGGCACGTTCCCGTGCCACGGCAACCAGCTGCGGCGAAATATCCACGCCGATGACCCGGCACTGCGGCCGCCCGCGACCGATTGCCACCGACAGCTCGCCAGCGCCGCAGCCGATGTCGAGGGCCGAACCGAAAGCGAAATCCCGGCTGCGCTGCAGCAGGCGTTCGGTCAATACGCTGAAGCTGCGATCGGTACGGCGCCATTCGGCCGCCCAGCTATCGCCGGTGCGTCCAACCCATTCGTCAGCCCCCACCGTTACGGCCTTGCCTTCCATGCCATCCGTCCCCCTGCCGCGGCCGCTCCGCCGCTGCGCTCCTCTTACGGCAAACCGCGCCGAACGCGAAGAAGCCGGTGCGGGTCCCGTAGGACATTCGCACCGGCTCCGGTTCCGCAAGCGCCGCCGGCCCTGTTTGGCCGACCTCGCCTCTTGAGGATCAGGCGTCGTCGTCCGCGTCCGGACCCGTCATCATCTCCTCGGCGACTTGCTCGGTGCGACCGCGAATGGCGGCTTCCAACCTGTCGCAAACTTCGGGATTATCCTTGAGGTACTGCTTGGCGTTTTCACGCCCCTGACCGATGCGGATGCTGTCGTAGGAGAACCAGCTGCCCGACTTCTCGACCACGCCTGCCTTGACGCCGAGATCGAGGATTTCGCCGATCTTCGAGATGCCTTCGCCGTACATGATATCGAACTCGACCTGCTTGAACGGCGGCGCGACCTTGTTCTTCACCACCTTCACGCGCGTGGCGTTGCCAATGATCTCGTCGCGGTCCTTGATCTGCCCGGTGCGGCGAATGTCGAGGCGGACCGAGGCGTAGAACTTGAGCGCGTTGCCGCCGGTCGTGGTCTCCGGATTGCCGTACATCACGCCAATCTTCATGCGCAACTGATTGATGAAGATCACCATGCAGCGCGAGCGGCTGATCGAACCGGTCAGCTTACGCAGCGACTGGCTCATCAGGCGAGCCTGCAAGCCGACGTGCGAATCGCCCATCTCGCCTTCGATCTCGGCGCGAGGCACCAGCGCGGCGACCGAGTCGACCACCAGCACGTCGATCGCGTTCGAACGGACCAGCGTATCGACGATCTCCAACGCCTGCTCGCCGGTATCGGGTTGCGAGACGATCAATTCGTCGATGTCGACGCCGAGCTTCTTGGCATAGACCGGATCGAGCGCGTGCTCGGCATCCACGAACGCTGCGGTGCCGCCGGTCTTCTGCGCTTCAGCGATGCAATGCAGCGCCAGCGTAGTCTTGCCCGAGCTTTCCGGCCCATAAATTTCGATCACCCGGCCGCGCGGCAAGCCGCCCACGCCGAGCGCAATGTCGAGCCCGAGCGAACCGGTCGAGATCGCCTCGACTTGCATCGCCTCCTTCTGGCCTAGCTTCATCGCCGAGCCCTTGCCGAATGCGCGGTCGATCTGCGCGAGTGCGGCCTCGAGCGCCTTCTGACGGTCCACGTTGGATTCCTTCTCAACCAGCTTCAATTCCGCTGCCATGACATGGCCTCCGTCAGTTGCCTAGGGCTGCACACGACTCATCAACGGATGGCTATGTATCTGCTTTGTTCCGCTGGAACAAGAGGGGAACGACCTTTTTTCTCTAGGCGCCGTCGGCGTCGCCTGCCGTCCACGTAATCTCGCGGCGCCCGTTGCCGGGGATCGCGACATCCACGATCACTTCGCCGTCTTTCACCCGGGTATTCGGCAGGCCGCGTATTTGCCCGCCGCCTGCAGGCCCGAGCACGATGCGAACCCGTGCCGCGGTCCGGTTGGCGTTGCTCAACGTCAGTCGCATCTCGGCCCGCGGCGCCGGAGCGGCGGGACCGGCCTCGCTCAGCCGCTCACAATGAGCGAAGACCTGGCTGCTCGTGCCGAGCGCCAGTTCCACTTCCTGCCCTTCCGCATAATCGCGGACGCGCTCTTCCGCGACGAGTTGCTCACCGAACGAGGTAGGCTCGAACACCGTCACTCCGCCCATCGGCAGCGCCATGCCCAAGCCATGCTGCTTGTCGTTGACAGTCGCCAGCAGCATTCCCGCAGGCAGCGCCTCGGGTCCCGCGTCCCACGGCGTGCAACGCGCTGTGTAGAGCAGCCGCCCCTCGACACCCTCCTGGTCGAGGAACGCCACCTGCTTGAGGCTCTTGGCCGCCACAGTGACCGGCTCCGGCACGCGGTAGAGCTTAAGGTCACCGAGCGCCTCCTCGACCGCCTTCATTGCCGGAGCCGCAGCCAAGTCTGCCTGGCGCATGCCGGTAACCACGATCGACTCCCTTGCCGCCATCGGCGGTGGGGGCGGCGCTGGCGCGGGCGGCAATGGGTAATCGATCGGCGTTCCTGCGGCCGTGCTCCCCAGCGGATAGCAGGTCAGCCGCAGCGGCCGCGCCTCGGGCGGATCGGCCAACCCCTGGAAGTCGCTGACCACGTTGAGCCGTCCGGCGACCACCTGCAACGCGGCATCGGGAAAGCTCTGCCCGTTGTCGTTGAGCAGCGTCAGCCAGCTCATCAACCGCAGCTTCACCGTGTCGTCTCGGCCGGGCTCCTCCAGCGTTGCCACGTAATGCGCCTGCCAGTCGAAGCCCCAAGCAAGATACGTCAGCTCGACCGTGTAGGTCCCGCCGCTGGGATCGCGCGTCTCGACGCTGAACACCGGCTGCGCCGACAGCCCTGCCGGCACTCGGTCGAAGGTCAGCGTTTCGGGCAGCCCGGAGCAGCGCACGGCTTCGAATCCGGCTGCGGTTTGCAGCACCAGTCCGCCGTCCGCGCGGGTGCGGACTACCGCCTCTTCGGCCATTGCCTCGCCGGTAGCGGGGTTGGTGCGCGTGATCGTCACTCTGTTGCCGAGCGTTCCGTCGACCAGCGCCGCGGGGCTGAGCAAGTCCGCATTGCGGTTCTTCTCGATCGTCCCGCCTGGGAGCCCCGTGACGATCGCGCTGACCGCGACCATCCCCTCGGCGACACCGGTGAAGCGGATCGTCGACTGGCCCGGCGGCAAAGTTACGGTGCGCGTTTCGGTGATCATCGCGAAGCCGCGCGGCCATTCGCGGTTCATCGCATCGTCGGCACCGCGATCGGGATCGCGGTAGAGCGTAACCGCCAGCGAGGTCGGCGCAGAGGCTTCGACCGCCTCCCGCGCCTCAACCGGGGCCGCAGAGAGCCCCGCCAGGAACGCGACGAGCAAAGCGGCGCTGCGCACGCCAGCCCTCCTCAATACCGCGTCTCGTACGTCACCCGGACCTCGCGCCTGCCGTTGGCGGGGACGGTGACGACATACTTGCGCAGATCGGCGTTGATTTGCTGCCCGGGGACATCCTCGCTCGTGACCCGGAAGTCGCGGCCCCACCAGCCGCGATCGAGCCCGGCCTGGACCAGTTCGACGTCGACAGGCTCCGGCTTGGCGTTGGTGAAAGTGTAGCGCATCGTGGTGCGCCAGTAATCGACCGCGCGATCGACCTCGACCTCGCGCACGACCTCGCCGTTCTCGATCACGCGGTAGCGCGCGCTGCGCTCATACTCGGCCGCGGTGATCCGGTCGCGGCTTTCGACTTCGGCCTGGACGAACACGTCGAACGCGTCGCCAGTCGATAGCGTCAGCTCGCTGCCCATCGGGGTATGACCGATGCCGTTCTCGCCGATGAACTGCGGGTTGCCGGCGGCATCGCGCTGATAGAACCGCACCGTTCCCGCCGGCAGCGCGTCGCCAAGCCCGCCCTCCCGGCTCGAGGAGAACGCGATCTGGCTCTGCACGTTGACCGGCTGCGAATCCGAACCCAGCCAGCCCACCGTGCGGCCATAGACCTTGCGCGCTGCCACGCCTTGAACGTCGAGGAAGCTGACCTGCTTGGTCTGATTGTTGGCGATCGTTGTGCGCTCAGCGATGGGGTAGAGGTAGAAATCGCCGATCTGCTCGCGATCGGCAGTCTCGTTGCCCGGCACCGTCCTTGTGCCGGGTGGCGGCGGTGGCGGCAGCGGCCGGCTGCGCACAACTCGCGAGCCTCCGCTCATGTTGGGATTGCCGGCGACCAGCAGCGTATTGGCCGAATGGAACGTGGTGCCGGTGCTGTTGGTCAGCGTTACCCAGCCCTGCATGTCGATCGTGCCGCGTCCCTCGTCATAGAGGGCAACGTAGTCCGCGCCCCAACCGAGCCCCGGCGTCAGGTACCGGATCGAGGCCGGACGCGTGCCACCCCGGCGACTGTCCACCGTCACCGACAGCGTCGGCCGAGCTCGCAGGTTCGGCGGCACGCGGTCGAAGATCACCCGCACCGGCAGCCCGTCGTCGCGCAGCACTTCGATCCGGTCGCCCACCTGGATTACCACTCCGCCCGCCGTCGACAGCACTGTCGCCCGCTCGCGGGTCTCCTGGCCGGTGGCCGGGTTGGTGCGCACCAGCGTTACCGTCTGCCCGATCGCCTTTTCCATCAGCTTGGCCGGCGTCAGCAGGTCGAAGTCGAAGTTCTGCTCGACGATCCCGGTGCCTTCGGCGGCGAAGCTCAGCGTCTCGGGCCGGATTTGCGCGGATACGTCGGGAAACGCGATCGTGCTGCGGCCGGAGGAGATGTTGAGCTGCCGCACGTCCTGCACCAGAGCGAGGCCGTTGTTGTAGATCGTCACCGAAACGTCGCCCTGCGCGGTGGCTTCCGGATCGGCGAGGTCCTGCGCCATGCTTCCAACCAGAGGAACGGCAATCGCCACGGCGGTCGACAAAGCCGTGAAGACGGCGGCTCTCAAGCTCATACGGGCACTCCCCCGGGGCTAATGTGACAATGTATCAGTAACGCTCTCGACCTTCTGAACAAGTCATGAAGCGCTCGCTGGCCGCGCCCGCCGGCGTCAACGCCGCCCCGCCCGCAGCACTTCGCCGACTTTCGCCGCGATCTGCGCGACGCTGAACGGCTTGGGGATGAAATACATACGCTCGATGTCGATTTCGCGGCGGAGCTGCTCCTCGGCATAGCCGGACATGAACAGCACCGGCATGTCGGGCACCAGCCGGCGGATTTCGCGCGCCATTGCCGGGCCGTCCATGCTGGGCATCACCACGTCGCTGACGACCAGGTCGAAGTCCGGGTTGTTGCGCACCGCCTCGACTCCTTCGTCGCCATCGGCAGCGGTGACGACGGTGTAGCCCTGCCGCGTCAGCGCCCGCTCGGCCACGGCGCGGACCATGTCCTCATCCTCGACCAGCAGGATACGGCCGCCGCCCGACCATTCGCGTGCTTCCTCGACCGCTTCGGCCCGGCGCAGTTCTTCCTCGGTGGCGTGGTGCACCGGCAGGTAGATCGTGAAACGTGCTCCTTTGATGGTTCGATCGGGATTGAGCGCGTTGTCGACGAAGATGAACCCGCCCGACTGCTTGACGATGCCGTAGACGGTCGAAAGCCCCAGTCCGGTCCCCTTGCCCTGCTCTTTGGTGGTGAAGAACGGCTCGAAGATCTTGGGCAGGTTCTCGGGCGCAATGCCGCCGCCGGTGTCCTCGGCGATCAGCACGGTGTAGTCGCCGGCGGGAATGATCTCGGTGCCGGTGCGGCGCACGTCGCGCGCAGCGACCCGCCGGGTGGTGAACGTCAGAGTCCCGCTCGCATGCTCGCCGCCCCGCGCCTGGATCGCGTCACGGGCGTTGACCGCAAGGTTGATGATGACCTGCTCGAGCTGGCGCGGATCCGCTCGCACCGGGCCCAGATCGCGGTCGTGCGCGGTCTTGAGCGTGATCCGGGCGCCGAGCAACCGCTTGAGGAGCTGGCTGACCTCGGAGATCACGTCGGGCAGCTGAAGCACTTCCGGCTGCAGCGTCTGCTGGCGGCTGAACGCCAGCAACTGCCGGGTCAGCGAAGCCGCGCGATTAGAGTTCGCCTTGATCTGCTGGATATCGTCGTAGTCGCTGTCGCCCGGGCTATGGCGCAGCAGCATCAGGTCGCAATAGCCGATGATCGCGGTCAGCACGTTGTTGAAGTCGTGCGCGACACCGCCCGCAAGCTGGCCAACCGCCTGCATCTTGGTCGCCTGGGCGACCTGGCGCTTGAGGCGGGTTTCCTCGGTCGTATCGGCCAGGCTGAGGAGCACCGCCGCGTCTCCCAACCCGCGCACACCGGCAAGGCCGACAGAAACCGGCTCATCCGGTTCTGACCGCAATCGCACGGCGATGTCCCCGCTCGAAGCAGGACCCTGGCCGAAGCGCCTGACCGCGTCGGCCATCGCCGTCTTGTCCTGCCGCACGACCAAGTCGGACGGGTAAGGAGGCAGCTTGCCGGTCACCCCCGCGGCGCGCAGAAAGGCCGGATTGGCGAACAGGAAGTGCCCGTCGCGGTCAGTCATCGCCAGGCCGAGCGGCAACTGCTCGAGCAAGGCTTCGAGCTGCGGCGCCTGCCCCCTCGCTTCCCCGCTCCAGCCACCCAGGCCCACTCCGCTGTCGAGCAGCATCATCAGAGAAGGCGCTTCGGCGATCCGGCCGGCGCTCTCGTCCTGCAGTTCCGGATCGATCAGCGGCACGTTCACCAGCGTCTGCGGCGTTCCCTTGCGCCCCTCCCGCGCAAAGTAGATCCGGTCGCGCTCGTCGGAGCGAAGCAATGACACGAAGTCCTGCCCGACCATGCTGGCGCCTTCGTCGCCGGCTGCTCGACGAGCAAAGCCCGAGCTGGCGGCTCGGATCGCTCCGTCGGGCCCGACCAGGGCGATCTCGATCCCGGCCGCGCTCAAAACGCGTCCGAAGGTGCCGGTAATCCATTTACCGATGCCGGCGAGCGGCTCGCTACGAACGATCGGCGCGAAACGCCAGATCAGGTAATCGTCCGCGCGTCCGGCCCGCTGCGCTGCGGCGGCCCAGGATTGCTTGTCGTCGGCGACGGTGATCTGCTCGCTGTCGCCCTCGCGCCAAGCGGCCCGCGCGGCGCGGGCGAGGAGCTCGGCCGAAGCGGGATCGACCGGCAGGCGTGGCGGCGCGTGCGAGGAACCGAACCACAACTCGTAAGCGGCATTGGCGCAAACAAGCCGGTTCGCCCGGTCGGTGATCGCAATCGCCACTCCCGGCTGCTCGATCGCGGCCACGGTAACCGACCAATCCGGCACGCCGTCGTCTGCCGCAGCCGGCGCCCCCCGGCGTTTGGCGGCGGCGTAAGCGATAAACCCAAGCACGCCCAGGCCGCCGGCATAAGCCAGCGCCACTACCAGACTGCCTGTTATCAGCCAGATCGCTGCGACGCTGGCTACAACGGCCGCGGCGACCGCCGTGTTGTCGACGAGCCGCCCGGACTCGCCGTGACTTCCCCGCCCCTTCAGCGTTCTCACGAGGCGTCCGCGTTGCGGCGTCGGCGTAGCGTGCCGCGGCGCGCCCATTTGCGGCTGGTCCACCAGCGCCAGATCCACACCGTCGCGACGTAGCTCAGCGCTGCGGAAACCAGCGCGATCACCACCAGACCGAACGCCGTGACCATCGTCGCGCCGGTCAGCCATTCCAGGAACTGCTGAAAGTCGGTTCGCTCGATCGCCGTGTTGACCGGTGCGACGATCGTCGCTGCGTCCACGCGCAACAGCCAGCTCCCGACCCAGTAGGCCGCGACCCAGATCAGCGGGGTCGTTACCGGGTTCGTTACGAAGGTGGTGAGCGCCGCTACCGGCACGTTCGCCCGCACCGGCACGCTCAACAGGGCTGCGAACAGCATCTGCGCGAAGGGCATGATCACTCCGACGATCATGCCCACTGCCACGGCTCTGGGAACGGAGCGACGGGTGAAGCGCCAGAGCTCTGAGCGCAACACCCGCCCTGCGAAAGGGCGAACATAGCGGTTGCCCTCCAACTGCTCACGTGTCGGCATGTTGCGCCGGATGAAATCGGCGAGAAAGGTTTTGGAACGATTGCGGCTCATGATCCCGCACCCGCCTTGCGCAGCCCGCCGAGCGCAGACAAGCCCGCATTCGACAGAGCGTTCATCCGCTCACCCGACGTGAGCCCATTCCGACAGATCGTTACCTCCCGCATCACCCGCGCTCGCGCATCAGCCGCGCCTTGTCGCGTTGCCAGTCGCGTTCCTTGATCGTCTGGCGCTTGTCGTGGGTCTTCTTGCCCTTGGCCAGTGCCAGCTCGACTTTCGCCCGCCCGCGCGAGTTGAAATAGATGGACAGCGGGATCAGCGTCATGCCCTGGCGCTCGACCGCCCCTACCAACTTCTCGATCTCGCGGTGGTGGAGCAGCAGCTTGCGGGGCCGCTTGGGCTCATGATTGAAGCGGTTACCATGGCTGAATTCGGGAATGTTGGCGTTGATCAGCCAAGCCTCCCCGTCGCGCACTTCGGCATAGGCTTCGGCAATCGAGCCTTCGCCGAAGCGCAGGCTCTTCACTTCGGTGCCGCTCAGCGCGATCCCCGCTTCGAACTTGTCCTCGATGAAATAGTCGAACCGCGCCCGCCGATTCTCGGCGACGGTCTTGGCTTTCTCGAACGTAGAGGGCTTGGGGCGGGCCATGGCCGCGGCATGTAGGCGCTAAGCCCGATTAGCGAAAGACGGCAACTTGGCGTTTGGCCTCCGCCAGGTTGAACCTGCGCCTCAAGCCAGGCCGGCGCGCTCTAGCGCCGCATCAACCGCCCTGCGCGCATCGGGGCTACAAGGCGCGATCGGCAAGCGCGTATCTGCGCTCAGCCAGTCGTGCAGCCGCGACAGCGCATACTTGGTCGGAGCCGGGCTGGCATCCGCAAACAGCGCCTTGTGCAGCGGGTACAGCCGCTCGTTCAGCGCCCTGGCGCGCTCCCAGTCTCCCTCCGCCGCTGCGCGATGAAACTCGGCGCACAGCTTCGGAGCGACGTTGGCGGTGACCGAGATGCAGCCGGATTGGCCCAGCACATATCCGGCCAACGCCAGCGGATCGTCCCCCGACAGCTGGTTGAACCCTTCGCCCAGCGCCATCCGATGCTGCACCACCCGCTGCAAGTCGCCGCTGGCATCCTTGATCGAGACGATCTTGTCGGGATGGCGCCGCGCGAGCTCTGCCACGGTTTCCGGAAGAATATCGGTCACCGTCCGTCCCGGCACATTGTACAGCATGATCGGCAGCGCAGAGTTTTCCGCGAGATAGGAGAAATGGGCGACCAGCCCTGCCTGGCTCGGTCGGTTGTAATAGGGCGCGACGCACAAACCCGCCGCCACTCCGCCCAAGCCATCGCAGAAGCGCAGATGGTCGAGCGCCACTTGCGTATCGTTCGAACCGCAGCCGGCGATTACCGGCACCCGGCCCGCCGCCTGTTCCACACAGACCTCGATCAGGCGGTGGTGTTCTTTCCTGTCCAGCGTCGCGCTTTCCCCGGTCGTGCCGCACGGGACCAGTCCGGTCGAGCCGTTGTCGATCTGCCAGTCGACGAACCGGCGGAACGCCTCTTCGTCCACGCGTCCGTTCCGGAACGGGGTGACGAGTGCCGGAATCGAGCCAGAGAACATTTACACCGCCTTCGTGATGGATTCTAAATCGGACCCGGCTTGCGCCCGCTCGCACCGGGCCGCAAGGTATTCCCGTTAAGCGCCTGATAAGGAGCCGGTCGGCACGATGTCCAGCATGGTTCGTAAAGCTCTGATCTCTGCCGTCCTTCTCTCCACCATCCCGGTCACTCCGGCCCTCGCCCAGGACCAGGCGGGCCGCGCCGGCCTCGTGGCCGCTCAGCCCTCGTCGCAAATCTCGTACGCGATCAGCCGATGGGAACAGCTTTCGGCCAGCCCGCGCTTCCCGTTCGAAGACTACGCGAGCTTCCTGCTGACTTGGCCCGGCTTCCCGGACGAGGACAAGCTACGCGGCTATGCCGAGGCGCGTCTGGCCGACGAATACGTGCCGCCCGAGCGTGTCCTAGCCTATTTCGACCGTCACCCGCCGGTCACCAACACCGGCCGCGCAGCTCGCGCCATGGCGCTCATGACCTCCCGCCCCGGAGAGGCCGAAGCAGCGGCGCGCGAAGCATGGCGGGGCGGCGAGATGAGCCCTACGGCCGCGGCGACGCTGCTGGCCAACTTCGGCGGCCGCTTTACACCCGAAGATCACGACGCGCGGATGGACGCATTGCTGTGGCAGCGCGACGCGACGGCGGCGGCCCAGCAGCTGCCTTACGTCTCACCGGCCAAGGCTGCGATCTTCACCGCGCGTCTCGCCATCCTGCAAGGCGGCGACGGCGCCACCTACGACGCGAGCGCGACCGCCGATCCGGGCTACCTCTACAACCGCAGCCGCGAGCTGCGGCTTGAAGGCCGGCCGCAGGAAGCCGTCGTGCTCCTCGCCACCCGGCCCGCACTCACCGCCAAGCCGTTCGATGCGGTGCGCTGGATCGACGAGCACCTGGAAGTGGCGAAGATCGCCACCGCCGGTTCGGCTCGGCAGATCGCGACCCGCGCCAGCGAGGCCTTCGCTTCCGAAGACGAAGTCGCCAAGGGGCCGTACAAGCTGCGCGACGACTATACCTCGCTGATGTGGCTCGGCGGCACGCGGGCGCTGTGGGACCTCGGCGACGGCAACGGCGCAGCTCCGCTGTTCTACCGCTACGGCGCATCGGCGCAGACGCCGCAGACGCGCTCGAAAGGCTTCTTCTGGGCCGGGCACGCCGCGCAGCAGGCAGGTAACCAGGCCGAAGCGACCCGCTACTACGAAATGGCGGCGGCCTATCCGGAATACTTCTACGGCCTTCTCGCGCTCGAGCGGCTCGGCCGGCCGGCGCCCGCGCTGGCTGCCGCTCCGGCGCAACCCACGCCCGAGCAGCGTGCGGCGCTGCTGGCGAGCCCGCTCGCGCAGGCGATCCAGGTCTTCGCCACGAGCGGGCACACCTGGCAGACCAAACGCAAGTTCTACACCCGCCTCGCCGACCAGGCGCAGACGCCGGGCGAACTCGCCCTCGTCGGCGAGCTGGCGCAGCAACTCAACCTGCCTGAGCTGGCCGTGGTCGTCGGCCGCGTGGCACCGGAGAAGAACTTCGCCGGCTTTTCGACGGTCGGCTTCCCAGTAGTCCAGACCCCGCCCGAGGCCGACTGGACGATGGTCCACGCGATCGCCCGGCAGGAAAGCGAGTTCGACCGCAACCGCGTCAGCCACGCCGGCGCGGCGGGCCTGATGCAACTCATGCCGGGCACCGCGCGCGAACAGGCGGGCCGCCTCGGCATCGCCTACATGTCCGCGTCGATCATGCCGGACACGCAGTACAACATCCGCCTCGGCAACAGTTACTTCCAACGGATGATGAACAGCTACGGCAGCTATCCGCTCGCGGTCGCCGCCTACAACGCCGGACCCGGCAACGTGAACAAGTGGCTGCGCCAGAACGGCGACCCGCGCACCGGCGCGGTGAGCTGGATCGACTGGATCGAGCGCATCCCGTTCTTCGAGACCAAGAACTACGTCGCCCGCGTGCTCGAGAACGCCGCAACCTACGAGGCGCTGCATCCCGACAAAGCCACGCTCGGCCGGCCGCGGACGATCAGCGAGTTTCTGCGGTAGGTACCCCAACGCCCTCCCGTTGAGGGGGAGGGGAGATTGAACGGGCCTTCGTTCACCGATAGTCCCTCCTCCATGCTCCCTCGCGAGAACCTCATCACGCCCGCTGGGCTTGCCGCGCTCAAGGCCCGGTACGACCACTTGCTCGGCACGGAGCGGCCGGAGATCGTGGCGATCGTCTCGTGGGCGGCGGGGAACGGCGACCGTAGCGAGAACGGCGACTACCTCTACGGCCGCAAGCGGATGCGGGAGATCGACCGCGAGCTGGCCCACCTCGCCCGCCGGATGAAAGCCGCGCGGGTGGTCGACCCCGCTCAGGCGCCGGATAAGACCCGCGCCTGGTTCGGCGCTACCGTCACCATCGCTGATGAGGATGACGAGCAGCGCACCGTCACCCTGGTCGGCGACGACGAGCAGGATGCGGCCGGCGGCAAGATCGGCTGGAGCGCCCCCCTCGCCCGCGCCCTGCGCGGCGCGGCCGTGGGCGACCTCAGGACCGTGCGTCTTCCCGGCGGCGAAAAGGAGTGGGAAGTCGTCGCCATCACCTACCCCTCGGTGTAGCAGGACGCCATGCTCCGGGCCGCCGTTCTCCTCGTCGCTCTGCTCGTTGCGTCCCCGCTTGCCGCCAGGGAGAACCTCGGCGTGTTCGGCGACTGGGGGGCGTTCCGCGATCCACAGGTACCGCGCTGCTATGCGATTGTGGCGGCGGAAAACGGGGCCCGCGACCACGCCCCGTTCGCCAGCGTCGGGACCTGGCCGAAGCGGCAAGTGCGCGGGCAGGTCCATGTGCGGCTGTCGCGCTCGGCGGCGCCTTCGGCGGCGATCTCGCTGAGCATTGGCGGCGAGCGGTTCACGCTCACCGGGAGCGGCGCGGATGCCTGGGCGCAGGATCGACGGATGGATGCGGCGATCGTGTCGGCGATGCGGTCGGCCGGCGCAATGAGCGTCAGCGCGCGCGACCGCGCGGGGAACCGCTTCACCGACCGCTACAGTCTGGATGGCGCGGCAACCGCGATGGATGCGGCGACCGTAGGGTGCGCGCGAGTGCGGTGATGGCGGCTTGGCTTGGTGTGTAGGGCCCCCGGTTCAGGGCCGGTTCTCGCTGTCGACCCACACCTCGTCATTGCCAGCGCAGCGTAGCAATCCAGGGTCCGCTCTCCGCCGCGCTGCCTTCGGCCGCTTGCAATGACGATCCAGTTGTTGTGGCTCGAAGACCAAGCAAAAGGGCCGGGAGATTGCTCTCCCGGCCCCGCACGTCATGAGGTGACGCTTTAGAAGCGCCAGCCCACGCCCGCCATGATCTGGTGGCGGTCGGTGTCGATATCGAACCGGTCGCTGTCGGGGATGTTGTCGGCTTCGAAGTCGAGCTCGCCTTTGCTGTAGTTCGAGTAGCGGTACTCGAGCTTGGCGAACGCGTTGGTGCCGAGCTTCTGCTCGACGCCCGCGCCCAGACGCCAGCCATCGGTGTCGATGTTGGTGTCGTAGTTCGTCGTGCCGTCGGTGCCGATGAAGTTGAACCGGGCGTTGGTGTAGCCCCCCTTCGCATAGACCAGCGTCTGCGGCGTCGCCTTGAAGCCCAGGCGTGCACCGACGTAGATGTCGCGGCCCGCGTCGACCGCACCCAGACCGAAGTTCGTGTACGGATCGGTGTAGTCGGAATCGGCGGTGGAATCGGTCAGCTCGGCCTCGGCGCCGAGAACAAAGCCGCCCATGTCGACGTCGTAACCGATGCCCACACCATAGGCGATACCTTCGGCGTTCTGGTCGCGATCGACATTCACCCCGTCATCCTGCGAGCTGCCTGCCTCGTTGATGTCGTAACCGGCGACACCCGCGATCCAAGGTCCGGTGAATTCCTGCGCTGCCGCCGGGACAGCCAAAGCGCCGAGCGAACCGGCCGCGAGCAGGAGTGCGATACCCTTTTTCATTGTAAGCTCCATTAACAGTACTGCACGGCGTTAACCGTGGACCGCTCCAATGGCGCAGAAACGGCCCAGTTTCATGAACCCGCGACAACGATGCTGCCTGATGCAAACGAGCAACAATCATACGATGAGCTGTTGCGGTGAAGAGACGGTTGGGCGGAACGATAGAGTTCAGGCCGTGTTCGCGCGAGCCTTTGCCCACGGCGCCCTCGTCCCTATATGCGGGGGCCATGGCCGATACCGCTCTCATGCCGATTCCGGGTCAAATCGATCCGGTGCCCGTCGCGCGCGACATCACGCCGCGCGCCGATGGCCGCGTCGATCTGTTGGGATTGCCGCGCCAGCGTATCGCCGAACTATTGGCAGAGGCCGGCCTGGACGCGCGGCAGGCGAAGCTCCGCGCCAAGCAGGTGTTCCACTGGCTCTACCATCGCGGCGTCACCGACTTCGAAGCGATGACGGACATCGCCAAGACGATGCGGCCGTGGCTGGCGGAACGGTACGTGATCGGCCGCCCCGAAGTGGTCGAAGCGCAGCATTCCAGCGACGGCACGCGCAAGTGGCTGCTGCGCACCGCCGACAACCACGACTTCGAGATGGTGTTCATCCCCGATGCCGACCGCGGCACGCTCTGCGTCTCCAGCCAGGTCGGCTGCACGCTCAATTGCCGGTTCTGCCACACCGGCACGATGCGGCTGGTGCGCAACCTCACGCCGGGTGAGATCGTCGGCCAGGTCATGCTGGCGCGCGATGCGCTCGGCGAGTGGCCGAAAGGCAAGATGGACTTCGCCGAAGAGGAGTCGGTGGCCGAATACACCGCCGACGGGCGCCTGCTCACCAATATCGTGATGATGGGCATGGGCGAGCCGCTCTATAACTTCGACAACGTGCGCGATGCGCTGCGGATCGTGATGGACGGCGACGGGCTCGGGCTGTCGCGGCGGCGGATCACGCTCTCGACCAGCGGCGTCGTGCCGATGATGGCCCGCGCGGGCGAGGAGATCGGGGTCAACCTTGCGGTATCGCTGCACGCGACGAACAAGGAAGTGCGCGACGAGATCGTGCCGCTCAACCGCAAGTACGGCATCGAGGAACTGCTCGAGGCCTGCGCCGCCTATCCCGGCGCCTCGAATGCCCGGCGCATCACGTTCGAATACGTGATGCTGAAGGACAAGAACGACAGCGACGAAGACGCGCGCGAGTTGGTGCGGCTGATCAAGCAGTACGGCCTTCCGGCCAAGGTGAACCTGATCCCGTTCAACCCGTGGCCGGGCGCGCCATACGAATGCTCGAGCCCGGAGCGGATCCGGCGCTTCTCGGAGATCGTGTTCGAAGCGGGCATCTCGGCGCCGGTGCGCACTCCGCGGGGGCGCGACATCGATGCCGCCTGCGGTCAGCTCAAGACCGCTGCCGAGAAGAAGAGCCGCGCCGAACTCGACAGGCTGGCGGAAGAGAAACAGGCCGCACTGGGCTAGCGATGGCGTTCACTTTCGCGCGATATCGCCGGCCGTTCACCGTGGACGGCGTATCGTGCGAAGTGGTCATGCGTGCGAAAATCGACGGGCTCCATAGCGAGCTCCGCGTCGCCGGCATGGCGCAGGCGAGCGACTACACGCCCGCAACGGGACCGGAAGCTATCCGCAATCACTGTCTCGCCGGACTGCTGCCGAGCGGCGAGCGCTTCGAAGTCGAGGCGGGCTACATCAGTTGGGTGAGTGTAGGCATCGCCGTCCGGCGCGATGGCCAGACGGTTCACGAGAGCTACCCGGGGCGAACCATCGCCTTCCCGAAGAGCGCCGTGAAGATGACCGCCGATCCCGGCCTCGACATGAGCCGCTACAAGGCCAATCGCGTGCCCATCGCAGTCGATATCGCACTCGGCCTGCTGTTCTTCGTCATCGCCAAGTATACCGATCTCAGCACCGCCGCGATCGTCGGGGCTGTGGCCGGGTTGGCCTTGCTCGTGATCCAGCGCTTCGTGAAAGTCGACCTGACGGGCGGCCTGGCGCTGTTCGGCGTGGTCATGCTGCTGATCTCGGCCGGGCTGGCGATCGTGTTTCAGGACGACATGGCGATCAAGATGCGCGGCACCATCGTGGGCCTGATCGGCGCGGCCCTGTTCCTCGGCGATGGGCTGCTAGGCGGGAATCGGCTCGGCAAGGGAATGGCGCGCTACCTGCCCTACAACGATCTCCAGCCCGGGCGCCTCGCGCTGGGGATGGGATTGCTGGGGCTGGTTCTGGCGGGCATCAACTATCTGGTCGCGAAGTTCGCCAGCACGGACGTGTGGCTGTTCTACTCGACCTTCGTGGACTTCATCCTGTCGGCCGCGCTGGCCCTTGCCGTGTTCAGCTTCGCCCGCGGGCGCCTGCTGCCGACGCGCAAAAGGATTTCCTGAGCTCCAGAAGCGAGCATGTCAGCGGTGTTGCGCCGCGCTGACGCGGCGTCATGCCGCCGTCATCGAACTGCCACGCGAATCGCATTCGGCCGTCATATTCAACCGATACCCGGTGCCCCGTCTTCACCTTTGAGGGGCTTTTCGGATGAACGGGACTGACCTGATGCGCGGCTACACGGACGGCGACGTCGATACCAACGCCACGCGCAATCGCGACCTCGGAACGATCGTGGCAGAGCGTTACTCACGCCGGCAGACGCTCCTCGGCGGCCTCGGCGCCTCGGCGGCGGCCTTCCTCGGCACGACGCTGCTCGCCGCATGCGATTTCGGCGACGGCGATAGCGACGGGGCGTTCACGGTAAGCGCCGGAAACAGCGGGACGGCTACCAGCGGCAACCTCGTCACGCTGACGGGCACGCAAGTCGCCGGCTCTGCGAGCGCGGTGAACTGGACTCAAGTCGGCGGGCCGGAGGTCGAGCTGAACGGAGCAGACACCGCGGTTGCGACGTTCATCGCGCCGGCCGTGGCTACGAGCACGCCGATCGAGTTCCGGTTCGAGGCGAGCGGCAACGGGCAATCGTCGGGCCAGAAGACGACCGTGACCGTGGAGCCGGCGCGCCTCGGCTTCCAGGCGGTCGCGCACAACTTCGACGATATCGTCACGGTCCCGGCGGGCTATTCCGTCACGGTGATGACCCGCCTCGGCGATCCGATCGCCGGAGGCGTGCCCGCCTATGCGAACGACGGCACCGACACCGGTTTCGCCCAACGCATCGGCGATCACGGCGACGCGCTGAGCTGGTATGGCCTGGGCGCGAACGGAACGCGCGACGACGCCAGCTCAACCCGCGGGCTGCTGGTGCAGAACTTCGAGAACCTCAACGTCGACTACCTGCATCCGAACGGCCCGACCAACGTCGGGTCCGGGCCGCGACCGGCCGCCGAGGCGATCAAGGAGATCGAGGCGCACGGTGTCGGCGTGGTCGAATACCGAGATACCGGCAACCGCACCTGGGTGTGGGAGCAGGAGAGCGCGTTCAACCGCCGGATCACGCCGAACACCCCGATGGCTTTTCACGGACCTGTACGCGGCACGGACTTCCTCAAGACCGTGGCCTCCGCCGACGGTACGAGCGGACGCGGCACGATCAACAACTGCGCCAACGGCTATGCGCCATGGGGCACGAACCTGACCTGCGAGGAGAACTGGGCCGGGTACTTCCGCCGCAGCGGCGACGATGCGGCGCGGAGCCCGCGCGAGCTCACCGGCCTGCGCCGCTACGGCGTGAACAGCGCCAACGGGAACTACGCCTGGTCGAGCGCGGGCAGCGATCCGGTTTTCCGCCGCTGGGACGCGCGCGCGACCGGAGCCTCGGCGCTCGCCGACTACCGCAACGAGCCGAACACCTTCGGCTGGGTCGTGGAGATCGATCCTTATGACCCGACGAGCACCCCGCGGAAGCGCACCGCGCTCGGGCGGATGGGACACGAGGGCGCCTGGGTCGGCAAGCT
>JAJUJV010000161.1 GCA_029265155.1 Altererythrobacter sp. | reverse complement strand
GAGCGGGCGACGCGGCTGTGCAGGATGTCGCCGCAGATCGTCACCTTGAGGCCGTTGAACTCGTTGCGGCCCCTGCCGCGCAATGTGTGGCGCAGCGCCAAGGCGTCGAGCAGCGCCTGGGTTGGATGCTCATGCTGGCCGTCTCCGGCGTTGAGGACCGGGCAAGCGACCTTGTCGGCAATCAGCTGCACCGCACCCGAGCTGCCGTGGCGGATGACGATCGCGTCGACCCGCATCGCGTTCAGCGTCATGGCGGTGTCGATCAAAGTCTCGCCTTTCTTCACGCTCGATTGCGCCGCATGCATGTTGACCACGTCGGCGCCCAAGCGCTTGCCGGCGATCTCGAAGCTCAGCAGCGTCCGGGTCGAGTTTTCGAAGAAGGCGTTGATGATGGTGAGACCCGCAAGCCGGTCCGTGTGCTTATGCGGCTGGCGGTTCAGTTTCACCCACTGTTCGGCTTCATCGAGCAGATAGTGGATCTCGTGCGTTTCGAGATGGCCTATTCCCAGCAAGCTGCGGTGCGGAAAGGCGCTGGCGCCGGCCGGATAGCGGCCTGCTGCGGGTGAGGAGTTCGCCGATGTCATTAAAGCCGAGCCCTTAGGCCTTGCCCTTGAGCCTGACAATGGACGAGTGGACTGGCGCGGGCAGCTTCCGTGCGTTTCGGCTGGAACCCCGATGACGACATCCCTAGGTTGAGCGGCCGTGGGGCATCTGAGGTAATCTGGAACAATGGGTTTCGCAGGCAAAGTCTGGCGCTTGCTGATCGGCATCAAGGATGCTCTCTCGCTGCTCTTCCTGCTGCTGTTCTTCAGCGCGCTGTTTGCGGTGCTGGCCATGCGCCCCAGCCCGGGCGCGGTGCGCGAGGGCGCTCTGCTGCTCTCGCTCGACGGCAGCGTGGTCGAAGAAGTAGCCCCGATCGACCCGCTCAACGTGCTGCTCTCCTCCGCCGTGCCGACGCGCCAGTATGCGGCCCGCGACTTGGTGCGCGCCATCGACGAAGCGGCGGGGGACAAGCGAATCAAGGTCATCGCGCTCGATCTCTCCACCTTCCTGGGCGGCGGCCAGGTCCACATGCAGGCGATCGGCGCCGCGCTCGACCGCTTCAAGGCCGCGGGCAAACCGGTGCTCGCCTACGCGGTCGCCTATGCCGACGATTCGATGATGCTGGCCGCGCATGCCAGCGAAGTGTGGATCGATCCGATGGGCGGCGCGGCGATTACCGGTCCGGGCGGCGAGCGGCTGTACTATGCGGGGTTGCTCGAACGGCTCGGCGTCAACGCCCACGTCTTCAAAGTGGGCGCCTATAAGAGCGCCGTGGAGCCTTACACCTCCAGCGAAATGTCGCCCGAGGCGCGGGAGAACTACGAGCAGCTTTACGGCGCGCTGTGGCAGGAATGGCAGGCCAATGTCCGTCAGGCGCGGCCGCAGGCCAACATTGCCCGGGCGACGGGTGACGTGGCGGGCTGGCTGGCGGCGAGCAACGACGATCTTGCCCGCGCCGCCGTCGCGGCTGGCTTGGCCGACCGGATCGGCACGCAAGTCGAATGGGGGGAGCGGGTCGCGGAGATTGCGGGCGAGGACCGCTGGGACGACACCCCCGGCGCCTTCGCCCATACCGCGTTCGATGCCTGGCTGGCCGCGACCGAACCAACCAAGACGGGCGACGCGATCGGCGTGATTACCATCGCCGGCGAGATCAGCGACGGCCAGGCCGGGCCCGGCGCGGCGGGAGCGGAGCGGATCACGCGGCTGCTCGACGACGCGCTCGACGACGACCTCAAGGCGCTGGTGGTGCGGGTCGATTCGCCTGGCGGCACGGTGACCGGGTCCGAAGCGATCCGCCGCGCCATCTTGCGCCACAAGACCAAGGGAATCCCGATCGTCGTATCGATGGGCAACATGGCCGCGAGCGGCGGCTATTGGGTGGCGACACCGGCCGATCGCATCTTTGCCGAGCCGGAGACGCTGACCGGCTCGATCGGCATCTACGGCGTGCTGCCGACGTTCGAAAGCCTGCTGAACGACATCGGAGTCACCTCGGATGGGGTGAAGACCACTCCGCTTTCCGGCCAGCCCGATCTGCTCGGCGGGCTCACGCCGGAGGCCGCCGCAGTCCTCCAGGCGACGGTCAATTCCGGATACGAGCGGTTCCTCGGGTTGGTCGCCAGCTCGCGCAAGGTAAGCCGCGAGCGCGCCGACGACCTGGGACAAGGACGAGTATGGGACGGCGGCACGGCAAGGCAGCTCGGCCTGGTCGACCAGTTCGGCGACCTCGACGCAGCGCTTGCTTACGCCGCCCAGCGCGCTGGCCTTGAGGAAGGCCGCTGGCATGCCGTGTTCCTCGGTTCGCAGGAGGACGCTTACGGGTCGCTGCTGCGCCGAATCATGCGCGACGGCAGCGAAGCGCCAGGTGACATGTTCGCGTTCTTCGCGCGTCGGCAGAGCGACCTCGTGACGCGGGCGGTGGCCGATCTGCGCGGGCTGCTCGAAGTGCGCGGTGCGCAGGCGCGTTGCCTGGAATGCCCGGCTGGGGCGGCCGCTTCACCCGTGCGGGTCGGCGCAAGCCATCCCGGGTATCGGCTGCTGGAGCTGCTGCTACACTGACTTGCCAGCGCGCCGCACCCGTGGCAAAGGCGCGCCCCTGCCGCCGGTCTTTCGACAGGTTGAGGACCGGACGCGCGGGCGCGTAGCTCAGTGGTAGAGCACACCCTTCACACGGGTGGGGTCGCAGGTTCAATCCCTGCCGCGCCCACCATGATTTCAGGCGTTTAGCCTGATCTCATGACCTCCAGCATGAATGAACTCGCCGCACCGGTCGACGAAACAGGCCCCGGACAGTCGCTCAGGACATCGGGTTCGCGGGCGGCAGCGGGTCGGGCGGGAGCGGGATCCATTCCTCGTTGTCGAGATCGGGCAGCTTCATTCGGCCTGCGCGCCAGTCGGCTTTCGCCTGGTCGATCCGATCTTTCGACGAGGAAACGAAGTTCCATTCGATGAAGCGTGGGCCCACGGGTTCGCCGCCCAGGCCCATTACGATCGCGGGCTCCTCTGCGACAAAGTCGACGGTTACGCCCGGAGTCAGCACGGCCATCTCGCCGTAGCTCAACCGGTCATGGCCAACGCGGATGGAACCCAGCGCAACATAGAGCGCGCGCTCGGAACAATCCGCCGGCAGCGACGCACGAGCGCCGGGCTGCAGTTCCCAGTGCAGGTAGAAGAGCGGCGAGTGAGTTTCGACGTCAGCCTTCAGCCCCAGGGCCTCTCCGGCGATGAGCCTTCCTCGCGTGCCCGCTTCGCCGAACGTCGGAAGATGTTCCGTTCCATAGTGCGCGAAGCTCGGCTCGGCCTCCTCGCTTTCCACGGGTAAGGCGACCCAAGCCTGAATGCCGTTCATTCTGCCGCCTTCGCGGCGCGCTCTCTCGAAGCGTTCGGAGTGGGTGATGCCGCTGCCGCTCGTCATCCAGTTGACCTCGCCCGGGCGTATCGGCTGCTCGGAGCCGACACTGTCCCGGTGCATGATCTCGCCTTCGAACAGGTAGGTGATCGTCGAAAGACCGATGTGCGGATGGGGCCTGACATCCACGTCGTTCGGGATGCCGGGCGGGAACGTCTCCGGCCCCATGTGATCGAAGAAGATGAACGGACCGACCATCCGCCGTTTGGCGAAAGGAAGAACCCGGCCGACGTTGAAGCCTCCGAGGCTTTTGCGCCGCTGTTCGATGACGAGATCGATCATGTGTCCTCCTTCAACGCGTCGCGTCCGTGAGGTTCCGCGAAGTCGGCAGCAGGCCCGACCGGGACTATTCCAGTCGGATTGATCGTGCGGTGGCTCTCGTAATAGTGGCGCTTGATATGCTCCATGTCGACTGTGCCGGCGACACCGGGGAGCTGGTACAACTCGCGGGTGAAGGCCCAGATGTTCGGGTATTCGACGATCCGGCGGCGGTTGCACTTGAAGTGGCCGTGATAGACTTCGTCGAAGCGGACGAGCGTGGTGAACAGGCGGATGTCGGCTTCAGTGAGCCGGTCGCCGGCAAGATAACGCCGCTGCGAAAGAAGCTCCTCGATCCAGTCGAGCGTGTCGAACACGCCCGTGACCGCCTCCTCATAGGCCGCCTGGCTCGTAGCAAACCCCGCCTTGTAGACGCCGTTGTTGCACCCCTCATAGACACGCGCGTTCACCGCATCGATCTCGGGTCGAAGCGCCTCGGGATAATAGTCCCCTGGCTTCGCGCCCACTTCGTCGAACGCGTGGCTCAGCATCCGGATGATCTCGGACGACTCGTTGTTGACGATCGTCTGCCTCTGCTTGTCCCACAGGACCGGAACCGTAACGCGGCCGCTGTAGTCGGGCTGCGCGGCGGTGTAGACTTGGTGAAGAAACCGAGCGTCGTGGATCGGGTCGGGGATGACGCCAGGTCCTTCTGCGAAGGTCCAGCCGTCCTCCACCATCAGCCAATGAACCACCGATATCGGGATCATCTCCTCCAGCCCTTTCAGCGCGCGCAGGACGAGAACGCGGTGAGCCCAGGGGCAGGCGAGGCTGACATAAAGGTGATAGCGGCCGGGCTCAGCCTCGAATCCCCCCTCCCCGCTTGGGCCGGGTGAGCCATCCTTTGTCACCCAGTT
>JAJUJV010000033.1 GCA_029265155.1 Altererythrobacter sp. | reverse complement strand
TAGTACAGGCTCTGGGCGATCCCTTCCTTGCGGCACAGTTCAGCAATGCTGTCATCGCCGCGCAGGCCTTCAAGCACGATCCGGATTTTATCCTCGGCAGAGAAGTGCCGGCGTGTCGCCCGCCGGATGTCCTTCACCACCTGCTCCGCAGGAGCCTTCACCGATTTTTTCAAGGAGGATTTGGGCTTCATCTTCGTTCCTTCGTCACTACGACGAAGCCCAAATCCTCCTTAATTCACAACCTCAAATCTGTGCCATTGGCGCTGACGCCGGACACACGCCGCTTTCGAGCAAGGTCTTCTCGCCCGGCATCAACAACGATTTCTGGCTGCTCGGCATCACCTTCGTCGAAATTTCGGCGCTCGGAGCGGCGGTCGAGCTGGTCGTCAGCATCCTCAAGTTCCGCGCACCGGGCATGTCGCTCGACCGGATGCCGATCTTCGCCTGGTATATTCTCGTCACCGCCGGGATGATGGTGGTCGGCTTCCCGCCACTGATCCTCGGCTCGATCCTGCTCGAGGCGGAACGCGCCTTCGGGTTGCCCTTCTTCGATCCGGACAAGGGCGGCGACCCTCTGCTTTGGCAGCACCTGTTCTGGATTTTCGGCCATCCGGAAGTCTATATCATCTTCCTGCCCGGCGCCGGCATCGTCTCGACCGTGCTTCCGGTCATGGCGCGGACCAAGCTCCTCGGCTATCGCTGGATCATCGCCGCCATTGTCGCGCTCGCTTTCCTGAGCTTCGGCCTGTGGGTCCACCACATGTACGCGGTGGGCATTCCGCACATGGCGCTCGGCTTCTTCTCGGCTGCGTCGGCGCTGGTCGCAATTCCGACCGGCATCCAGATATTCGCCTGGCTCGGCACCCTCTGGTCGGGGCGGCCGCAGCTCAAGCTGCCGATGCTCTACCTGATCGGGTTCTTCTTCGTGTTCGTGATCGGCGGCCTCACAGGCGTGATGATCGCCGTGGTGCCGTTCGACTGGCAGGCTCACGACACGCACTTCATCGTCGCGCACATGCATTATGTGCTGGTCGGCGGCCTGGTCTTCCCGCTGCTTGCCGGCACCTATTACTGGCTCCCGCACTTCACCGGCAAAGAGCGCAGTTTCAAGCTTGGCGAGGCCGCCTTCTGGCTGATCTTCGTCGGCTTCAATCTCACCTTCTTCATGATGCACCTGACAGGGCTTCTCGGCATGCCGCGCCGGGTCGACGTCTATCCCGCCGACGCGGGCTGGACCGAGCTCAACCTTCTGTCCTCGATCGGCGGTTTCATCACGGCGTTCGGCTTCGCCCTGGTGGTCATCGACATCTTGCAAACGATGCTCGCCGGCCGAGCCAGCCGCCGCAATCCGTGGCGCGCGAGCACACTGGAATGGGCAATGATGCTGCGCCCGGGCACGTACAATTTCGTCAGCCAACCGCATGTCGCGAGCCGCGATCCGCTAGACGACGTACCCGATCTCGACGTCCGGCTCGCGCGCGGAGACGGTTATCTGGCGCGCGACCGCGACGGATTGCGCGAGACAATTGCCGTGTGCGTCAACAGCGGCCGTATCGATTATCTGGCGGTAGTTCCGACCAATAGCTGGCTGCCTGTCGTCACCGCAGCTGTGACCGGCCTGTTCTTCCTCGCCTTCCTGCTCGGCCTCTACTGGGTCGCGGCCGTGGTTCTCGCGCTGCTAGCGGCGATGGGCTGGATTTGGGCAAAAAAGATCGTCAGCCACGCGGACGAGGGGCCGATCGACATAGGGCTCGGCGAGACTGCATACGTCCATCATCAGGCCCGGTTTGCGCCTGGATGGTGCGGAAGCCTCGGGCTGCTTGTCGCCGACGCCACCATGTATGGCAGCCTGCTGTTCGGCTTTGCCTATCTCTGGACCATCGCACCCAACTGGCCGCCGCCGGCCTTCATCGACCCCAGCGTCATCGACCTTGTCGTGGGCACCGCCGGCTTCGGTGTTGCGGCCTGGGCGATGCGGCGTTCGCTGGCCGAGAACGGCCGAGGCGATCGGTACGGCACTGCGCGCTGGGCCTTTACTGCCGCGGCCGGGCTGGTCATTGGCGCCCTAGCGCTGCTTGCCGCGCCCCTGTTCCGACTGCCCTCGCCCACCTCCCACGCCTACGCTGCGATTGCGACGATGCTCGTTGCCTATACAGTGCTGCATGCCATCGTGGCGCTGTTAATGGCCTTGTTCGGGTGGACCGGCGTTAGGGCCGGCTACGTCTCTCCAGCCCGCAGCCTGGTCCTGCGCGTGATAGGATTGTGGACCGACTATGCGGCGCTTACCGGCATCACTGCTCTTGTCGCGCTGCACGTTCCGATCCTGTTGGGCGCTGGGCAATGAAAGTGCCTGCGATGATCTGGGTGGTCGCGGGATTCGTCGGCTGGGCGGCCGCGTTCGGGGCCATTTACGGCTTCCACGGCATCGGCTGCGCTTATGGTTGGGACGCGGTTCCTCTCGGACCCACCAATCTCCACCGGGTGGTTCAGGTCGGCGCCTGGCTCGCCTTTCTCCCACCGCTGTTGCTGCTCGCACTCTGGCTGCGCTGCCGCCGCACGCAGGCGAATGAAGGCGGCTCCACGCGCTGGCTGGCGCTGGTGGGGGAAACGACAGCATGGGCGGGTTTTGCTGCCGCCGTCATCACCTTCGCCCCCACCGCGACCACCTCCGTCTGCGTATGACGGATGGGCCCATCGATCCGGGGCAGTCTTCCGCGTGGCTGCCGCGTTCGTCAAACCGCCTTATAGAACCGGATCTTCACCGCCGGGCCTGCGGCATTCCCCGCCATCTCCAGCGTGCCTATGAATGCCGTGCGGTTCAGCCAGTCGTACTTGCCGACCGGCGCTTCGAACCTCGGCTGGGTTCTTACGGGGCTCGGCTGGCCTTCCCGGGGCGGGCACAGGACGCCGACGTTGATCACGTTGATGACCACGTCATCGTCGGTGTGGATCATGTAATCCGCTTCGATCTCGGTGCAGCCATCAGCGCGCGTGAGTTGCCAATCCCATCCGCCGGGTATGATCAACCCCTTGATCCCCGGCCCTTCGAACGTGCCCCCGGTGATCGGGATAATGTTGCGCTTGCCCAGCGGCGTGTCGCCGAGGGGGATCGCCTGCCCCAGCGTAACCACCTCCTCGAAAGCGAACTCGAGCCGAGGCGCCGGCGCCTGATCCTGCGCCACTGCGGGAGACTGCGCGATGGCGGCCACTGCGAAAGCACACGCCACCAGAGCCATTCCTGATTTCATCCCATCCCTCCCAATCTGAAGCCTTACACCGGCAGGCCCACGTAGTTCTCGGCGATGCTGGTCTGCGCGGCCCGGCTGGACCCGATATAGTCGAGCTCCGCCACCTGCATGGCGCGCTCGAACGGCCCGTCTTCCGGGAATCGGTGCATCAGCCGGGTCAGCGACCACGAGAACCGTTCGGACTTCCACACCCGCGCCAAGGCCTTGTCGGAGTAACCCGCGATGGCGTCGGCATCGCTGCGCTTGAAGAAGCCGATGAGCGCTTCGGCCGCGTAGTGCACATCGCTCGCCGCGAGATTGAGGCCCTTTGCACCCGTCGGCGGCACGATGTGCGCCGCATCGCCGCAGAGTAGCAGGCTGCCGAAGCGCATTGGCGCGAAGACATAGCTTCTCAAAGGCGCGATCGACTTCTCGAGCGAGGGACCGCGAACGATCCGGCCCGCCGCCTCGTCGGGCAGCCGCCGCGCCAGCTCGTCCCAGACGCGATCGTCGCTCCAGTCCTCGACTTTCTCCGTCAGCGGCACGTCGATGTAGTAGCGGCTGCGCGTCTTGCTGCGCATCGAGGCGAGCGCGAAGCCCCGGTCGTGGTGCGAATAGATCAGTTCGTGATGGCACGGCGGGACATCGGCGAGGAGGCCGAGCCAGCCGAACGGGTACTCGCGCTGATACTCGGTGCCGCGCGACAGGACGGCCTGACGGCTCGGCCCGTGGAAGCCATCGCAGCCCACGACGATCCGCGCCGCCACGCGGTGCTCGGCACCATCCTTACGGTAAGTGACGAAGGGCGCGTTGCCATCGATGTCGTGCAACGTCGCGTCCTCGGCCTCGTAGATCACTTCGAGCCCGCGATCCTCGCGCGCGTCCATCAGGTCACGAGTCAGTTCGGTCTGGCCATAGACCACGACATGCTGCCCGGTGAGTTTCGCGATGTCGATGCGGATCAGCCGCTCGCCATCGGCCAGATTGAAGCCCTCCTCAACCAGGCCCTCTGCCTTGAGGCGGCCATCGAGCCCGAGCCGCTCCATCAGCGAGACCGTGATCCGTTCCAGCACGCCGGCACGAATGCGAGACAGCACGTAATCGGCTGCGCGCCGTTCGAGCACGACGCACTCGACGCCCTCGGCACGCAGGAGGTGCCCGAGCAGGAGCCCTGCCGGTCCGGCACCGATAATGCAGACTTGGGTTCGCATCAGATCGGGAAGTGACCGGGCTCGGTCCCGATGGTGATCCAGCGCAGTTCGGTGAACGCGTCGATGCCCGCCTTGCCGCCAAAACGTCCGTAGCCAGAGGCTTTCACGCCGCCGAACGGCATCTGTGCCTCGTCGTGCACGGTTGGCCCGTTGACGTGACAGATGCCCGACTGGATTTGCCGGGCGACCTTGAGCCCTCGGGCGGTATCGCCTGTGTATACCGCCGCGGAGAGCCCGTACTCGGTATCGTTGGCGAGCTCGATCGCGTGAGCTTCGTCACGCGCGCGGGTGATCGCGACGATCGGACCGAAGCTCTCGTCGCGGAACAGCCTCATCTCGGGCGTCACCTTGTCGATGACATGTGCCGGCATCAACACGCCGTCGGCATTGCCCCCGACGAGTTGCTCCGCGCCCTTATCCAGCGCATCCCGGATCAGCACGCTGACGCATTCGACCGTGCGCTTGTCGACCACCGCGCCGAGGGGCGTGTTGCCGTCGCGCGGGTCGCCCACGGCCATGCCGCCGGCTTTCTCCTTGAATCGCGCCGCGAACTCGTCGGCGACCGTCTCGACCACGATGATCCGCTCGGTCGACATGCATATCTGCCCCTGGTTCATGAAGGCGCCGAACGCCGCGGCCTTCACTGCTTCATCGAGATCGGCGTCCTCGAGGACCACGAACGGCGCCTTGCCGCCAAGTTCGAGCAGCACCGGCTTGAGATGCTCGGCCGCACGCTTGGCGATGATCTTGCCGACCTGGGTGGAGCCGGTGAAGTTGATCCGCCGCACTTCAGGCGCGTCGATCAGCGCGCCCACCACGTCGCCGGCATCCTCTGGAGCGTTGGTGACGATGTTGACGGTGCCTTCAGGGAAACCGGCTTCCGCGAAAGCCTCGATAATCAGCGAGTGCGTCCGCGGGCAATTCTCGCTGGCCTTGAGGATTACGCTATTTCCGCAGGCGAGCGGCGTGGCGATGGCGCGCACGCCGAGGATGATAGGCGCATTCCACGGCGCGATACCAAGGATTACCCCGACCGGCTCACGCAGCGCCATAGCCAGCGTCCCAGGCCGGTCCGAGGGAATGACCTCGCCTGAGATGTGGGTGGTCAGCGAAGCCGCTTCGCGCACCATGCTGGCGGCGAGGCCGATGTTGAACATCGCCCAGCCCGCCGTGGCGCCGATCTCGTTCATCATCGCATCGACGAACTGATCCTTGCGCGCTTCGATGGCGTCCGCTGCCTTCATCAGCGTTGCGCGGCGGGCATTCGGGCCCAGCTTCGACCAGGCGGTGAACCCTTCCGCGGCGCGCTTGGCCACGCCCCCCATCTCGGCAGCTTGCATCGCCTTGGACTCAGAGGCGACCTCGCCCGTAACGGGATTTAAGCGCGTGAACGTCATGATCGCCTCTCCTTCGTCGGTCTAGCGGTAACCGGGGTTCGCTAGAACTCCAATGCCGCTTGGACGTACCAGGTCCGCGGCCGTGCAAAAATTCGCTCGGCGTATCCCAACGTCCCCAGCGACGCGTTGCCCTGTATTAGATATTGTTCGTCGAACAGATTGCTGATCCCGGTCGTGATCTTCCAGCGATCGTCGACGCCGAACTCGATCGCCGCGTTGCCGACGAAGTATCCTTCCTGCTCGATGACCGGCACGCTTCCGGTGATGAACACGACGCGCGAGGTGTAGCTGCCGTCGAACCGCGGGGTGATAGTGAAGCGATCATCGAGTTCGAATTCGTAGGCGACCGAGAAGTTGCCCTGGAACGAGGGCGTCAGCGGCAAGTCGTCGCCCGGGGCGACCGTGGCTGTCGCGCCCGGCACCGGAGTGATCTCGAGAATCTCGTCGTCGAGGATGCTGAACCCGGCATCGAGCATCAGGCCGCCGAACGGCCGGTAGCTCGCCTCGGCCTCGAAGCCCTTGATCCGCGCTTCACCCGCGTTGAACAGCAGCGGCACGACACCTTGGCGGAAGACGAGCTGGATGTCGGTATAGTCGGCCTGGAACGCGGCCATGTTCAGGCGGAAGTCGCCGAACTCCATCTTCGCGCCGACCTCGTAGGAATCGACCGTTTCCTCCTGGAACGGCACCGGGACGTTGCCCGGAGGCGGCGCGTTGTAGCGGGTGTTGAAGCCGCCGGACTTGAAGCTGCGCGAGTACGAGACATACCCGCTCATCCAGTCGGTGAATTCGTAGCGTACGCTGGCCGACCCGGTGAGCGCCGAGAACGTGTCTCGGAAAGGCCGATTGTAGATGAACAGCGGCCCGCCATCCGGGATCGCTTCGGTCGGGAGCGGGTCCGGGTCCGGCAAGGTCTCAGGGAAGAGGTTGAGCACCGTTCCCTGGAAGGTCTTGCGGTCTTCGGTGTAACGAAGCCCGCCGCTGAGCTCGAGCCCGTCGGTGGCCTCTACCGAGATCTCACCGAACGCCGCCAGCGAGCGGGTTTCAAGGTCCGAGAACTGCAAGTCGCGCGATCCGACGCCGCCCGCGAGCAGCGAGCCGATCACCGGAGGCGACGGCGGGAACGCGAGGGGCACCGTCGCCCGCTCGTAAGTATCCTCGTCGAAGTAGTACGCGCCGACGATGCCGCTGAAGATCCCGCGGTCGTACTGCAGTTGCAGCTCCTGGCTGAACTGCTTCGACTCAGCACCGACGTCGGTCGTGATGATCACGAACGGCGTGTTGTCGGCATCGCGGATGCCGCGCGATTCCGTCGAGCGGTAGGCGGTGATACTCTTGAAGGTAAGGCTGTCGCTCACCTCGTAGGTCGCCGTTCCGGACACACCCCAGACCTCGGAAGTGCTGAGCACATCGGCAGTGCCGCCGTTGACGAAATTGCCAAGCGCCTGGAAGTCGTTGGCGCAGCGCGGATCGTCGATCAGCGGAACGTTCGGTGCGCCGAACCGCGGGTCACCCGGCACGAGCGGGGCGAACGGGATCGTCGCACCCGGGCAGCCGGCCGCCACGCTGACGATCGCCGGCACCGGCGCGTTCTCCGCGATCCCTGCGAAGGTGAACGGCGCCCCGTTTTCGTCGCGCTTCGTGTAATCGGCACGCAGCGAGATATCGAAGCTCGGCGTCGGCTCCCAACGGAAAGCGCCGTTGAGAGTGACGACATCCTCATTACCCAAGTCGAGACCGTCGAACGCACGGATGACATAGCCGTCGCGCTTGCGGAACCCGCCCGAAACGCGCGCCGCAGCCGCGTCGGCGATAGGAACGTTGAGCGCAGCAAAGCCCTCGACGAGATCATAGCTTCCGACGCGCACCCGCGCCCGGCCGGAGAACTCGCCGAACTCGGGCTCGCGCGTACGGACCAGGATCGCACCGCCGATCGTGTTGCGGCCGAACAGCGTGCCCTGCGGCCCGCGCAGCACCTCGACACTGGCGATGTCGCCGAACTCCAGCGTGCCGCCAACCGAGCGGCCGACATAGACCTCGTCGATGTAGACGCCCACACCCGGGTCGACCGCAGCGGTGGGGTCGAGTTGTCCGATGCCGCGGATGAACACCACCGAAGCGGCGGTGTTACCCGAGAGCTGCCCGGCAGGCTTGAACTGCAAGCTCGGCGTGATCCGCTCGAGATCGGAGGTCTGGACGATCTGGCGCTGCTCCAGCGTCTCTGCGCTGAATGCCGAGATGGCAATCGGCGTGTCCTGCAGCGACTCCTCGCGCCGGCGCGCGGTGACGAGGATGGCGTTACCGCCGTCCGTTTCCTCGACTGCGGCGACCGGGTCGGTCGCCGCGTCCTGAGCGGCTGCGGGCGAAGCCACTGCCGCAAGCACCGCGCCGCCCACGACAGCACCGCCCGCCAGGAGCCGATGGCGCACCATTCCGGTTCCGCGGAGCGTTTTGCTGAACCTCATATCATCCCCCTGTGATCGGTGATCACGCGAGCTGTTATCGCCGATAACTTTCATTGGCAATAACCGTGTGACTTGCCACCTGAAGCCGAAGGCGGCATCAATCGGTCATGAGCAGTCCGACGAGCGTCGCAGATCCCTTGTCGGAAGTGCGGCACCGCACCCCTTCCCTCGCCCGCAGCGAGGTCGACTACGGCCTACTGACCGACCTGACCGGCTTTTCGGTGAAACTGGCCTGGGTGCTCGGCCACGGACTTCTTTCGCGCGAGCTAGACCCGGGCGTTACACCGCACCGTTTCTCCACGCTGGAGGTCATCAGCCGTAATCCGGGCCTTCAACAGACACAACTCGCCGCCGCGCTGGCGCTGACCCGCCCCGCCACCACGCTAGCTGTCGACTTCTGGCAGGAACGCGGCTGCGTTGAACGCCGCAAGATCGCCGGCGATCGGCGGCTCAGCGGGGTCTACACGACCCCTCACGGCGAAGCCGAGCTCGAACGCCTACGCCGCTGCGTCCGGGAGGCTGACCTCGCCCTCACCGCCGACCTGACGCCCGAGGAGATCGCCACCTTACGCCGCTTACTCCGAAAAATTCACCGCTAGGCAAGCCAAGCGCAAATCGCGGTCAACGCAGACGCGAGCTTACCAACAGAGATACCTCAGGCGCTAGGGTAGCTGGCGGTGCGCGGCGGGGTTCGCTTGCATGCGAAGGTGTCTGGCGGATATTTCCGGTGGACGGGCAACTGCAGAGTACGCGAGGTTTTATGACTTTGATTCCCCGTCCCAAAGCACATGAGTGCTTGCTCGCGCTGGCCGTTCTTCTGCCCGCGTCGACGGCTTCAGCCCAGGATTATCTCGGAAGCTATCTGCAGTCACAGCAGGACGCGAACATACGCGAAATTCAACAGGACAATTCAAATAGGGCGGAAGGCAGCACCGCCAAACAGCAGCGCTCCACCCCCACAGTGTCGCCATCCCAGCTAGCGGAAGTGAAAGCACGGCTAAGAACAGATTACGAGCGACGTGTCCGCGAAGAGGGGCAAGCAAAGGCCGACGAGTGGCTGCGCGACACGGCTCACAGGATCGCCCAGAGGCAAGGTAGCAACGCGGCTCGCTGAGCACCAGCATCGCTCAGCCGAACCGGCAGGAACGCGGCGTTTAGGCGTGCTATTGCAAGGTTGGTGCGCCCGACAGGATTCGAACCTGTGGCCCCCGGATTAGGAATCCGATGCTCTATCCTGCTGAGCTACGGGCGCACGCGGGGGCGTTTAAGTCAGCTGGACGGCGGTGGCAATCAGTTGAGCTCGTCGGGTGGTGCTATCGGAAATGGCAGCGGGGCAATAGCAATGCCTTCTTCGAACAGCTCCAGCGCTTCGTCCGGGCTGGCACGGCCGTGGATGGTTTCGGCCTCGCGCTCGCCATAGTGCATCGCCCGGGACTGCTCGGCGAAGGAATCGCCCACCCACTTCGATTTCTCGAGTGCGCGGGCCTGCGCTTCAGCTAGCTTGCCGAGCGCCTCGACGACCTCGGGCGGCATTGGACCTCGCATCAAGGTGTGGCTCGGCGCCACCGCAGGAGTGGCTTGCTGGTTGCTCTTGCGCGGGACGGCAGGCGCCATCGGCGCCTTGGCAACGTCTTGCGATCCGCAATGCGGGCATGAGACGAGGCCCCGGTCCTGCTGCCATTCGAAATCATCGGAGGAGCCGAACCAGCCTTCGAACCGATGGCCGGCTTCGCAGGAAAGGTCGAAAACGATCATGTTGTGGCCGATTTAGGGATCGGGCGGCGGTTGGCAAGGCTCGGCAGCTGCCGGCGCACGTCCGCGATGCGCTCGCGGTCGAGTTCCGTAAAGGCGAGCCCGGGCAATCGGCCCCCCATATCGACGACGACCTCGCCCCAGGGATCGACCACCAGCGAGTGCCCGTACGTGCGGCGGCCATCGTCATGCTTGCCAACTTGCGCCGCCGCGACGACGTAAGCGCTCGCTTCCACGGCCCGGGCACGTTGCAGCAGATGCCAATGCGCCTGCCCGGTCGGTACGGTAAAGGCGGCCGGAATGGCAATGACATCGCACCGTGCCCGGCCCAGTGCCTCGAACAGCGCCGGAAAGCGGATGTCGTAGCAGACAGCCAAGCCGAGCCGGCCGAGCGGCGTTTCCACAGTGACGACCGCCTCTCCGGGGGCATAAGCCGCCGACTCGCGCCAGGCTTCGCCGCCGGCCAGATCGACGTCGAACATATGGATCTTGTCATAACGCGCGACGATGGCGCCGCTGGCGTCGATCACGAACGAGCGGTTGACCCAACGCCCGTCCTCCCGCGCCACGGCAAGCGAGCCGAGCGCCACCCACAGACCGGCGCGCGCCGCGGCTTCCCGGACGGCTGTCAGCACGGAACTCCGATCCTCGGGCACGACGTGAGGATCAGCGCGCTCTCGGTCGCTGTCGAGCAGGCCCGCCATCTCCGGCGTGAACAGCATCACCGCACCGCCCTTCGCCGCGTTTTCAATTGCGTCAGTTAAGGCGGCGGCGTTCGCTGCCGGGTCGATTCCCGACGTCATCTGCAGCAGGGCAATACGGCTCATGGCAGGAGCCCGATCTCAGAGCCCGAGCAGGCTGTCCAGCTTGCCTTCGTGGTCGAGCCGGGCGAGATCGTCCGAGCCGCCGACCGGGATATCGTCGATGAATATTTGCGGCACGGTGAAAGCGTCCGGCTTTCGCCGCAGCATTTCCTCCTTCTTCGGCCCGCCCAGGGTGATGTCGTACTCCTCGAAATCGACGCCCTTAGAGGCGAGCAGCCGCTTGGCTCGCACACAGTACCCACAATAGAGCTTGGTGTAGATCTCGACCTTCGGGGTGGTCACACATTATCCTTCGTTTTCAGCGCCTCCGAGCGGCTTGAAAGCCGTGGGCGCCCTCATATCTAGCATTTGTCGCATCGCGCCGCGAGGGCGATGCGACGAGGAACGCCGCGCGAGCGGGTTCCAGCACGTTCAAATTGCTCATTGGAGGATTTGTTTCGATGAACCGTTTCGATTTTACCCCTTATCGCCGCTCCACCGTCGGGTTCGATCGGTTGTTCGACCTGCTGGAGAACCAGGTCCGCAACAACACCGGCGACAACTACCCACCGTTCAATATCGAGCGGCGCGGCGAGGATGCTTACCGCATCACTCTCGCGGTAGCGGGCTTCCGGCAGGACGATCTCGACATCACCGCGCATCAGAACCTTCTGGTTGTGCAGGGGCGTAAGCGCGAAGAGGCCAATGACGGCGAGATGCTGCATGTCGGCATCGCCAACCGCGGTTTCGAACGCCGCTTCGAGTTGGCTGACTTCGTGCGTGTCGCACACGCCGATCTGGCCGACGGTCTGCTGACCATCGATCTGGTCCGTGAAGTGCCCGAGGCGATGAAGCCGAAGAAGATCAGGATTGGCGCCCAGCCGGCACTCGAGGTGGTGCGGGACGAGGACGAGAAGCAGTCCGACGCCGCCTGATTTCTAGTCGTTCGGGGGCGGAATCCTCGCGGGCTCCGCCCCCTCGACGCCTAAGCGCCGACCCGCCCCCGAAGTGGCCGTCCGGGTCGCAAAAGACGGCCAAACCGGAGAGCAAGCTGCGGGGCCTTAGCGGAATAAACAACATGCAAGCGCCGGCACCGCGCATTGGCACGGGACCGTAGTTTGTTCTTGTCGCCTGCAAATTAGCCGCGAGCGCCCCTTCTGCGCCGCCTCCCCTGCGGCGCTAAAACCATTGCTGTGCGACCAACGGGCGAAAGCTAAGGCTCGCCGAGCCTGCAAAGCAAGCTATTTTGTCCGGTCATCCCAGAACGTGACGCTCCAGGCGCCCGCTTCTTCCTGATCAGACGAGACGCGACTGGCGCAAGGCGGCAGCGATGAACCCGGCGAACAGCGGGTGCGGATCGAACGGTTTGCTCTTCAATTCCGGGTGAAACTGGACACCGACGAACCACGGGTGATCCGGCCGTTCGACAATCTCCGGCAGCAAGCCGTCGGGAGACATACCGGAGAATACCAACCCGCCCTTTTCCAGCGGCTCACGATAGGCCGCGTTCACTTCGTAGCGATGCCGGTGCCGTTCGGAGATCAACGTGGTACCGCCGTAAATCGTTGAAACGTGACTGTTTCCGGCGAGCACCGCGTCGTAGGCGCCGAGCCGCATCGTACCGCCCAGATCCCCCTCAGCGGAACGTTGCTGGAGGCCTTCCTTGCTCATCCATTCGGTGATGATGCCGACGACCGGCTCAGGCGTTTCGCCGAACTCGGTCGAAGATGCGCGTTCGATCCCCGCGGTGTTCCGAGCCCCTTCGATGCAAGCCATCTGCATTCCCAGGCAAATGCCGAAGAACGGCACCTTGCGCTCGCGGGCAAAGCGGACGCTGGCGATCTTGCCTTCCGATCCCCGCTCACCAAACCCACCGGGGACCAAGATCGCATGCATCGGTTCGAGCTGGGCGGCTATTTCCGAATCGTCCTGTTCGAACACTTCGGCATCGATCCAGCGGATGTTCACGCGCACCCGGTTGGCCATCCCGCCGTGCACCAGCGCTTCGTTGAGCGATTTGTAAGCGTCCGGGAGCCCTACGTACTTGCCGACGACGCCGATCGTCACTTCGCCTTCGGGGTTTTCGTAGCGGTCGACGATGTCGATCCAACGGCTCAGGTCCGGCGCCGGGCTTTCGACCGCGAAGTGGCGCAATACCTGCGCATCCAATCCTTCGGCATGATACTGCAACGGCACCGCGTAGATGCTCGAAGCGTCGAGCGCCTGGATGACCGCTTCCGGCCGAACGTTGCAGAACAGCGCGATCTTGGCGCGCTCGCTTTCAGGCAGCGGGTGCTCTGTCCGACACAGCAGCACATCAGGCTGTACGCCCAGGCTGGTCAGTTCGCGCACCGAGTGTTGTGTGGGCTTGGTCTTAAGCTCGCCGGCAGCCGAAACGTACGGCACCAGCGTCACGTGAATGACGCACGTGTTGTCACGCCCCAATTCGTTGCGCAGCTGGCGGATCGCCTCGATGAACGGCAAGCTCTCGATGTCGCCCACCGTGCCTCCGATCTCGCACAGTACGAAGTCGAGATCGTCGGTTTCCGCGAGAGCGAACTCCTTGATCGCGTCGGTCACGTGCGGGATCACCTGCACCGTCGCGCCGAGGTAATCGCCGCGCCGTTCGCGGGCGATGATCTGTTGATAGATTCGGCCCGAGGTGATGTTGTCGCTCTGTCGCGCCGAAACGCCGGTGAAGCGCTCGTAGTGGCCGAGATCGAGGTCGGTTTCGGCCCCGTCGTCGGTCACGTAGACTTCGCCGTGTTGGTAGGGGCTCATCGTCCCCGGGTCGACATTAAGGTAAGGATCGAACTTTCGAATGCGGACCTTGTGGCCGCGCGCTTGGAGGAGCGCGGCGAGACTAGCCGCCATCAGACCCTTGCCAAGCGATGAGACCACGCCGCCGGTGATAAAAATGAACCGCGCCATGGGAGACGAGCCTTAAGCGTGCGCACGGCTTCGGCGCAAGCGCCGATCGTGCCAATTACACAGGGATGAGACGAGCGCCGCCCAAAGCGGCGCTCACGGTTTTACTGAGCGACTCCCGCGAGCGGATCGTCGGCGGCCGGAGCCGTCTCGCCAGGAGCCGGGTCGATGCCCACCGGCTGATCGAGTCCACCGCCCGGCTGAGTGACCGGAGCGAGCGGATCCTGCGCCGGAACAACTGCGCGATTGAGCGAATCGTCGATATCCCGCCCGGTAGTCGCATCGACTGCCACGGCGGCGAGGATGATCGCTAGAACGACGAAGACCACAGCCAGCCACTTGGTGGTGCGAGTCAGGAAATCCGCGGCGCCACGGGCGCTCATCAGCCCGCCAGGGCTCCCACCGCCGCCAATGCCGAGGCCGCCACCTTCGGAGCGCTGCATGAGGACCAAGGCAACGAGCGCCGCGGCAACGATGCCCTGGAGGACGGTAAGAAAGATGAACAGCGACATGAGCGGTCTCTAGCTAGCTTGCGAGGGCATTTAGGAGGGCGCCTGCCATAGAGCAAGGTACGGCCCTGCTCATCGGGTGACGGAGCCCGGCCTCAGGCCTCGCCCCGCTCCGCGGCCGCGACGATGATGCCGAGGAATGACTCGGCCGTCAGGCTCGCACCGCCGACCAGGGCGCCGCCGACTTCGTCGGCAGCCAGCAGCTCGGCAGCATTGTCCGGCTTGACCGAACCGCCGTAGAGGATGCGCACTTGCTTACCGGCTTCCCCATAGATCTGCTCGAGCCGGGCGCGGATCGCCCGGTGCATCGCACCCACGTCCTCGACAGTGGGGGTCCGTCCGGTGCCGATCGCCCAAACAGGCTCGTAGGCGACCGTGGTCTTTTCGGGAGCATGCTCGCCGCGGGGCAGCGAACCTTCGAGCTGGGCTGCCACGACCTCTTCGGCCTGTCCGGCGTCGCGCTGCGCTTCGGTTTCGCCGACGCAGACGATGACGCTAAGACCCACGCCGAGTGCGGCTTCGGCTTTAGCCTTCACGTCGGCATCGGTTTCGCCGTGATCGGCACGACGCTCGCTATGCCCGACGATCACGAACGAAGCGCCGGCGTCCTTGAGCATGGCCGCCGAGATGTCGCCGGTGTGCGCGCCGCCGTCCGCCGGATGGCAGTCCTGAGCGCCGACGGCGATCAGTCCGGCTTCCTTGCGGGTCGCGTGAATAAGTGTGAACGGAGGAGCCAGAGCAACTTCCGCCTTGATCAGGCGCTCGGCCGCGCGATCGATGGCGCGAGCCTCCGAAAGCATGGATCGAGTGCCATGCATCTTCCAGTTGCCGACGATGTAAGGGCGCTGGGCCATGGGTATCCTGTGGATTTCAAATGATATAGCCGCCCCGGTCGCGGGGTTCGGTCGGATGCCGCTAGTCCGCCGCGCCGGGGATGTCAAAACCGGTTTGTCCCCATCCGCAGAAACGGCCGCGCACTGTTGCGGGCACGCCGCATGCGGGATAAAGCGCCGGTTCGAATACGCCGGGGCCGGGAGGCGTCGTCTCCCGGCCCCTTCGTGCCGGCCGCAACGCTCGAAGGTCCTGCCGTTTTCTCATGATTCAGCTCTTCCGCAAGTTCTTCAGCTCGAAGTTCGGCATCGCCATCACGCTGGGCTTCCTGGCGCTGATCGCCTTCGCTTTCGCCAGCATGGACATCTCGAGCACCGGCGTCTTCGGCGGAGTGTCGGGCGGCGATCGGGTCGCGGTGGTCGGCAAGGAACGGATCGATGCGGCCGAATTGTCGACGGCTGCAACCAATGCGCTGGATCAGGCGCGGCAGACCGATCCTACAATCACAATGCAGGCGTTCATCGCCCGTGGCGGCCTCGAGGAAGTGCTGCGTCAGCTCATCGACCGCACTGCGATTGCTGAGTTCGCCCGCCGCCATGGCATGCGAGCCGGAGACCGGCTGGTGGACAGCGAGTTGTTGCAGATTCCCGCCTTCCGCGGGCCCGACGGCAACTTCGACCAGAACGCTTTCCGCGCCGCCCTCGCCCAACGCGGGCTGAGCGAATCCGCTGTTCGGAACGACCTCGCCATGGGACTGCTCGCCCGTCAGTTGCTGACGCCGATCAGCTTCTCGCCGGTCGTGCCACGCAGCGTCGCGGAGCGGTATGCTTCGCTGCTGCGCGAGCGGCGCGAAGGTTCGATCGTGTTCCTGCCGGCCACGTCGTTCGCGCCCCAGGGTGCACCGACCGAGGCACAGCTCCAGGCATTCTACAACGAAAATCGCGACCGCTACATCCGCCCCGAACGTCGTGTGATCCGCTATGCCACGTTCGGACCTGACGCGGTCGGCGCCCCGCCAGCTCCAACGGCGGCACAGATCAGCGAGCGTTTCCAGCGGGACCGCGCTCAATATGCCGCCAGCGAGCGCCGCCGCTTTACCCAACTGGTCGTCCCTACACAGGATGCCGCGGAGGCGATCGTTGCCGAAGTCCGCGGCGGTAAGTCGCTGGACGTGGCGGCGCGAGAGAAAGGCCTGGCAACAACTTCGGTCGGGCCCGTCACGCAAGACGAACTCGCCCGCTCGGCATCGGCGGCAGCGGCACAGGCCGCCTTCAGCGCGCAACAGGGTGCAATCGCGCAGCCGGCTCGGGGCGGCCTCGGCTGGTACGTCCTACGCGTCGATGAAGTCGACCGTCAGCCTGCCCGCACCCTCCAGCAGGTTCGCGACGAGATTGCTGCAGCGCTCGCCGTAGAGCAGCGCCAGGCCGCGCTAGACGACCTCACCGCCCGGATCGACGAAGAGATCGAAAGCGGACGCAGCCTCTCCGAGGTGGCGCAGGAACTCGATATCACCGTTGCGGTAACACGCCCGGCCACTGCCGATGGCAGGATCTACGGCACGAACGAGACTGTCGCGCCGGTCCTCGCCAGCGTACTCCCAGTCGCGTTCGACATGGATGAAGGTGAGCCGCAGCTCGCCGTCGTTGCCCCGGGGGAGAGCTACGTGATCTTCGACGTCAGCAACATCACGCCGTCCGCTACCGCGCCGCTCGCCGAAATTCGCGAAGACGTGACCGCCGACTGGCGTCGCGATACCGGAGCCAATGCCGCGCGTGCGGCCGCAGACCGCATCCTCGACCGGGTGACGAAGGGCAGCACGCTGGCCGCCGCGGTCGCCGCCGAGAACAAGGGCTTGCCGACGCCGCAGACGCTCAACCTCAACCGTGAGCAGCTTGCCCAGCAAGGCCGGGTTCCGGCGGAACTGGCGCTGTTCTTCAGCATGGCGCGGGGCACGGTGAAGAAGCTGGAGGCTCCAGGCGACGCCGGCTGGCATGTGGTGCGGCTCGATTCGATCGACGCGCCGCAGATCGCTGGCAACGATCCCATTGTCGCCTCGACGATGCGCGAGCTTGGACAGGCCAGTGGCACCGAATATGTCGACCAGTTCGTCAAGGCAGCGCAGCGCGAAGTTGGCGTCGAGCGCAACGATGCAGCCATTCGCGCGATCGCAGCGCAGCTGACCGGCCAGCAGAACTGAGGCCACCCCTGAGCGGCTCCCTACTCCAGAACGCCAGCGAGGCCCGCGCCCGGCTGGCAGCCGGGCAGCCGGCCCTCGTCTGGCGCAAGCTCGTCGCCGATACCGAAACTCCGGTCGGCGCCGCGCTTAAGCTGATCGAACCCGGTCGGGGCGATTTCCTGCTCGAGTCGGTCGAAGGCGGCTCCGTACGCGGACGCTACAGCCTACTTGGGCTCGATCCCGACCTGATGTTCCGCGCCACCGGCCACAGCTGCGAGGTCAACCGCCGCTGGCGGCATGACCGGACCGCGTTCGAGCCGCTACCCGGCGACAGTCTTTCGGAGCTGCGTACCCTCGCCCAGTCATGTCGCATCGACGTGCCGAAGGCGCTGCCGCCGGCGCTGGCCTGTCTGGTCGGTTACTTCGGCTACGAAACGATCGGCCTGGTCGAGAAGCTACCTCGTGCGCCGCAGAGTTCGCTGGAGATGCCGGACATGCTGTTCGCGCGTCCGACGCTGCTGCTGGTTTTCGATGGCCTGACGGACGAGCTGTTCTGCATAGCGCCGCTGTGGGCTGACGGCAGCGATCCCGCGCAGGCGGTGGAGCGCGCCGGGGAGCGGATCGATGCGGCGCTCAGCCGCCTCGCTCACGCCGCACCTCAGCCGGTGCGAGAGACCTCGTTCTCTGAACTGGCGCTATCGCCGGTCACGCCTGCTGCTGACTACGAAGCGATGGTGTTGAAAGCGCAGGAATACATCACCGCCGGCGACATATTCCAGGTCGTGCTGGCGCAGCGCTTCACTTGCCCCTTCCCGCTCCCGCCGTTCCAGCTCTACCGCGCGCTGCGGCGCGTGAACCCCTCGCCCTTCCTCTACTTCCTCGACCTGCCCGATTTCGCCGTGGTCGGCTCGAGCCCGGAAATCCTCGTCCGCGTCCGGGACGGCGAAGTGACGATCCGCCCGATCGCCGGCACGCGCCCGCGCGGCAAGACCGACGAGGAAGACCGTGTCAACGAAGCCAGCCTGCTCGCCGATCCGAAGGAATGCGCCGAGCACCTGATGCTGCTCGACCTCGGCCGCAACGACGTCGGCCGCGTCGCCGCCGCCGACAGCGTCGAAGTGACCGCCAGCTTCGCCATCGAGCGCTATAGCCACGTCATGCACATCGTCAGCAACGTGGTGGGCCGCCTGGACCCCTCCAAGGACGCGCTCGACGCCTTGTTCGCCGGGTTCCCCGCTGGAACCGTCTCCGGCGCGCCGAAGATCCGCGCCTGCCAGATCATCGCCGAACTCGAACCCGAAACCCGCGGCGCCTATGCCGGCGGCGTCGGCTATTTCGCCCCAGACGGCTCGGTCGACAGCTGCATCGTCCTGCGCACCGCCGTGGTCAAGGACGGCGTCATGCACGTGCAAGCCGGCGCAGGCATCGTCGCCGACAGCGACCCGGCCTACGAAGCCGCCGAATGCCGCCACAAGGCCGGCGCCCTCATCGCCGCCGCCCAGGAAGCCGCCCGCGTTGCGGCCGAACCCGGTTTCGGGCAGTAGCGCGCCATGCACCCCGACATCCTCGTCATCGACAACTACGACAGCTTCACTTTCAACCTGGTCCACTACCTGATGGAGCTGGGCGCCCAGGTGGAAGTCGTGCGCAACGATGCGATCTCGGCGGGCCAGGCGCTGTCGAGCGGCGCCAAGGGCTTTCTGATCTCGCCGGGCCCGTGCACGCCCAACGAGGCCGGCGTCAGCCTTGATCTCGTCGCCGCTTGTGCCGAAGCGCAGCGGCCG
>JAJUJV010000205.1 GCA_029265155.1 Altererythrobacter sp. | reverse complement strand
CCAGATCAGCCCCACCGTCCGCGTCCGCCCTGGCGAGCCGATCCGCGTCGTCACCGCCCGCGACCTCGATTTCTCCACCGCACCGCGGCTCCAGTAATCGCGACATGAGCGCCGAGATCCACCGCTTGCCCGAAAGCCCGGCCCCGACCAGCGGCAGCGTCTATCTCGACGCCTATCTTGCCCCGTTCCGCGAATGGCTGGCGCGCGACACTGTCACCGAGATTCTGGTCAACCGGCCCGGCGAAGTGTGGGTCGAGGATGCCGGACAGGCCGGCATGCAGCGGATCGTCGCGCCGGAGATCGACGACAAGCTGATCCAGCGCCTTGCCGAACAGGTCGCCCGCGTCAGCCACCAGGGCATCAACCGCGAGCACCCGCTGCTCGGCGCCACGCTACCGGATGGCGCGCGCGTGCAGTTCTGCGGCCCGCCGGCGACACGCAAGCACTGGGCGATGGCGATCCGCCGCCACCGCCGGCTCGACCTGGCGCTCGATGCCTACGACACCGGACCGCTCGGCACCCGCGCCGAAGCTTCGCTCCCCGACCCGGTCGCGCAGCCGATCGCTTTTCTGCGTGCCGCGATTGCGGCCCGCCAGACGATCCTCATTTCGGGCGGCACCTCGACCGGCAAGACCACGTTCCTCAACGCCATGCTTGGCGAGATCCCGCCGCACGAGCGCGTCGTCCTGGTCGAGGATACGCCCGAGCTCCGCCTCCCCGGCGCCAACGGCGTCGGCCTCGTCGCGGTCAAGGGCGAACTCGGCGAAGCCAAAGTCACCGCCAACGAGCTGCTGCAATCGGCGCTGCGCCTGCGCCCTGACCGGATCGTGCTCGGCGAATTGCGCGGCGCCGAAAGCGTCAGCTTCCTGCGCGCGATCAACACCGGCCACCCGGGCAGCTTCTCGACGATCCACGCCAACACCCCGCGCGGCGCGCTCGAGCAACTCGCGCTGATGGTCATGCAAACCGGCCTCGGCCTGACGCGTGCCGACACGATCGAATATGCCGCCTCGGTGATCGATCTCGTCGTCCAGCTCGACCGCCAGAACGGCCGCCGCGGCATCGCCGCCATTGCCCCAACCGCCGAATTGCTCCGCTGAAGGCTTGCAGCCGGCGCTCAGGCGGCTATTGCGGAGCGCGAACATGAACACCCGCACGCTACTTTCAAGAATAGCGCCGGGCCCTTCCGGGTCGCACCGGAAGAACTTCGCCGCCGTCGTCCACTCCCCCCCGGGCGGCGGCGGCCTTCCCCTCTACCAGGGATCCTTGGTCTGCTCGTCGAACGGCCGCGTGTCCGCCGGCGGGGGGACATGGTGCGGCCGCATCGGCAGCGTCCGCTCACCCTTCCACGGCACCTGATCGGTCTGGGTCCAGGCGTTGACGTGCAGCCGGTAGAACTTCCAGCGTCCGTTCCGCTTGACCAGCCGGTCGTCGCGCGTGCCGATCCCGAACACGAAATTGGTGCCGTAATCGGCGTTCCACTGGATGATCTGGAAGAAGCAGCGCACCCTCGCGCCTTCTAGCATCGGATCCATGATGAAGTGGTTCATCAGGTGCTGGCGGCCGTACCACCAGTGCTGCCGGTCGTACCACAGCTTGCGCAGGTTCTCGCGGATCGCCGCGTGGCCCTTCACTTTGCCCTGCCACAGGTGGTCGAACTCCGCGTCCTCGGCAAAGGTCGCGATCGCCTGCTCCTCGTCGGCCAGGTCGATGCCCCAGGCATAGCGCGCGAACAGCTCCTCGATCTCGGCGCGGTCCTCGGCCGGCATGATCTCGGGCACGCCGTTCGGCCATGGGTTCTCCTGGGGATTTTCGGACATCTTGCTCTCCCTCAATGCGCGCTCTTGCCAAAGCGGGGCAGGCACGGTTCAAATCGCTGAATAACAAAGGACGAGAGCGATGCCCGAGATTTTTCACCCTTACGCCAGTTTCGGCCACCAGAGCCGCATGCCGATGCGCTTCGAAGCCGACGTGTTCGAATGCGAAGTCGAAGGGGAAATCCCGAAGGAGCTCGAAGGCGCCTACTACCGCACCGGCGCCGACCGCCAGTATCCAAGCCTCGAGAACGACATCATCCTGAATGGCGACGGCCTTGCCTCGATGTTTCGGTTCGAAAACGGCCACGTCTCGTTCCGCAGCCGCTATGTGCAGACCGAACGGCTCAAGCGCGAGCGCGAAGCGCGCCGCCGGCTCTACGGCCACTACCGCAACAAGTTCACCGACGACGAAAGCGTCTCCAACCTCCCGCAGCGCGACAACACCGGCAACACCAACGCCTTCAATCACCACGGCGAGCTGTTCATG
>JAJUJV010000133.1 GCA_029265155.1 Altererythrobacter sp. | reverse complement strand
CTTGTAGTAATAACCGCCCACCGTCAGGTCGACCATCTCCCCGAACGCCGCGGACAGCCGCAGCTCCTGCGTGAACTGGTCGTGGTAGAAGGTTGAAAAGTTGTTGGAGACGTTCTCCGGCCCGTTGTCGCCGTCCCAAGCCGACTGGCCATCTGCATGGCGGAAGGCAGTGATCGACGTGAACGCCAGGTTGTCGGTCAGCTCGATTTCCAGCGTGTTCGACACGCCCCAGCTGTCGAGGTGGCTGATTGCCGAGTTGGTGTACTGGTTCGGCTCACCCGGATAGCCGGTGTAAGTCGCATAGTTGGTGTAGGACTGCCGTCCGGTGACGTAGTCGTTGCCGTTAGCCGGGTTTGGCGGAAGGAAGATCGCCTTGCCGGGCGACGGCTCGGAGCGGTCCCGGGTCACATCGACGATCAGGTTGTTCTCGATCCGGTCGTTGACCAGCCAGCGCAGCGCGGCGCGTCCAGCGACCACTTCCTGCCCGCCCTCCGTGCCGATCACGCAGTCCTGCGAGGACGTGGCGAAGCTGCCGCCCGGCGCATCGCGGCCGGTAGCGCACTCGTAGTCGAGCCGGTCGAGATAGCCGTCGACGTGCCGTGCCATGCCGGTCAGGCGCAGATAGAGCTTGTCGGGCACGATCGTCACGTTGGTCCCAGCGCGCAGGCCCAGCCGGCCGAACGATCCGGCGGTGGCTTCGATATAGCCGTCGGTGTTGTCGTCGGGCCGGCGGCTGAACAGCTTGATCGATCCGCCGATCGAGTTCTTGCCGGCCAAAGTGCCCTGCGGCCCGCGCAGGATCTCGACGCGGTCGAGGTCGACCAGGTCGAACGCGGTGCCAAACGAAATGCCGTAATAGACGTCGTCGATATAGACGCCGACGCCCGGCTCGTTCGGGAACTGGAAGTCGGTCGCACCTATGCCGCGGATGTTCACGGCCGCGGTCTGGCTGCCGCCGCCCTGGCCGCCGGCGCTGAACTGCACGCTCGGCGCGCGCTGCGCCAGTTGCTCGACGTTGGTCTGGCTGCGCGCTTCCATGAGCGCGGCATCGACCGCGGTGATCGCGAGCGGAGTTTCCTGCAGGCTCTGCCCACGGAACTGAGCCGTAACGACAATCTCCCCAACGCCCTCGTCAGCGCCCGCTTGCGCGTCGGCTCCGGCGACGGGCCCCGCCTGCTGTGCCTGCGCCGGCGCCGCCATGAAAGCGGCCGCAACAGCCGCCGCAGCCACTCCACTGCGCAGCCCCCCGGCCTTTGCCATCGTCATCACCCACATCTCCCATTGTAACGATCGTTATGGAGAGGTTGTGCGGGTCCCCCCGGTGGATTGTCAATCGCCATGCGGCAAGCCGCTTGTCTCTGTGTGAACCGCGCAACACGAGGCTGCTTTTCTGGGAAGGAACCAAGCGCCGTACCGGGCGATTGAGCCAACATCTCGGCGCGATGGCCGACGCCGAGGCAATGATAGCGGGGGAGATGGGTATGCCCGATGAAGTGGGTATTGCGCGAAGGGCGCCTTATGCGTTGGCTTTGCTGCGCATCGTGTCCGGTTTGATATTTCTCGAACACGGAACGAAGAAGTTTCTCGGCTTTCCCGGTGGTGAGGGAGCCGGTGCCGGTTGGCTGTTCGACAACCCGGGCGCCTTTGCCGGCATTATCGAGCTGCTGGCCGGCGCGTTGATCACGATCGGGCTTTTTACCCGCCCGGCCGCCTTCCTGGCCTCGGGCACAATGGCTGTTGCCTACTGGATCGCGCACGCGCCTCAGGACTTCTTCCCGATCAACAACGGCGGCGATGCAGCCATTCTGTACTGCTTCGTCTTCCTCTACCTTGTCTTCGCCGGCCCCGGCGCGTGGAGCGTGGATACGGTGCGGTTACGGCAGAATAAGGCTACGACGGCGAATTCGACTGAGACCGCGCATTAAAGCCATCGAGCGGACGGGGCAGCCGCGATCGGCCGCCCCGCCGGTTCGGCGCCTTAGAAGGTGAAGGTTGCCGTCCCCCAGAAGCGGCGACCTTCGTCAACCATCCAGTTTCCGTCGAGGCCTTCGAAGCGCCCGCGCTCGTCGACCGGTACGATCTTGTCGGTGACGTTCAGCACCGCGAACTTCAACGCGAGGTTGGCCGAGGCTTCATAAGCAAAGCCGATGTCGAACGTCGTGCTCCCCTCGCGCGTCCGCGTGTTGACGGCGCCGTTGCGGAAGCCGGAGTAGTACTGCTTGCCGAGATATTGCCCCAGCACATAAGTGCTGAAGCGGTCGAAAGGCTGCCAGTCGAACCGCACGTTGGCCATGTGCTCGGGCGTCTTATCAAGCGGAACGCCGTCGAGCGAGCTGCCGTCGAAAGCAGGCTCTCCGCCACCGCGCCGCTCGGAATCGGTATAGGTATAGTTGGCCGAAACCGCGAAGGTATCAGTCACCGGAACGGTGCCGACCAGCTCCACCCCCTTGATGATCACGCGATCGACGTTGTCGTAGACGTAGAGCGGCCGAGCCGGATTGACCGGGTCGATCCGTCCGGAGTCGAAGCTCACCACCTTGTTCTTGAACAGCGTGTGGAACGCGGTAGCGCCGAAAGCCAGCTTGCCCGGCCCGTCATAGCGGATGCCGATTTCCTTGGTCTCGCTGGTTTCCGGATCGAGGTTCGGGTTGCCGCAAAGCGGACCGCGCGGCAACGAGCCGCCGCCGGTGGTCATGCAGTAGGCCGCTACACTCTGGCGCAGCGTGGGCGCCTTGAAGCCGCCGGCATAGCCGCCGCGCAGGGTCAGGCCCGGTGCGAGCGTGTAGTTGGCATATACCCGCGGCGTCACGTGCGAGCCGAACTGATCGGAATGGTCGAGGCGCACGCCGGCAGTGATCGTTAGCGGCTCGAATGGCTGGATCTGATCCTCGGCAAAGATCGCCCAGGATTCCCGCGTCACTTCGTCGGCGTTGACGTAGCCAGGAACGGCATCCTGCGTGCCGATGCCGGCGACCTTGGTGTGGATGTACTGGCCGCCGATGTTGAGCGTGTTCCAACCGAGCATCGGCACTGTCGCCAGCGCGTCCACGGTCCAGTTCACCAAGTCCGGCCGATTCTGCAGCACGCCGCCGGTCCGGTTTTCCAGGACCTCGTTTTCACGATAAACTGATAGGCTGGTGTTCGCCGCGCCGATCTCGCCATCATAGGTTATCGCCTGGTAGTTGCGGCGGTGTGCTTCGGTGATCTGCGCGGCTCCCTCGGCCGCGCTGCGCCCGCCGGTTTCGGTATACTCGAGGAAGTTGTAACCTACTTCGACTGTCACATCGTGACCCGGCGCGAGCGCGACGGCTAGCTTGCCATTGATATTGCGGCTGTCGGTGCCGTTGGCGCCGGTCGTCAACGAGCGAGGGAAGTAGATGTCGTCCTCCCCCCGATCGGCGATGTCGCCGTAGATCTGAAGGCCGGCCCGGTCGTCGGCGATTGGGGCCGCGAGCCAGAAGTTGCCGAGGAGGGTGTTACCGTAATCGCCGTCCTCATGGATGATGCCTCCCAGAGTGAACGAAGCGGTGGCTCGCTCGGGTACCTTGCGGGTGATGATGTTCACCACGCCCCCCATCGCATCCGAACCGTAGAGCGACGACATCGGTCCACGAACAACCTCGATTCGCTCGATCGCTGCCAACGGCGGGATCAGGTTGGCCTGGACGCCCCCGGTGCCGCGGTTCATTGTCTCGCGGGTGCTCTGCCGGCGCCCGTCGAGCATGATCAGCGTGTATTCGCCCGGCATGCCGCGAATGACGATATCGGTTGAGTTCGGGTCGCCGCCGACGACGCTGACGCCCTCCGCGTTGCGAACCGCGTCCTCCAGCGAGGTGAACGGCCGCTCCTCCAGTTCCTCGCGGGTCAGGATTGAGATGCTGGCCGGCGCCTGGCTGATCAACTGCTCGTAGCCAGAGGCGGTAACGACGATCTCCTGGACCTCGGCCGCCTCCTGCGCTTGCGCAGCGAGCGGCGTCAGCGCCGTCCCCGCAGCCAAGGCGAGGGTGAGACGAGCGTGCGCGTTGTTCATGTGTCCTGTACTTCCCTGTCCAAGTTCGGGGTCGGGATAAGCAGACCTGAGCCCGGCTTCCGCGAGCGTGGTGGAGCTGACATCCCTAGGCGACCACGTTGCCGGACCCGCTAATGCGAGGCGTTCGCAAAGGCAAGGATTTCTGCAGCGGACGGGGGAACGCTCTTGAAGACGCGGGTCTGATCGTGCGTGACTTTGAATCGCGGGCGAGATTGCCTAGGTAGGCACCATGTCGGCTGGGTCTGCCTCTGCTGTGATCCTGCGGCTGTGGGCGGCGCTGCTTCTCGCCACGATCGGCTTTCAAGCAGCGGCTCCGGACCAATCGGTCGAACGCACCGCCCACTCGGCGTTCACCGCCTCGAGCCGTGAAGTTGCGCTGGCGCCGCCGTGGGATGATGGTCCGCGGCTGGTCGCTGCTCCGGCCCCCGTGCCGCCGCACCCGATCAATAGCTTTGCCGAGCGAGGCGTCACGGAACCACAACTTCCGCGATTGCGTCCGAATGCGGCTGGACCGCCTGCCATCGCCATTCTCGCGCGGCAACCGGGACCACGCCCGCCACCTTCCGCCTGACCTGATCGCTCGCCCTTCGGGCGCCGTACACTTCAGTTCAGGAATTCATCATGACCAACAATGAAGGCGCCGTTGGCGCTGGGCGGCGCGCGCACGCTGAGGCGCTGCTGGCCCGATACCCGTCCGTCAGCGCGGACGAATTGACCGATCTGCTGCACTGGTTCCGGAAGGAAGCCACAGCGCTCGAAATCGGGTTGATCGCCAGCGACCCCGCTCTGGCCGAACCCTATCGGCAATTTTCGGCCCGCCACATCGACAAACTGACCGCAGTGGACGCGATTCGCGCGTTGATATTTGCAGCAGCCCTCCTCGCCGTCCTCACTCTCTTGTTCTGGGTAGCGGTATAGACGGCACGCGGGACCGGGCGTGCCGGTCCGGCGCTCAGCGGCGGCCGTTGGCTTCGGCCGTCGCCTTCAAGTAGCCGGCGATCGCTGCAATATCGGCGTCGCTGAGCTCGGATTTGCGGAAGCTCGGCATCCCCCCGGTACCGTTGCGGACGAAGTAGAGCAGCGCTTCGGGACCGAGGTCGGTGCGAAGCTCCAGCGCGCCGGGGAGCCTGCCCTGGTAGCGTGCCGCCAGTGTCGCCGTGCCTGGCAGCATCCGCGCACCATCGTCCCCGGGTCCGGCGGCATGGCATGGCGCGCACTGCCGCTCAAATGTCGTTCGTCCCGGATGATCGGCCTTGATCGGTAGCGGTTTGTCGTCCGCCGCGGTCACCCGTCCGGAGTTCTGCGCTTGGCTGGCCATACCCAGTCCGGAGACGGCCAGCGCAACGGCCACAGCCATAGAACGCACCTTGTTCATCGGCGGAACCTCTTCGGCCAAATGCCGCCTCGCCCTGGCGCGATAATCCCGTCCGGATCGACCGCATCTTTGAGCTGCTCATGGAAGCGGCGCAGCGCATGATTGTTGAAGCTGTAGGTAGCCGAGACGTCGTCCTGGTAAATCGGCGCAGCCCGATAGTCGCCCCAGCCATGCTCGGCTGCCACCGCCACGACCTTCTTCATCGCCCGGTGAACCATCGCGTTGTGCTCCGGATCGCTGCGCTTGATCGAAGGAGCGAAGACCATCTGGAACGCGAACGTGTGCCAATAGAGCGGCGCGCTGGTGGCGTTGAAGAACCGGTTCATCCCGAACTCGGCCAGCGCATCGCCCAGCACGCGCTGCATCTCGAACACCGCCTCGCCGCTGCGAGCCAGAACCGGGAAGAAGCCGACGTGCCCGTCATCCTGCACGACGCGCCACATGCCGAGGCTTGGCACGCCAAGCGCCCCATAGCGCTTGATCGCGCTGCGATAGGGCTGCGTCGTGTTCAGCATCTGCTCTTCGGTCGCCGGCAGCGGG
>JAJUJV010000207.1 GCA_029265155.1 Altererythrobacter sp. | reverse complement strand
GGAAGAACGGCACGAAGGCGGACGGCGCTTCGTCGGACGGCTCTATCGCAGCGATGGCGCAATACGTGAGATTGCGATCGAAACCGGACTACCCACTCGCGACCCGGCGGTGCTCGCACGACTGCTCCGCGAACGGATCGACACGCTGGCCGATCCTATCGACCCTGGTTTCGGTTTCGACTTCGTGCGGCTGGCCCTGCCGACGGTCGAGTCGTTCGGACCATCCCAGCTCCCGTTGGAAGGTGGTCGTCTTAGCGAGGAGGCGATGGCCTCGCTGGTCGACCGTCTCAGCACGAGGCTAGGGCGAGGCCGCGTCCGCCGCTTTGTCCGGCGGGATACGCATATTCCCGAGCAGCAGGTGCTGACGCTGCCGGCTGTCGAAACGGGCGATCCTGCGCCTTGGCCCGAGCCGCCCGCTGGCGAGCCGCCGCTGCGTCCGCTGCATTTGTTCAATCCGCCCCAGCAGGTGGAGGTGCTGGCCGAGGTGCCTGACGGACCGCCGCGTCGTTTCCGTTGGCGCCGCACTTTTCATGAGGTGACGCGCTTCGAAGGGCCCGAACGCATCGCCGGCGAATGGTGGCGCGTGCCGATAGAGCGTCTGCCCGATCCGGAACCGTCCGTGGTGGGTAAGCGTGACGACGAGGAAAACGATTCTCCGAAGGCGGAGAACCACGCTCCTGCACTTTCACCGTCTCCCTCTCCCCCGTGCAACCCGCTGCTCACGCGGGACTATTTCCGAGTGGAAGATGCGCGCGGCCGCCGGTTTTGGCTGTTTCGTCACGGTCTCTACGATCGGGAGACGGCCCGCCCGGCCTGGTACATTCACGGCTTGTTCGCATGAACGCGGGTGCAGATCCGCCTTTCGCTGAGCTGGTCGCAGCGACAAGTTACTCCTTCCTGCACGCGGTTTCGAATCCGGCCGACATGGTGATGAAGGCGATTGCGCTGGGTCACCAAGGCATCGGCATTGCCGACCGTAACAGCGTGGCCGGCGTAGTGCGCGCCTATGCCGCATTGAACGACTTTCGTGCCAAAGTGGCAAAGGAAGGGGAGACAGCTCTCGATTTCCGCCTCGTCGTGGGGGCGCGTCTGGTCTTTGCCGACGACACTCCGGACATCGTCGCTTATCCGGTAGACCGGGCCGGATGGGGGCGCCTGACGCGGCTGCTTACCTTAGGCAATTCGCGGGCAGAGAAGGGCGACTGCACGCTCTATCGCGCCGACCTCTTGGAACACGCCGACGGACTGCTGCTGATCGCCATTGCCGATGAGACGCACGAGTTTCTGCTGCGGCGGCTCGCGCAACGTGTTCCTTTGTGGGTTGCCGCCACGCTGGCTCGACGGGGAGATGATCAGCGTCGGCTCGTCCGCCTTCAAGCGTTCTCGAAGCGCACCGGTATTCCGTTACTCGCCACTTGCGATGCGCTTTATGCCACGCCCGAGAACCGCCCGCTGCACGATGTCGTCACCTGCATCCGCGAAGGCGTCACGTTGGCCGAGGCAGGCTCACGCCTGCTGGCTAATGCCGAACGGCACCTCAAGCCTGCCGCCGAGATGGTGCGTTTGTTCCGCTCCGCGCCGCAAGCATTGGCGGCGTCTTCGGACATCCTCTCGCCTATCCACTTCACGCTGGATCAGCTTCGGTATGAGTACCCGCACGAGCCTGTCCCAGAAGGCTGGAAGCCGATGCCGTGGCTCAAGCACATCACGCTGCAAGCGGCGGAGAAAGCGTACCCCAACGGAATCCCACGCCGGATCCGCAACATGCTCCGCATCGAATTCCCGCTGATCCGCAAGCGGCGTTACGCTTACTACTTCCTCACCGTGTACGAGCTGGTGAAGTTCGCCCGCTCGCTCGATCCGCCGATCCTCTGCCAGGGGCGGGGGTCGGCCGCCAATTCGGCGGTCTGTTATTTTCTCGGCATCACCTCGGTCGACCCGGGCCAATTCAACCTGCTCTTTTCCTGCTTCGTTTCGGCCGAACGCAATGAGCCGCCCGATATCGATGTCGATTTCGAACATGAGCGGCGCGAGGAGGTGATTCAGCACATCTACCGCCGCTACGGCCGCGACCGCGCCGGCATTGCCGCTACCGTCATCCATTATCGGCCGAGAAGCGCAGTGCGTGAGGTGGGCAAGGTGCTCGGCCTTTCGGAAGACGTGACCGCGCGTCTGACCAGCACTGTCTGGGGCAGCCATGCCTCCGAGATGGAAGCGCAGCGGGTCGC
>JAJUJV010000127.1 GCA_029265155.1 Altererythrobacter sp. | reverse complement strand
GGACTGATCGGCTGGGGCGAGATCGCAACGGGCTTCATTGCCGCGTTCCTGGTGGCTCTGGTCGTGATCCGCGTCTTTGTCGCTTACGTAAGCCGCTACGGCTTCGCTCCGTTTGCCTGGTACCGGATCGTCATTGGCATCGCGGCGATCGCTTGGCTGGCGCTGCGCTGAACGAGCGCGGATGGCCGAGGAACAAACCTGCGTTAATAACATTGAACACCCGTTCGAAGCGATCGACACGACTTTACCGCGGGTGGGCCGGGCTCTGGTCCGCCCTTTTACATAAAGGGGAACACCATGAAGAAGATCATCGCCGTCGCCTCCGCCGCCGTGCTCGGCCTGGGTTTGGCTGCTTGCGAAGGCTCGCAGGAGAACGCGGCCGAGGATATCGGCGAGCAGCAGGCTGAAATGGTCGACGAGCAGGTCGAGGCGATGGAAGACGCCGGCCAGATCACCGACGATCAGGAAGACGCGCTGACAGACGCCGCAGAAGATCGTGCCGACGCGATGGAGGCCGCTGGCGAGGCTGCCGACGAAGCGCAGTAAGCCCGCAGCTCTTGTGCAAAGAAGGCCGGCTCCGGATGCTCCGGAGCCGGCTTTTCTTTAGGCCTAGACGGGCTGCGCGTTCGAGCCGCGTCCGCCGCGCAGGAAATATTCCTGGGTGCCGCGGTGGAGCACGTCGTCCACGTCGATCACCGCCGAGTTCGCGTAAGTGAACCCCGAATTGAGGCCGCGATAGAGCCGATCGAAGTCGCGCTCGACCGTCTGGTGGTACAGGTCAGCGAAGCTCTCGATGACGAAATAGGTCGGCTGCAGATCGTCGATCGTATAGTCGGTGCGCATCACGCGATCGACGTTGAGCATGATGCGATTGGGCGATTGCCCCTCAAGCGCGAACACGGCCTCGCGCGGACCGGACAGGATGCCCGCGCCGTAGATGCGGAGGTCGCCGCTCTCCCGCACCAGACCGAACTCGACCGTGTACCAGTAGAGCGCGCCGAGCGCCTTGAGCCGGTTGTAGCGCATCGCCTTCCACCCGGCCTTGCCGTATTCCTGCATGTAGTCGGCAAAGACCGGATCGGTCAGCATCGGCACGTGGCCGAACACGTCGTGGAATACGTCCGGTTCCTGGATGTAGTCGAATGTGTTGCGCGTGCGGATGAAGTTGCCGGCCGGGAAGCGGCGATTGGCCAGGTGCCAGAAGAACACGTGATCCGGGATCAGCATCGGCACCGGGACCACGCTCCATCCTGTCAGCGCTTGGAGCTCTGCAGAAAGCCGAGCGAATTCCGGCACCCTGCCGCGGTCCAGGTGGAGCTTCTGCAGCCCCGCAAAGAAGGCCTCACAGGCGCGGCCGGGCAGAATGTCCATCTGCCGCTCGAACAGGTCGCGCCAGATCGCGTCTTCTTCCGAGGAGTAGACGCGCTGTGCCGGCTCCAGCCAATCCTCGCCTACGTGCGACGGCCGCCTGAGCGGCGCGGTAAACACGCCGTCCGGAACCACCGGCAGCGCGGAGAAGTCGTTTTCGGATCGCGGGGACGTCGCCATCGTACTGGTACAACGCATAACACCGCGGAAGGCGCCGCGAAATCGCCCTGCGCGGGAAACCTTAGGCCGGCGGCGCCGCTTCGGGCGTGGAATCCTCCGCTGGTTCGGTCTCCGCGGGCGGCGGCAAAGCATCTTCGGGCAAGCGCTGGGCGTCGAGCATCTCGGCGGCTTCGTCCAGTGCGCGCGCCTCACCCACCGTCACGCCGCCGGGGCCGGGTTGGGCGTCGCCAGGCTCGCAACTCGCCAGAAGGGCGGCGGCGAGCAAGACGGGCAGGGCTTGCGCCCCGCCCGCAGGAAATCGCCCTGGTGCTGGCCAGAGCTGCATTTGATTACTGCGCTTCGGTAGCAGCTTCGGCCGCGGCGGCGGCTTCGGCAGCCGCTTCCTCGGCAGCAGCGCCGGCTTCTTCGGCTGCCATGGCTTCATCCTCGACCGACGTGTCGGCTTCGGCCGCGGCTTCGGTGGCATCGGCAACGGGCAGCGGCACGTCAGCCATCGCTTCATCCGCCGGCATCTCGACGTTGTCGGCCATGGCGTCTTCCGACGCATCGTCGGAACTGCCGCAAGCCGCGAGGGCAAGCGCGAATGAGGAAACGGCGGCGAACAGGACGGTCTTCTTCATCGGTCAGAGCCTCTCGTTGATATCCACGGGTAGGGCGCTTCCCTCCCCGGCCGGCCAATGAACTACCCGCGGCGCGGTTTCAAGAAGATGGCAAAACCTTGGCAGCGGCGGTTTGCCCGTCGGCGCCGATCTGCCAAGGCTGCAGATATGGAACGGCAGGTGGATAAGGTCAGCGAAGCGGAACGGGCGCTGCGCCGGGTGTTCGGCTTCGAGCACTTCCGCGGAGTTCAAGGGCAAGTGGTCGAACGGGTCCTCTCGGGCCTGTCGACGCTGGCCGTGATGCCGACCGGAGCCGGCAAGTCGCTGACGTATCAGTTGCCGGCGACGATGCTCGAAGGGACATGCATCGTCATCTCGCCGCTGATCGCGCTGATGCATGACCAGCTTCGCTCGGCGCGTGCCAACGGGATCCGCGCGGCAACGCTGACCAGCGCCGACGACGACCGCATGGCGACCATCGCTGCGTTTCGCACGGGCGAGCTGGACCTCCTCTACGTTGCGCCGGAGCGCGCCAGCCAAGAGCATTTTCGCGAACTGCTGGGTCAGGCGCCGCTGGCGCTGTTCGCGATCGACGAAGCGCATTGCGTGTCGGAGTGGGGGCATGACTTCCGCCCCGACTATCGCCAGCTCAGGCCGCTAATGGATGCCTTCGGACAGGTACCGCGGCTGGCGCTGACCGCGACCGCTGACGCTCGCACGCGCGACGATATCATCGCTCAGCTCGGTATTCCGCAAGAAGGAGTCATCGTCTCCGGCTTCGACCGGCCCAATATCCGCTACGTGATCCGCCACCGGGAGAGCGGCACGCGGCAATTGGTGCAGCTCCTGAAAGAACAGCCGGGGCCGGGGATCGTCTACGCGCCGACCCGCCGGAAGGTAGAGCAACTCGCCGAAGGGCTGGCCCAGGCAAGTACGCGGCCTGTTCTGCCCTACCACGCCGGGCTGCCGCCGGAGGAGCGCGCCGCCAACCAGGCTGCATTCGTCGCCAGCGAGGACATGGTGGTCGTCGCCACGATCGCCTTCGGCATGGGCATCGACAAGCCGGACGTGCGCTTCGTCGCGCATGCCGGCATCCCAAAGTCGATCGAAGCTTATTACCAGGAGACCGGGCGAGCCGGACGCGACGGCGATCCAGCTATTGCCGTGATGCTGTGGGCTGCCGGCGACTTCGCCCAGGCTCGGCAGCGGGTCGGTGAGATCGACGAGAGCCGGCAAGCCGGCGAGCGCGCCCGCCTCGATGCGTTGGCGATGCTGGTCGAGACGCCGGGGTGCCGCCGCGCGGTGCTGCTGCGGCACTTCGGCGAGGATCCGCCCGAGGCTTGCGGCAACTGCGACAACTGTCTCGAAGCTCCGGGCGTGATCGACGCCACCGAGCTGGCGCGCAAACTGCTGAGTGCGGTCTATCGCACCGGCCAGAGCTTCGGTTTCGGGCATGTGCAGAAAGTGCTGACCGGAGCGGCCGACGAGCGGGTGCTGCAGCGGGGCCATGACAAGCTGAGCGTGTTCGGGATTGTCGATGCGGCCGAAGCCCGCCTGCTGCAGCCGCTCAGCCGGGCACTGCAGGCGCGGGGCAGCCTGGTCGCCAACGAGCACGGCGGTCTGAAGCTGGGCCGCGACGCTCGCGCGATCCTGAAAGGAGAGACCACTGTCGAGATCGTTCAGCCCCCCGCGCCTGCAAAGGGGCGGCGGCGTCGCTCCGATACACCGAACCCCGTCGGCGACCCGCTGTTCGAGGCCCTCCGCGCCTTGCGCCGCGATCTGGCGGCGGAAGCGCAAGTCCCGCCTTACGTGATCTTCCATGATGCGGTGCTGCGCGAAATGGCAGCGGTTCGACCCGCCAGCTTGGCGGAACTCGGGGCGATCTCCGGCGTCGGTGCCCGCAAGCTCGACGCTTATGGAGAGGCCTTCCTGGCGGTAATCCGGCAGCATTAGGCGCGGCGGCGCCAGCGTGCTTAGCGCGAAGTTAACCGTTTCTCCGTAAGCCGCGCGCATGGATCATGACGCACGGCCTCTGCTCGTCTTCCCGGTGCTGTTCGGGATGCTTGCGGCCATCGCCCTTCCCACCGCAGCGGTTCTGGCGCAACAGGCGCCGCCGCCTTACACGGTGGTCGAAACCGGGCAGGGCTTCAGTCGCCTGCAGCAGGCGGTCGACGCGATCGGCGACAGCCGCGGCACGATCGCCATCGTGCCCGGCCGCTACGCCGACTGTGCGGTGCAGAGCGAAGGGTTCATCTCCTACCTCTCGGCCGAGCCCGGCGTGGCGGTGTTCGACGCGCGTACGTGCGAGGGCAAAGCGGCGCTGGTGCTGCGGGGCCGCGGTGCCGAAGTGTCGGGGCTAGTGTTCCAGAACATGCACGTGCCCGACTACAACGGCGCGGGTATCCGGCTCGAGCAGGGCGACCTAACGGTGGCGGAGAGCTGGTTCCGCGACAGCCAGCAAGGCATCCTCACGGCCGATCACGCTCCGGGCCGGTTGACCATCGACCGCTCTACTTTCACCCGGCTTGGCACCTGCGAAGGCTCCGGCGGCTGCGCCCACTCGATCTACACTGGGGAGTATGGCCACTTGCGTGTGACGCGCAGCCGGTTCGAGGAAGGTCGCGGCGGGCACTACGTGAAGAGCCGCGCGGTGCGGGTGGACATTGCCAGCTCGAGCTTCGACGATTCGAAAGGTCGGGGTACGAATTACATGATCGACCTGCCCGACGGAGCGACCGGTCAGATCAGCAACAACTGGTTCGTGCAGGGGCGCGACAAGGAGAATTATTCCGCCTTCATCGCCGTGGCGGCGGAAGGCGCCGAGCACTCGAGCAATGGGCTCGCAATCCTTGGCAACGACGCACGGCTGGCGCCCGGAGTCGAACGAAGCACCACCTTCGTCGCCGACTGGTCGGGTGACCGTTTGGCGCTGGGCGAAAATGCCCTCGGGCCCGGCCTCGAACGCTTCGAGCGTCGCTAGGACGACTCAGTCGAGCAAGTGCCCGGCGCGATCTCGCTTGGTGGCGAGGTAGCGTTCATTATGCGGACCGGCCGGGAGCTGATGGGCGACGCGCTCCGCGACATGAGTTCCGGCGGCTTCTAATGCCGCCACTTTTGCCGGATTGTTGGTCAGCAGCCGCACTTGCGGCACCCCGAGCAGTTCCAGCATCCGCGCCGCGACCGGAAAGTCGCGGGCCTCTTCCGGCAAGCCGAGGCGGCGATTGGCCTCGAGGGTGTCGAAGCCTTGGTCCTGTAGCCGATAGGCGCGCAGCTTGTTGACCAGGCCGATGCCGCGACCTTCCTGACGCAAGTACAGCAGCACGCCCCAACCGCCATGCGCGGCCTCCGCTGCCATGAGCCGGAGCGCCCCGTCGAGCTGCGGGCCGCAGTCGCAGCGCAGCGAGCCGAGGATGTCGCCGGTTAGGCATTCGGAATGGAGCCGGGCGAGCGGCACGTGCTGTGACGATTGGCGGCCGATGATCAGCGCCGCATGTTCGCGAGTGTCGTCGGGGCTGCGGAACACGACGATCTCAGCGTCCTCCGCGGCGGCGACGGGGAGGCGGGCGCGCGTGGCGATCGCTAGCGCGGTGGGATCGACAAAAGCACGCAGGTCGCCCGCTTCCATGGCGACTGGCTCGTGGGCTGGCTCCGGCGCCACCAGGAACGCCGGCAGGATACCGGCAATGCGGGCGAGTTCCATCGCGACTGCGGCTTCTTCGGGCCAGTCGAGGGGCTCGGCGAGAAACGGGCCCTTGAGCGGAACGGCGAGATCGAGGGCGGGATCGGCAATCGGCTGGGCGCTGGCGAGATCGAGCGGCTCGGCGGCGCGGATCAGCACCGGCGCATGAGCATCGGCCGCCTCGCGCTGGTTGGTGAGCTTGAGCGTGGCGGCGCGCGCGCCGGAGATCAACGCACGGGCGGAGCGCGCCTCGCCCGGCGCGGTCTCGACCGGGAGCAGCAGGGGC
>JAJUJV010000030.1 GCA_029265155.1 Altererythrobacter sp. | reverse complement strand
TTGGCGAGCCGGCGGCTACGGGTACGACGGCGACTACGGCTATGCGCAAGAGGACCGTGGCCATCAGCGCCACGGCGGTTGGGGTCATAATCGAGGTCCTTCCCGTGCGGAGGAAGAGGGCGTGCCGCGCTCATACTGGCGCAGCTGGCGCGACCGCGGAGGACCAAGCTACGGCAGTTTCCGCGGCGACGACATCGGCGGCCACGACTTCAACACGCCGCAGTTTACCAACCGGACGCCTTATCCCCGCTACTACGGTGCGGGCAGCCGGCTTGCGGCCAATCGGGGGGAGTGGCGGCCCCTCGGCGCTGCACCGAGCGGCAGCTATGCTGATGATCGGGAATGGGGCGGTGGACGCGACGACGGCCGAAGCTGGCTCGAGCGGGCCGGTGAGGCGGTATCGGGCTGGTTTGGCGGCGATGATGACGACCACCGCGAAGAGCGCGGCTACCGCGGGCATGGGCCTTCGGGTTACACCCGGTCGGACGAGCGAATCATGGAAGACGCCTGCGACGCGCTCACACAAGACTGGGGCGTCGATGCGCGGCAGATATCGGTCACTGTCAGCAACGGCGAGGTGACGCTCGACGGCACCGTACCGAGCCGTCAGCAAAAGCGCCGCGCCGAAGATTGCGTCGACGACCTGTCCGGCGTGACGCACGTCCAGAACAACCTGCGCGTCCAGCAGCCGCAAAGCTGGGATCGCAATAGCAGGAGCGACGACCGAGGTCGCGAACCAGGCTCGGGTTCCATCCGATAGAGCTCGTTGGTGAAGGGGGTCGCTGCGGCGGCCCCCTTAACATCCCAATGCTTGCGTGCGGGCCGCGCCTGCGCCACGGCGCCACGGCCCATGGACGCCTTCCTTTCCTCCACGATCCTTGTCGCTCTAGCCGAGATGGGCGACAAAACGCAGCTGCTGGCCCTAGTCCTGGCGGCACGTTTTCGTCGCCCGATGCCGATCGTCTGGGGCATTCTCCTGGCGACGCTGGCCAACCATGCTCTCGCCGCGTGGCTCGGCGTTGCCGCCGCTGCGTGGCTCGCCACCGAATGGTTCGGCATAGCGGTCGCCATCGCTTTCATCGCAATGGGGCTGTGGACTTTCGTCCCGGACAAACTCGACGAGAACGAAGCGCCTGGCACGGGCACGAGTGCATTCCTGACCACTCTGGTGGCGTTCTTCCTGGTCGAGATCGGTGACAAGACCCAGATCGCCACTGTGGCGCTGGGCGCCCGCTACGGCGACATAGTGGCCGTGACCGGCGGCACCACGCTGGGCATGATGCTGGCGAACGTGCCGGTTGTAGTCGCAGGCGACAAGCTGCTTCGGCGCGTGCCCTTGAAGGCCGTGCGGATCATCGCCGGTATGTTGTTCATTGCCACCGGCGTCTGGCTGCTATGGAGCGGCTGGCAGCCGGCTTAGAGCGCGTCCTGCCCCGCCTGCCCAACCGACTGGATGTCTTGGCCGAGCCCCTTCACGGTGTTGCACGCGCCGAGCGCCAAGCTGGCTGCAACCAGTGCCGACACCGCAATCCAACGTAGCATTTTTTGTCCCTCCGGTCCGGGCGATCAATGCCCCGCCTGGGGTCCGCGCTCAAGACCGGAGGCCGCCAGTTGTTCGTCGATCTGCACCAGCAACCGCTCAAGCCCCTGCTGGGTATCGCTTTCGGCCCGGGCAACCAGCACGTCCTGAGTGTTCGAGGCTCGCAGCAGCCACCAACCGTCCGCCGTGGTGACCCGCACGCCGTCGGTGTCGTTCACGTCGGCGTCGGTCTGCGCCAGCCGCTGCTTGACCTCCTCGATAGCCTGGAACTTGCGGCTCTCGTCTACTTGGAAGCGCAGCTCGGGCGTGTTGAGCATTGCCGGCATGGCGCTGCGCAGCTCCGTGACCGACTTGCCGAGCCGGGCAGAGGCAGCAATCAGCCGTATTGCTGCGTATAGCGCATCGTCATAGCCGTAGTATTCATCGGCGAAGAAGACGTGGCCGCTCATCTCTCCGGCGAGCGGCGCGTGAATTTCCTTCATCTTCGATTTGATGAGGCTGTGCCCGGTCTTCCACATCAGCGGAGTCCCGCCCAACTCGCCAACCCGGTCGAACAGCGCCCGGCTGGCCTTGACGTCCGCGATGATCGTGGAGCCCGGCCGCCGGGCCAGCAGATCCTCGGCGTAGATCATCAGGAGCTGGTCGCCCCAGATCACACGACCCTGCCCGTCAATCGCGCCAATGCGGTCGCCGTCGCCGTCGAAGGCGATCCCGAAGTCGAGGTTCTTTTCGGCAACCAGCCGGCGCAGATCCTCGAGGTTTTCCGGAACCGTGGGATCGGGGTGGTGATTGGGGAAGGTGCCATCGACTTCGGTAAAGAGGGTGAAATGCTCTCCGGGCAGCCTGGAGACCAGAGCATCGAGCACCGGCCCGGCCGCTCCGTTGCCGGCGTCCCAGCCGATCCGCAGCTTCCCGACCTCGGCATCGTCGATTCCGGCCAAGCCCGCGAGCAAGGCATCGACGTAGCGGTCGAGCACATCGACTTTCTCGACCGATCCCGTGCCATCCTCCCACTCTCCTGCCGTCGCGAGCCGTCCGATGGTCTGGATGTCCTCTCCGAAGAACGGACGCCCCTGAAACACCATTTTGAAGCCGTTGTAGTTGGCGGGATTATGGCTGCCGGTTATCTGTATGCCGCCATCGACCTCTTCCGCTGAAGCTTCGGCGAAATAGAGCATTGGCGTCGGCCCCAGGCCAATGCAGCGCACGTCGCAGCCGCTGGAAGTCAGGCCTTCGATCAGCGCATGTTCGAGCATCGGCGAGCTGACGCGCCCGTCGTAGCCGACTGCCACCCGCTTGCCGCCAGCCCGGCGCAGCAGCGTGCCGAAGCCGCGCCCGATCGCCCGTGCGTCGTCGGCGCCGAGGGTTTCGCCGATTACCCCGCGAATGTCGTATTCACGCAGGACGGTAGGATGAAAGTCGTGGCTCATCTTGTCTCCTATGGAGCAGGCAGATCGTGGGGCAGTTGGTTGAGCAGGAGGTCCCGTGCGGCGTTCGCTTCATGCACCTGGTCGTTGCTGCCGCCCCGGTCGGGATGGACCATCGCCACGAGGCGCCTATGCGCAGCAATGATGTCCTCCCGTGAAGCAGCCGCAGACACGCCGAGAAGCTTACGCGCGCGCGACAGTGCTTGAGCGCGCATCTTGCTCTTCGGTTCCCAAGGCCAGCGCCCGACGATAAGCTTCCACGCCAGGACCGCGATGGCCACGAAGAACAGGATCCGCATCATGTCAGGCAGCCTGGGTCCTGGCCGCGCCCGGCATTGGCAGATGCAGGTTGCCGACGAGCGTACGCAATTCCTGCCGCGCCACGAGATGGCTGGTGCCAAGTTCGCCAAGTTGTCCTTTGTCGAGCAGCGTCAGACCGGACGGAAACAGTTCACGGTAAATAACCCGCTCCGAGAGGCCATGGGCGACGCGGAACCCTACCCGCTTGGAAAGCTCGGTCAGGGCCTGGTCGATGCGCCGCTGGTTGCGCGCATCGACGTGCTGGACGCGGTTGCGCACCACGACCCAGTCCATCTCCCGCCGCTGCTCCTGAATCTGCTTCATCGCCCGCTTCTTGCGCGCTTCCCAGATCAGCTCCGCGTAGAAGCTGAGCCGCCGGACTTTGAAGGTTTCGGCGTCCACCTGGCCGATCAAATCGAAATCGACGAAGCTGTCGTTCATCGGGGTGACTAGAGTGTCGGCCTGGGTGGCGACATGGCGGGCAAACGGATCGTCGCGTCCGGGCGTGTCGAAAATGATGAAGTCCGCGCCTTGTCCGAGCTGGGCAGACTGTTCTTCCAGAGCTTCGATCGTGTCGCCGACGAATACCCCAAACGCGGCGCCGGGAAGTTCGATGCCGCGCCGCTTCTCGGTTTCGACCCGGTTTTCGAAATAGCGATAGAGGGTGCGCTGACGCGGATCGAGATCGAGCGCAGCGACTTTCGCGCCCTGGTAGGCGAGGGCCACGGCGATGTGCACCGCGGTCGTCGATTTTCCGGTGCCACCCTTTTCATTGGCGAAGACGATGCGATGAGGGGCGGCTGACACGATGATGCTGTCTTTCTCTGATCGGCACGGGCGGCTAGAGCACCCGCTCCCGGCTCTTATCGGAGGCCCGCATCCATGCAAACCGCCAACCGGCTCCCTGAGCTGCGCGCAGCTGTGGACAGTCTGCGGGGGGCGCGCGGTGAAGTGGCCTTGGTGCCGACGATGGGCGCGCTACACGAAGGACACCTTAGCCTGGTGCGCGAAGCAAGGCGACGGGCACCCGTCGTGGTGGTCTCAATCTTCGTCAATCCGACGCAGTTCGGCCCGAACGAGGATTTAGCGGCCTACCCACGCCAGATCGAAGAAGATGCTCGGCTGCTGCGCGCCGAAGGTGTCGATCTGCTGTGGGCGCCGCCGACCGATGAAGTCTATCCGGAAGGCTTCGCGACGAAGGTCTCCGTGGGGGGCCTGAGCGAGCGCCTGTGCGGCGCGTCGCGCCCCGGCCATTTCGACGGCGTGGCCACAGTGGTCGCCAAGCTGTTCAACCAGGTCCGTCCGGATTGGGCGGTATTCGGCGAAAAGGATTGGCAGCAACTGGCAGTGATCCGTCGAATGGCGCGCGATCTCGATCTGTCACAGCCCTCTGCCGAGCGCATCCTCGGTGTTCCGATCGTTCGGGAAGCCGACGGCCTCGCGATGTCGAGCCGCAACCGCTACCTCTCGACCGATGATCGTCAACGCGCAGCTGCGCTGCCGCGACTGATGCGTGACGCGGCTGCAGCCATCGCACAGGGGGCGCCGGTCACCGAAACCGTAGACCGCTTGTCCCAGGGCTTGCTTGGAGAAGGTTTTGCGCGCGTCGATTACGCCGAGATAGCCGATGCGACGACGCTCCAGCCCCTGGGTGCAGTCGGCAGTGCCCCGGCCCGGCTGTTCGTCGCTGCTCGAATCGGTGGAACCCGCCTAATCGACAACGTAGCCATAGAGAACGGTTGAGTTCCCCCCATTAGTTTGCGAATGGTTTAGCGAGTAAACCATTGTGGAGGGTGCTGGTGCGGATCAAGGCGAAGCTGTTGGCAGGTGCGCTCGTATTGGGAGCGGTGGGCGCTGCTGGCCAGGCTCAGCAGGGGCCGGCAGATCTCGTGACGGTCCCCCCGGTGCCGGACGACTACGAACCGGCGACCACGCCGTGGGGTGATCCCGACCTGCGCGGGCGCTGGCCGATCGACCATCTGAACGGTACGCCGCTGCAGCGCACGCCCGAGCAGGGCAACCGCATGTTCCTGTCGGACGAGGAGATGGAGGAGCGGCGGCGCCGGATCGAAGCGGCAGCGGCCCGCTACGAGAACGAGGACGCCTCGGATCGGCTGGGCCAAGGCCACTGGGTCGAGATGGGCGAGCCGAGCCGTCGGACCTCCCTGATCATCGATCCGCCGAACGGGCGACTCCCGGAGAAGACCGCGGAAGGCAAGCGTCGTTCGGACCTGATGCGCTCCAGCTGGCGCGAAGGGCAGACGTTCGATTGGGTGACCGATTTCGATAGTTGGGACCGCTGCATCACCCGCGGACTACCCGCTTCTATGCTGCCGATGCAGTACAATAACGGGATCCGCATTTGGCAGGCGCCGGGCCTGGTGGCGCTACAGCTCGAAATGATCCACGAAACGCGCATCGTGCCCGTGGACGGCCGCGCGCCGGTGCCTGCTGCGATCCACAACTGGATGGGCGAGAGCCGGGGGCACTGGGAGGACAAGAACACGCTGGTCGTGGAAACCACCAACTTCCGTCCAGGACCGTCCGGCACCAACATCGTCACCACCGGCTCCCCACCGTGGAACGACACGCCGATCAGCGAAGAGGCGCGCCTGGTGGAGCGCTTCACGATGACCGGCCCGGACACGATCGTGTACGAAGCCACCTACCACGATCCGGTAGTCTTCACCGCGCCGTGGACCACCCGCAGCGATTGGCAGCGGCGCGATGACTACGGCTTCTTTGAATACGCCTGCCACGAAGGTAACGTGCAACTGCGCAATTACATCACCGCCTCACGCGCAGACCGTGCCCAGCAGACGCAAGGAGATAGCGAGTAAAGGAGTGGAGCGGGTAGCGGGAATCGAACCCGCATAGCCAGCTTGGAAGGCTGGTGCTTTACCACTAAGCTATACCCGCTCGTGATGTCTCGCCGCTTGCCACTGCCACAGGCTTGCCGTCAAGCGGAGTCAGTCGTCGAACGAGACGAGCGCTTCCACGGCAACTCCGACGGCGCGGAGCGCCTGGGCTCCTCCTAAATGGGGGAGATTGACCACGAACAACGCCTCCTCGACATTCGCGCCGGCGCGCCGCAGCAGCTCGGCGGCAGCAACGGCAGTGCCGCCGGTGGCCAGGAGGTCGTCGATCAGAAGCACCCGCTGTCCCGCGGCGATTACGCCCGGATCGAGCTCCAAGCGCGCCTCGCCGTATTCAAGAGCGTAGTCGATCCCGATCGTCGGCATCGGCAGCTTGCCGGGTTTGCGCAAGGGGACGAAGCCGATGCCCAGCTTGGCGGCAAGCGCCGCCCCGAAAATGAAGCCGCGCGCCTCGATGCCAGCGACCATGTCGGCACCAGACCTCGCCGCCCGCTCCGCCAGGTGGGCGACAGACGCCTGAAACCCTTCGCCGTGAGCAATCAGCGTGGTGATATCACGAAACCGGACCCCCAGCGTCGGGAAGTCCGGTATCGTGCGGATCAGATCCTTGATTTGGGCCGGGCTCACTTGACCGTGCACTGCCCTGCCAGACGGAGGGGGTCGAAGCCCCTCAGTCCTTGCGGCGAACCGGAGTGATCGGCGCCCAGACCTGTTTCTTGGCGAGCCAAGCAAGGACCGTGGCGAAGATCAGGAACCCGAGCACGGCCCAACCGGTCTGCTTGCGCTTCACCAGCGTCGGCTCCGCCGTCCAGGTCAGGAAGGCGGCCACGTCCTTGGCCATTTGGTCGACCGACGCCTGCGTGCCGTCAGCGTAGGTTACCTGTCCATCGCTGAGCGGCGGCGGCATCGCCAGGTTGAGGTTCGGGAAGTACGGGTTGTAGTAAAGCCCGACACCTGTCTCCGCATCCGGGAAGCGGCGTAGCAACTCGGCCGGCTGCTCCTGATAACCGGTTAGCAGCGAATAGATGTAGGCCGAGCCATCATGGCGCGCCTTAGCCATCAGCGACAGATCCGGCGGGATTGCGTTGTTGTTGGCAGCCGCAGCGGCAATGTCGTTCGGGTACGGCGACGGGAAGTAATCGGTCGGCGTGCCTGGGCGGGTGGTCGCCTCGCCGGTGTTCGGGTCAATCCCTGGCACCGTCCAGTTGGCCGCTTCGGCCTTCACTTCGGCTTCGCTGTAGCCGAGCTGCGCCAGATCGCGCAGCGCGACGTAGTCGAGCGAGTGACAGGCCGAGCAGGTCTCCTTGTAGACCTGGTAACCGCGCTGGAGCTGCTGCAGGTCCCATTTACCGAAAGCCCCGTCGTGCGCGAAGTTCACGTCCTTGGGATGTTCGTGGAACTCATGCTCGGCGGTTTCCTCGACCAGGTAGCCCTGCCCGATCACCGCTGCGGCGCCCCAGCCGAAGGCCCACACCACCGTGAAGGTGAAGGCGAGTCCTACGAGTATGCCGATGAGGCGGATCATTGCGTCGTCTTTCCCTTGTTCCGCACGTTCAGGTGGCCGGGGTGGTGTTTTCGCCCAGCACCGCCTTCTTGTCCTCGCCGAGGACCGCCTCGGTAATCGAGAACGGCAGCGGTTCGGGCCGCTCGAGCCAGGAAAGCATCGGCAGGATGACCAGGAAGTGCAGGAAGTAGTACGCGGTCGCGATCTGGCTCAGCATCACGTAGGGCTCTTCCGCCGGCGCTCCGCCAGCCCAGAACAGCACCACCATCGCCGGGATCAGACCGAACCAGAAGAACTTGCGGAACATCGGGCGGTAATGACCCGAACGGACCGGCGACTTGTCGAGCCATGGCAGGAAGAACCACACCAGGATCGACGCGAACATCGCGATCACGCCCCACAGCTTCGCCGGCAGGATCAAGTCCACCGTGAAGGCCCGCAGGATCGCGTAGAACGGCCAGAAGTACCATTCGGGCACGATGTGTGCGGGCGTCGCCAGCGGATTCGCCGGGATGTAGTTGTCCGGGTGACCGAGCGCGTTCGGCTGGAAGAACGTGATCACGCAATAGATGATCAGGAATACACCCAGTCCGAAGCCGTCCTTGGCCGTGTAGTACGGGTGGAACGGCACCGTATCGCTCTCGCTCTTCACCTCGACGCCGGTCGGGTTCGACGAACCCGGAATATGCAGCGCCCAGATGTGCAGGATCACGCAACCGACGATCACGAACGGCAGCAGATAGTGCAGCGAGAAGAAGCGGTTGAGCGCAGCGTTGTCCGGCGCATAGCCGCCCAGCAGCCACACCTGGAGCGGCTCACCGACCAGCGGGATCGCCCCAAACAGGCCGGTAATGACCTTGGCGCCCCAGAAGCTCATCTGCCCCCAGGGCAGCACGTAGCCCATGAAGGCGGTCGCCATCAGCAGCAGGAAGATGACGACGCCGATGAGCCACACCATCTCGCGCGGCGCCTTGTACGAACCGTAGAACAGCCCGCGGAAGATATGCAGGTAGACCACCACGAAGAAGAAGCTGGCGCCGTTGGCGTGCGCATAGCGCAGCGCCCACCCCCAGTTCACGTCGCGCATGATGTGCTCGACCGAGCCGAACGCGACGGTAGCGTTCGGTGCATAGTGCATCGCCAGGACGATGCCAGTGATCAGTTGCAGCGTCAGCGCGAAGCCGGCCAGGACGCCGAAGTTCCACCAGTAGTTGAGGTTGCGCGGCACCGGATAGCCGGCGCCAACGGCGTTGTAGACGAGGCGCGGCAACGGCAGCTTCTCGTCCAGGTACCGCATCAGCGGCGCCTTGGGTTGGTATTGGTTGGCCCAGGGGAAGCTCATCAGGCGGACTCCTGCCCGATCACGATCGTGGTGTCGGAAGTGAAAGCGTAATCCGGCACTTCGAGGTTGGTCGGCGCAGGCCCCTTACGGATGCGCCCCGCGGTATCGTAGTGCGAACCGTGGCAAGGGCAGAAATAGCCGCCGAACTCGCCCTTGTTCTCGCCTTCCGCCGCGCCGAGCGGCACGCAACCCAAGTGCGTGCAGACGCCCATAGTAACGAGGATGTTGCCGTGACCTTCCTTGGTGCGTTCAGCGAGGCTCTGCGGATCACGCAGACTGCCGGTCGGCACCGCTTCCGCGGCCTGTATTTCCGCTGCAGTCAGGTTGCGCACGAAAACCGGCTGCTTACGGAACACGGCCTTGATCGCCATGCCCGGCTCAATTGCCGAAATGTCCAGCTCAGTGGTGGATTCGGCCAGAACGTCCTTGGACGGAGCCATCTGACTGATCAGCGGAATCAGAGTGGCTGCACCGCCGATTCCGGCGGCGGAGACCGCAGCGATGTTGATGAAATCGCGGCGGCGCACGCCTTCCCCAGCGGCCGTCGCTTCGGGTTGGGCGGAGCCTGTGGTGGTTGCCATTGCCTTGCCTTGCCTGCCGGTCCCGTCGGGCGGGCCCGAGCGCGAAACCGAAGAGAATTCGATCAATCGCGCCCGTACGGAGGCCCCGGGGGTGCGACTTGGCCGGGCTGATAGACGAGCGGACCGGCCATGCCAACAGGCATTTTGGCGGCTTTGTGACGGCCTAGCTGGGCAGGCCGATCAGCGAGATTTGCCGGCCATAGGCCGGTTCGCCGCGGTGAGTGGCGCGGCGATACGAGAAGAAGCGCGCTTCGTCGGCGTAAGTGTCGAGACCAACGGGCTCGATCTGCCCCACTCCGCACGCCCGCAGTCGCTTGGCGACATAGCCTTCAAGATCGAACTGCCAGCGCCCTTCCCGCGCGGCCTCAAAAAACGCTTCGTCCGCCGGCGCAAAGTTAGCGCGGAAAGCGGCATCGACCTCGTAGCTGCACTGCGCGATGCACGGGCCGATGGCGGCAACGATGCGCGGGCGTGCCGCCCCCAGGCGCTCCATGGCCTCGACAGTGTTCTCGATCACCCCTCCGTGTGCACCGCGCCAGCCCGCATGAGCGGCACCGACCACACCTGCGGCCAAGTCGGCGAACAAGATCGGTGCGCAATCGGCTGTAACGATGCCGAGCAGCAGGCCGGGCCGATCAGTCACCAGAGCATCGGCACGGGGCCGTTCGTCCTGCGGCCAAGGCTCCCTCGCCTCGACCACACCGGCCGAATGCACTTGGTAGACCGTGGCGAGCGGCGCCTCGGGCAGCACCGCCGCTATCGCTCGGCGGCGATTTTCGGCCACGGCGTTGCTGTCGTCATCCGCCCCATGGCCGACGTTGAGCCCGGCGATAAACCCCTGCGACACGCCTCCGCGCCGACCTAGGAAGCCGTGCGGCACCCCCGCCAGACCTTTGGCGTGAATGACCTCCACAACCTCATTCGGGAGGGTCTCAGCCAAGGCTACGGCTAACCTGCTCATAGGTATCGCGGCTCAAGCGCGGAGCCGATGCGATCCGCTCCAGTTCCCCGCGCATCAACGCCGCGCGCCGCGGCTCGATGCGGCGCCAGCGGCCGAGAGGCGCGACGAAGCGCGCGGCGGTCTGCGGATTGATCGGGTCGAGCGCGACGATAAGGTCCGCAATCAACCGGTATCCTTCTCCGCTTTCAGCGTGAAAACCCTGCGGCGCACCGGTGAACGCCATGTAGAGCGAGCGCACGCGATTGGGGTTGCGCAGCGTGAACTCGGGGTGCTCCGCCAACGACTTCACATGATCGAGCACCTTGGGATGCAGCGACTGCGCCTGGATCGCGAACCATTTGTCGATCACCAGATCATTGCCCCGATAGCGGTTGTAGAAGTCGAGCAACTTGTGCGTCCGTTCGGCCGTCTCCAGCCCCGCGAGCACCATCAAGGCGCCCTGGCGGTCGGTCATGTTGTCGGCGTCATCGTACTGTGCCGCTGCCAGGCGTGCGGCCCGATCGCGCGCGCCCGCCGCCAGGAACATCAGAGCCTGCGTCTTCAACTTGCGCGCGCCTTTGGCGGTTGCGCTACGGCCGTGGCTCCTGGTGCCAGCACGATCATGCAGCGCTACCAGCTCGTCTTCCATTGTCGAGCCCAGCCAAGCCTTGAGCGCTTCGCGCTCGTGGTGAATGGCCTCCGGATCGGCGACCGGCATCTGCTCCATCAAGTAGGAGTGGCCGGGGAGGATCATCATCTCGCCCCGCATCAGGCCATCGAGTGCGGCGTCGGCCAAGGTCGCTGCAAACGCCAGGCGAATCGCTTCCCGGCCGCGTCCACGCTGGTCGTCATCGAGCGCGCCGCTCGCCGCCTCGCGCAAATAACGGGTCACGAGGTCCTGCATCGCCTCGTAGCGGGCAAACGGGTCGTCGTCGTGAGCGGCGAGGAAGACCAGATCCTCAATGGAAACCTCGCGGTCGATCACGACCGGCGCCGAGAAGCCGCGGTTGATCGAAAGTACCGGGGCCGCCGCAAAGCCCGGAAAGCTGACCGTTGCCTGCGCTTGCTCCAGCGTGACGAGCCGCTCGCCCGAATGCCGCTTCGCCTCCCGATCGAACAGGGCTAGCTTCAGCGGGATCGGCACCGGCTTCTTGTCGGGCTGCCCCGGTGTGGCCGGAACTTCCTGCGCCAGATGCAGCGCGGCAACGTCGCCGTCGTGCTCCAGCCGCACCTTCACCCGCGGCGTGCCCGCCTGCGAATACCACAGCCGGAACTGACCGAGGTCGAGGCCCGCGCCTTCCTCGATCGCGCGAACGAAGTCTTCGCACGTCGCCGCCTGGCCGTCGTGGCGATCGAAGTAGAGCTCACATCCGGCGCGGAACCGCTCTTCGCCAGCCAGGGTGCGCATCATGCGGATCACTTCCGCACCCTTGTTGTACACCGTGGCGGTGTAGAAGTTTGATATCTCACGATAGCTGTCAGGGCGAATCGGATGAGCCAGCGGGCCCGAATCCTCGGGAAACTGCACCGCGCGCAGCACCCGCACGTCCTCGATGCGCTTGACTGGCGCCGAGCCCATATCCTGGCTGAACAACTGGTCCCGCAGGACCGTGAAGCCTTCCTTGAGGCTCAACTGGAACCAGTCGCGGCAGGTCACCCGGTTACCTGACCAGTTGTGGAAATACTCGTGCGCGATCACCCCTTCGATCGCGTCATAGTCGCCGTCCGTGGCGGTCTCCTCGTCGGCCAGCACGTACTTCGTATTGAAGACGTTGAGCCCCTTGTTCTCCATCGCCCCCATGTTGAAGTCGCTGACCGCGACGATGTTGAAGGTGTCGAGATCGTACTCGCGGCCGAACACCTCCTCGTCCCACTTAATCGAGCGCTTCAAGGAATCCATGGCGTGCTGCGTGCGCGGCAGGTCTCCTTCGCGGACCCAGATGGCGAGATCGACCGTGCGACCAGACATCGTGGTGAAGCTGTCGCGGTTAGCGACGAGGTCGCCCGCGACCAGGGCGAAGAGGTAGCTCGGTTTAGGCCAGGGGTCGTGCCATTCGGCCCAGTGCATGCCGTCTGCCCCCTCCCCTTGTGCCTCATGGTTGCCATTCGACAGCAGCACCGGGAAGGCCGCCTTTGGGCCGCTCATCCGCACGCGATAGACCGACAGCACGTCCGGTCGGTCAGGGAAGAAGGTGATGCGGCGAAAACCTTCGGCCTCGCACTGCGTGCAGAGCATGCCGTTGGAGGCGTAAAGCCCCATCAGCTGCGTGTTAGCCGAAGGGTCGATCTCGGTGGTGATCTCGATCTGGTGGCTCTCGCCGGCGAGCGGCACGATCAGGTCGTCACCGTCGAGACTCCAGGAATTAACCGCCTGACCATCGACCACGACCTCGAGTGGAACCAGGCCGTCCCCGTTGAGACGAAGGTTGGCGCTCGGCAGCGCCTTGGCGTTGCGGTGCACGGTGAGGGCGGAACGGACTCGCGTGAGGTCCAGCCCGAGATCGAATTCGAGCCTGACTTCAGGCACCAGCCACGGGAACGGCCTATAGTCCTCGCGGCGGATCAGCGGGGGTTCGACCGGTTCCGGCGCTGCATCGGCCATCTTCGGGTTGCCGTCGGGGGTGGAGGGGGTTCGCGCTACGTCCATCATCAGTCTTTAGGTGCTTTCACCGCTTCATCCAACGCGTAGAACACGCCCATGGCACATCTGCTGATCTTCGGCCTCGGCTACTCGGCGAAGCGCGTCCGCGCCGCGACGGAGGCGTTGGGCTGGCGCGTCACCGCCACCGGCCAAGATGGCGAACTCGATTTTGCGGACAGGCAAGGGGTAGTCTCGGCTCTCGGACATGCCACGCATGTTCTCTCATCGGTTCCCCCGGTTGCGGAGAGCGATCTCGTTCTGGACCGCTACGGCGAGGCGCTGGCCGACTTCGCGGAGCGGGGCGGATGGTTGGGCTATTTGTCGTCGACCGGCGTCTATGGCGACTGCGGCGGCGCCTGGGTCGATGAAACCGCTCCGGTCGGCCATGGCCGTCGCTCCGCGCGCGTCTTATGCGACAGCCAATGGCTGGAGCGAGGCGCACGGGTGTTCCGACTACCCGGCATCTATGGCCTCGGCCGAAGCCCATTGGAACGTGTTCTTCGGGGCACGGCCCACCGCGTCGATGTGCCCGGACAGGTGTTCAGCCGCATCCACGTCGACGATCTTGCCGCGGGAGTGGTCGCAGCCTTTGACGCCCCGCCGGGGGCCTACAACCTCGCCGATGACCTGCCGGCGAGCCAGAGCACGGTGATCGAGGAGGCATGCCGCTTGCTCCGCATCCTTCCTCCCCCGCTGCAGACGCTCGAAGAGGCGGGGCTCAGTCCGCAAGCGAGGGCCTTCTACGCCGAAAACCGGCGGGTGGCGAACGGGAAGGCCAGGCGCGTGCTCGGCTGGCGGCCTCGCTATCCCACGTACCGTGAAGGGCTCTTGAGCGTGCTCAGACGGACTTCGCTCTGAGCGCGATCAGCAGGCCGACGAGGGCCAGTCCGCAGCCGGCTATGGCGAGGGCCGACCAGCGATAATCCTCGAACCAGGTGGAAAGCAGCATCGCCACGATCACCACCAGCACGTTGTGATAAGCGGCACGGCCAGCGCCGATCTCGCGGATGATCCGGTAGTAGAGCGGAAACGTGACGACCGAGCCTGCGAATGCAAGATAGGCAGTGCCCAGCCAGTACTGGGTGTCGACCGGCAGCACAGGCGGCCCGGCGGTCACCGCCGCGAAAACCACGTCGATCAGCGTGCCGTAGAGCATCGACCATGCGACTAAAGTCATCAGCGGCACCTGCCGCCCGGTGGGGCCGGCCTGAATCACGTTTGAGATCGACGCTGCCAACATCGCACCCAGCGCCAGCCAGATGCCGAGCGCCACATTGCCGCCGAGCCGCGCCTCGCGCGTCTCGTTGACCAGCAACAAAGCGATCCCGCCAATGGCGATCAAACTTCCCACCGCGAAGCGCGCGGTAATGGGCTGGCCGAGCAACACGCGGCCGAACACGGCATTGGGCACGATCATCAGCCCGATCATCACCGCCACGATCCCGGAAGTCAGGTGCAGTTCGGCCTGGTAGACCAGGTTGTAGTTGCCGCAGAACTGGCAGAGACCAACCGCCGCGGCCAGCCAGTGCGCGCGCTTTGGCATCGCCAGCGCGCTGCCCGTTGCCATCGCCAGCGCGAACATGCCCAATGTCGCCAGCACGAACCGCCATGCGACCGACCAGGCCGGCGGCACTCCGTCGATCTGTCCGGTGATGACGATCCAGGTCGAACCCCAGATCAGCGCGATCAGCAGGAACGGCAGCGCAATGCGCGGCCGCAGCAGCGCATGCGGGGGGGCCTGGGTCACAGACTGCCGATCGCGCGGGCGAGCGCACGCGCATCGTCTGCGCGCGTATCCCACGCGGCAACAAAGCGCGCCGCATCCGGCCCCCAATCGTAGAATCCGAAACCCTGCATCCGCAGCGCATCGCGTTCCTTCGCGGTGCAACGCAAGAACACCTCGTTCGCCTCGACCGGGTGCAGCAGCCGCTCGCCAGCCGCACGCGCGATCTCGGCCGCAGCGGCGTTGGCGGCTCGGGCATTGGCAAGCCAAACGTCGCTCTCGAGCATCGCCAGGACTTGAGCGGCAAGGAAACGGCCCTTGGACTGCAAATGACCGGCCCGCTTGCGCCGGAACCGAGCCACATCGGCGAGGACCGGGTCGAAGAACACTATCGCCTCCGCGCTCATCGCGCCGTTCTTGACGCACCCGAAACTCAGCGCGTCAATATCGCCGCAGGCCTCGGCCGGGCTGCAGCCCAGAAAGGCGACCGCGTTGGCGAACCGCGCCCCATCCATGTGCAGCTTGAGGCCGCGCTCGCGCGCAAGTGACGTCAAGGCGGCAAGATCTTGCGGTCGATAGCTCAAGCCATATTCGGTGGCTTGGGTCAGCGAGAGCGCATGCACCTGGACCTGGTGCACGTCGCCACGAATCGCCCCGAGCGTCGCACTGACGGCTTCCGGCGAAAGCTTTGCCCCTTCACCTTCCGCCAGCACCAGCTTGGCGCCGTGGAGATAGAAGCCAGGGGCGCCGCCTTCGTCGGTCTCGATGTGCGCCTCTCGGTGACACAGCACCGCCCCATGGGGCGGCACCATCGTCGACAAGGCCAGACAATTGGCGGCCGTGCCCGTCGCGACCCAAAGCGCAGCGACATCGCGGCCAAACAGGGCCGAAAACGCCTCATCCAGGCGGCGGCTCAGCGTGTCCGTGTCGTAAGGCGTGTCAGCCGTATCGGCGCGTTGCAGCGCTTGCCATACCTGCGGATGAACCGACGCCGCATTATCCGACAGGAATTGCATCGGAACGCCATGGCTCGGCTGCGGGTTGCGCACAAGAAGGAGACGAACGGCATGCCCGAAGCGATCGAGATCACCCACCAGAACGAGACGTCGCACGGCGCCTATCGCGCCGATCTGCCCGGCGCAGCAAAGACCGCCGAACTGACCTGGCGCGCGATGGGTCCACTGCGAATTGTAGATCACACATTCGTGCCGCCGGAGATGCGGGGCCGCGGCGTGGCTCAACAACTGGTGGAAGCGCTCGTGGCCGACGCACGCAGCGAGGGCTTCAAGATCGTCCCCCAATGCAGCTACGTCGCCGCCCTGTTCAGACGTCACCCGGAATGGAGCGCCCTGCTCGCGGAGCCGGATAGCTGAGTCATCCGGCGAGACGCGAGAAATCGAGCGAGGTTATGCTGTTGAGCACCGCCACGCGGATCTGCTGCGCCTCTTCGACGGGAACGCCCACTAGTTCGAGTGTCCCTCCGGCAACTCCCAGCTTCACGTCGGCATAGCCGCGGCGCCGAGCCAAAGGCCCTCGTACTATCTCGACCGATTGCAACTTAATCCTCGAGGCGATGTCCAGCTTCGGCGACAGCCAGCCGCGGCGGACATAGATATGCCGCGCATCGACGGCGTGACGGTCATGGCGCCATAGGTAGTATCCGCGCGCGCCGGCAACGATCGCGACCAGCAGCGGCGCGAACGAAGCCATAAGCGGCGCCGTCATGCCCAAGCCCAAATAGGTGTTCAGTGCCGGTGCCGCTGCCGCCGCGCCCGCCAGCGGAACCACTGCGAGCGCCGCGCGATCCAAGCGGTGGCGGAGGCTGGGCCGCTGCCAAACGAGGTCAGCCGACGGCAATTCGAATCCGGTGACCTCTACGACCGGTGCAATCTCATCCATTCGTGCAAATGGTATGACGACGTGGTGCCCCGCGCCGGCATCCTGCGCCAGGCTGACCACGCTGAGGCCATGCCAGCCGAAGCGGCGGCGAACGATGCCCGTCGTGACCTTGAGCGCCTGGACGCGGCGGATCGGCATGACCACGTCGGTCCTGGTGAGCAGACCGCGGCGGCGGCGGAGTCCTTTGGGAGTTTCCTCCAGCGTAAATCGATAGTCGCGAAGAACGGTACGGCTGAGCCCGGTGACGAGTCCAACCAGCCCCAGGGTTGCGAGCGCAAGGAGGACGCCAATCGCCTGCGCGGCGAACCCGAACGCTTGCAGCCAATCACCAGACCCGGCCAGCCAATCCATCCAGGCTTCCGGATCCCACGGTTCGAAAGGCAGAAGAAAGTCGAACTGCTGGGTCGCACCCGCCAGGACGGCAAAGACGATCAGCGAGAATTCGAACAGCCCAAACGTCAGCAGTCGCCGGTCATCCATCGCGAACAGGACGCGGCTTCCACCCTCGCTCGGAACTCCCTCTGCTTCGGAAGTATCGGTCTTGCTACTTTTACGGGCGCGTACCGTTTCCCGCAGCGCGGCACCTTCCGCGTCGGTGACGTATTGAATCTTCAGTTCATCCTTGCCGCCCGCCCCCGTCTCGAACTTGACCTCGACCATGCCGAACAGCCGCGGGATCAGCGCCTGCTCTAGAGTAACGTCATGGATGCGCTCGTAGGGCACAGAGCGGACGGTGCGGCTGAGCAGACCTCGTTGCACTCGAATGTCGCTGTCGCCGATCTGGTAGTGGAAATGGCGCCAGGCAACCCAACTCAGCAGGAATGTAAGCCCGACGCCGACGAGCACCACGGGGACAACGTAAAGGGCGGCCCGCTCGGCCGACGTGCCGAAAAACGCCGCCACCATCGGCAGGAGCAGGTGGCGCAAGTTCATCACCGCGCCCAGCAGGAAGCCGAGCGGGCTGGTCCGCCGCCATTCGCCCGAGGCCGTGTCGGCCGAGCCGCTCACATCGTCTCGCGTTTCACATGCGCCCGGATGTCGTCGCGCATCGCCAGGGCATCGGCGTGCGCGAGGCCGGGCAGCGACACGGACGCGTTGTGGTTGCCTGCGGTATGCAGCACCAGCGTCCCTAGACCATAGAGCCGCTCGATCGGCCCTTGCTGGACATCGATGTGCTGCACGCGCCCAAATGGAACGACTGTGTCCGAGCGGAAAATCAACCCGCGAACGACGCGCAGGCGATCGGCGTCCACCTGGTAACCGCGCGCGTGATAACGTCGCAGCGGCGTGCGGAAGATCAGATAAAGCGCGACCAGCAACACTGGGAGGACGAACGATCCTCGTGGTAACGAATCGGCACTTTCGAGCGCCAGCGCACCGATGGCGAACGGCAGCACGAGCAGCATGGTGGTGAGCCGCACGGCCTTTATGTAGTTCGGATGCAGTGGTTGGAGCTCATCCCGGTCCATCGTCACGGGATGGACAACACCCCTGCCCATGGCAAGCGCGGAACAGGCGAATGGTGCTGCTGGGGAGGATTGAACTCCCGACCTCACCCTTACCAAGGGTGCGCTCTACCACTGAGCTACAGCAGCACGGGAGAGGCGCGCGCTATTGTCGCGCCGGGCCGCCGTGTCAAGCCAAGCTTGAGACGCGGGTGAGATAGCGGCAAAGGCGTTGCCGATGAGTGAACGAAAGCAGGACCTCACCCGCGAGGAGCGGCTGGCCGCCAAGCTGCGCGAGAACCTGCGCCGCCGCAAGGCGCAGGCGCGCGCGCTGGATGCAGGCGATGGCGAGCCTCTTTCCAAAGAGGAACCGCCTCGCTAACGCGTGGCGCTCCCGCCAACTCAGGAGCGCCGTTCTTGCCCACGCTGATCCTTGTCCGCCACGGCCAGAGCCAGTGGAATCTGGAAAACCGCTTCACCGGCTGGTGGGACGTGGGCCTGACCGAAAAAGGCGTGGGTGAAGCGCGTGCGGCGGGGGAATTGCTGGCGAAAACCGGACTTTTACCCACGGTCGCCTTCACGTCGCTGCAGACTCGAGCGATCAAGACGCTGCACCTGGCGCTGGAAGCGTGCGGGCGGCTGTGGATCCCGGAGACCAAGGACTGGCGGCTCAACGAGCGGCACTATGGAGGCCTGACGGGCCTCAACAAGGCCGAGACCGCGCAGAAACACGGCGACGAGCAGGTCAAAATCTGGCGCCGCAGCTTCGACGTGCCGCCGCCGGTGCTCGACGCGGGTGGACCGTACGACCTCTCCACCGATCCACGCTATGCCGGCGTTGCGATCCCCGCGACCGAAAGCCTCAAGCTGACGATCGAGCGCGTGCTGCCTTACTGGGAAAGCGCGATCCTGCCGGTGCTGGCGAGCGGGGAGACGGTGATCGTCTCCGCGCACGGCAACTCGCTGCGGGCGCTGGTCAAGCACCTGTCGAACATTTCGGATGCGGACATCACCGGGCTCGAGATTCCCACCGGGGAGCCGATCGTCTACGAGTTCGACGACCAGATGCGCCCAGGCGAGCGCCATTACCTGAAGGATCGCTGAGATGGGGGGAGCGGCCGCGCGGCGAGTTGCGATCGTCATGGGCAGCCAGTCCGACTGGCCGACCATGCGGCTCGCCGCCGACGCGCTCGACAAGCTGGGCGTGGCTTACGACGCACGCATCGTTTCGGCCCACCGCACGCCGGACCGGCTGACCGCCTTTGCCAAAGGCGCGGCGGACGAGGGGTTCAAGGTGATCATCGCCGGCGCCGGAGGCGCGGCGCACTTGCCCGGAATGGTCGCGGCGATGACGCATTTGCCGGTGCTCGGCGTGCCGGTCGAATCGAAGGCGCTGAAGGGCCAGGATTCGCTGCTATCGATCGTGCAGATGCCCGCCGGAGTGCCGGTCGGGACACTGGCGATCGGCGACGCCGGCGCAACGAATGCCGGGCTGATGGCAGCGTCGATTCTCGCGACCTCCGACCAGGAGCTGGCCGAACGGCTCAAGGCTTTCCGCGCGGCGCAGACCGACTCGGTCGCCGAACGCCCGTCCTGAGGCGCGCATGATCCCTCCCGGAAGCACGATCGGCATTCTCGGCGGCGGCCAGCTCGGTCGAATGCTGGCCATCGCCGCGGCACAGCTCGGCTATCGCTGCCACGTCTATGCGCCGGAGAAGGAGAGCGTCGCCGCCGAAGTCAGCGCCCGCTTCACCAGCGCCGACTGGCACGACCGCGAAGCGCTGAGCGAGTTCGCGCAAGGTTGCGCCGTGGTCACCTACGAATTCGAGAACGTGCCGGTGGCGCCGCTCTCGGCGATTCCCGCCGACCGCCTCGCTCCCGGTACCCGTGCGCTGGAAGTGGCGCAGGACCGGTTGCGCGAGAAACGCTTCGTCGAAGAGCTTGGCGGCCGCCCCGCGCCTTACGCTCCGGTCGATCAGGACAGCGAGCTGACGAGCGCAATCAAGCGCGTCGGAGCGCCGGGCATCGTCAAGACCCGCCGCGAAGGCTACGACGGCAAGGGCCAGTGGCGCATCGCCTCGGCACATGAGGCTGAAAGCTTGCGCGTGCCGAACGACGGTCTCGTCTACGAGGGGTTCGTGCGCTTCGAAGCCGAGTTCTCGGTGATTCTCGTGCGCGGCCGCGATGGCGAAGTACGCTTCTGGGACAGCCCGCAGAACGTCCACG
>JAJUJV010000156.1 GCA_029265155.1 Altererythrobacter sp. | reverse complement strand
GGCGCCTGTGGCGATGCGCAAGGTGCGCTGGTCCGATCCGGCCGCCTGGCCCGACCGAAAGGTGCCGCAGGGAGGCGATGCGGTCACCATCGCGCGCGATCTCGATATGGTGCTCGACGTCGATCCGCCGGCGCTGCGCAGCCTGACCATCGACGGCAAGCTGCGCTTTGCCGACGACCGCGACATCGAGCTGGAAACCGAGTGGATTTACTTACGCGGCGGCGAGCTGCACATTGGCGAGGAGGGCAAGCCCCATACCCATCGGGCCTCGATCACCCTGACCGACACCGTCAAGGGCGAGGACGTTAACACCATGGGCGACCGCGGCATCATGCTGATGCGCGGTACGCTCAGCCTGCACGGCGATCGCGAACACGCCTGGACGAAGCTGTCGAAGACCGCCGCCAAGGGCACCAACCGCATTGAGGTGCTGAACGCGGCCGGCTGGCGCGTGGGCGACGAGATCGTGCTCGCTTCGACCGACTTCGATCCCCGCCAAGCGGAGCGGCGCACGATCACCGCAATTAACGGCAACAGCCTGACGCTCGACAAGCCGCTCGAGTACATGCACTTCGGCGAGATCACCTACGGTGTCGACGAGCGCGGCGAGGTCGGCCTGCTCACCCGCAACATCCGCATCCAGGCATCGGAGGACGCGGAGCAGACCTACTTCGGCGGGCACATCATGGCGATGGCCCAATCGGACGTGAAGATCTCAGGCATCGAGCTTTACCGGATGGGGCAGCACCTGGAGCTAGCCCGATATCCGATGCACTGGCACCTCGCCGGCGATGCAACAGGCCAGTACATCAAGAACTCGGCCATCCACGACACGTTCAACCGCTGCGTAACGGTGCACGGAACCGACAACCTGCTGATCCAGAACAACGTGACCTACAACACCGTGGGACACTGTTTCTTCGTGGAAGACGGGATCGAGAAGGGCAACGAATTCGTCCGGAACCTCGCCATCCAGACCAAGTGCCATCCGACACTGGAATGCGTGCCGACCAACATCGCGCCGAACGGCGAAATGCCCCCGTTGTTCTTTGACCGAGCGGCCTACCGACAGGAGAGCTTCCACGGTGGCAAAACCTTGCTGCCCTCAGATAACACGGCCTCTTCGTTCTGGATCACCAATCCCGACAACAGCTACATCGACAATGTAGCGGCTGGCTCGGATCAGGCCGGCTTCTGGCTGTCTCTCCCTCACCACCCCAACGGCGCGTTCCTCGGCACAGAAATCGCCTCCAAGACGTTCCCGCGCCGGTTACTTCTGCGCGCCTTCCGCGGCAACACGGCCCACTCGAATTACGACGGGTTCATGTTCGACCGGAACATCAACGAGGACAATACCTTCGGCCTCGCCGGCAATGCGTACATGCCGCTGAAGGATCCCATGGATCCGGAGAGCGAAATGCTCGAAACGGTCCTTACGGATCTGACGGCCTACAAGAACCGGAACCAAGGTTTCTGGGGCCGCGGCGAGCTTTTCACGCTTCGCAACGCGAAGTTCGCCGACAACGCCATCGGAATGACGATGTCGTCTGCCGCCTTCGGTACCGAAAAGTACACCTCGTTGGTGACAGATTCCCTGTTCGTGGGTGAAACCGACAATATCGGCAATCCCGAGACACCCGAAGAGATTGCGATCGGCCGGAGTGTTCCAAAGCGCCTGATCCCGGATTATCCCATCCGCGCCTACGAATATTACGACTATCGCAACGAGGTGCAGGACACGACATTCGTCAATTATCAGGACAATGATCTTCGCAAGACAGGTGCTCTGTCCTGGCTCATGTACAACAGCTCGGGCGTGACCACCGCAAGCACCATCAAGACCGCAACCTATATAAACGCGAAGCCGGTGTACTTCCCGCAAATGGATAAGCGGTTCGACAACGACAATCGCGGCGGCAACTCCTGGAGAACCCTGTCGATCCTCGACCTGGACGGCACTACGAGCGGTGTTCCGATGTCACACATCAACCTGCATGATGGCGAAAACAACAGCGTGGTCACCGACGATACCTGTGTGATCAAGCCAGACTGGAACGCGTCTGTCTGCCAGGGCGATGTTGGGCGCCTGTATTTCAACATGCGCTCGGGCGGATTCTCAATGGGTCGTGCAGGCATCAACGGCCCGAGGCCGGCTGGATCCGGCCCCAGTCCCATTATGGCCGCTCTCGCCAATCCTCCCGCGCCGCAAGCGCCCATCACGCTTATCCACAAGGGCCAGACCTTCAAGGTCGCTGGTGACCAGAGCAATGTGCGGGCCGGGACCGAAATTCAGGTGCAAACCGCACGGCCTGAAGTCTCTCTCAGCGTTGCCGAGATGGATCAGGGTTCGTGGGTCATCTTCGAACTGCCAGGCTTTACCAAAGCCTCCTCCGGAACAGAGCAGGCCAGCCTAGACGCATTGCGCAGGGCAAACGAGACGTCCTATTTTAGGGCCGGGGACACCCTCTGGGTCAAACTCGTAGTGACCGAGGCTCCGCGCATGCCGGTTCGTCCATTGGATATACAAGCCAGTCTTTCGGTCAGCAGGCAGGTCAGTTTAGCGGACAGCAGATAAGACCTGTTTCGCTAAGCTGAACAAAGCCTCGAGCGAAGTCGGAGTTCCTATTCTTGCGGCTCCTGGCCGGTAGCCGAATGACAGGTCAGCAGCGAGCCAATGCAAATAGCTGCCGTTGGAGAGCGGGCACCTGCGGAGATCAACCTCTCCGGGAACGACCGGTTGGTTGGCGACACGTCCCAACACGAAATCCGACATGATATTTGGAAGATTATGAGAGGGCGGGTGACAGTGCAGATAGCTTCTGCTGTCACCCCCAACTCGAATGTATGCTCCCGCGCTATTGACAATGGACCTAGAGAGCGAAGTCGGCGGCAAGCAGCGCCACCGTGGATGCGAAACCAACGACTGGCACCCATACCGGGCAAACAAAAACGTGGTCAGGCCTGCTCGCTTCCGCTCTCTTTATCTTTAGCAGTGCCAGATTGATGATCGCGAAGATCACAAGCGTACCTCTTGCTGCGAGGTCAGCCAGGCCCCCTAGCGACAGCGCGACGGCCAGCGCTAGAATCGCCACCACGCCAATGCCGGTGGTGACAAGCGGAGTGCCCGTCACGGAGCTGACGGTACCGAGCCGCGACGGCAGAAAACCTTGCCGCGCCATCCCGTAAAGGACCCGCGCGATCATGATCATGTGGACCACCACGCCATTGAGGGTGGCGACAATGGCGACGGCGCTCATCGTCACCAGCGGAAACCCGGTAAGGCGCTCGAATACCAGGGCCAGGGGCGCCTCGGACGCGCCCAGCTCAACGGGCGGGACCGCGACCACCGCGATCCAGACTACGACGAAGTACAGCACGGCCGTGATTCCCAGAGTCAGGAACAGCGCGCGAGGCAAGGTTCGCGTCGGCTCCTTCAACTCCTCCGAAATGTTGACCAAGTGCTCGAAGCCGAGGAACGCGAACACCGCCACCAGGCTCGATCCCAGCACTGAAACCCAGGCAGCAGCGTCGCCGGGACCAGGCACGAGTTCAGGCAGCCGCTCAAGGGGCTCTCCGCCCATCATAGCGCCGGCGCCGATGATGACGGCGAGCCCACCGATCTCTATAACGGTCATCACCCCAGCGAACGTGACCGACTGCGTCGTCGCGAGGCACGACACCGCCCCCATGGCCAAGACCACCACGGCGATGATCCAGGAACCGGGCCAGTCGAGAAACGACGCGATATAGCCAGCGCTGCCGCTGGCGATCGTGGCGGCGGATATCGTGGCCGTAGCGACCACCAAGAGCCCTACCGAGAGGCTGAGCCAACGGCGGTCGAATGCTGCCTGGACGTAGGCCGCTTCGCTCGCGCTTACCGGCATGCGCGTGCCGAGCTCGGCGAAAGAGGCGGCGCTCAAGGCCATCGGTATGGCGGCGACGAGGAAGGCCAGCGGAGCGTGCATCCCGCTCCGGTCCGCCATGACGCCGACCAGGACGTATATCCCGGCCCCGATCGTCACTCCGAGGCCGTAGAGAACCGCGTGCGTCAGCGACAACGTGCGAACGAGGCCGCCCTGCCCTGCGGCTGCAGCCTGCGGCTGCAGCGGGGCGCCGCTCACGAGGTTCTCAATGCCGGGTTACCAGGCGCGGTCACAGCGGTTCGAAACAGCGCGCCATCGCTTCCTCATCGGTCGATGGCTGAGCGCAGGGGTCGATCGACCTCAGATAGGAGAGCAGGTTGTCGACGTCGCGCGGCGACAGCCGGAACGCCGGCATGCGCGCGTGAGCCACTTCGATGCCTCGGACGAACGCCCCTCGGAGGTCCTCGATCGCGTAGCGCTTGTAGAGGTCGCGCAGCGGTGGCGCCTCTGCGATGGCGCTGGCGCCGGTGAGGTCGATAGCGTGGCAGCGCGAGCACTGTTGCTCGGCGACTATCCTGCCCAGCTTTGCTTCGGGCGTTATCGGAGCCGCCTCGGACGGCAGCGCGCTGGCGGTGGAAGGCGCAGGGCGCTCTGCACAGCCTGCCGCCAGCGCGAAAGTCGCCAACGCCGCGATGAAAAATCCGGGATGCCTCATCTTAGACCCCTCGTCGGTTCGAGCTGTATCGACCCCATCTGGCAAGTCAGACGGTGAGGGCTTTGTTCCGGAGCGATGCGCCTGGAGGTCATCGGAAGGCAAACAGTTCGTGGCGAATGGCGCCGCTGCGAAGGCCATGATCGCTCGCGGCCCGGCGAACCGCATCCAG
>JAJUJV010000119.1 GCA_029265155.1 Altererythrobacter sp. | reverse complement strand
GCGGTTCCGACGCGAACATGCGTGGCGCCGAGCATGATAGCGGTTTCGAAGTCGCCGCTCATCCCCATGCTGCGCCCGCTCAGGCCATGGTCACGCGCCAGCTTGTCGAGCAACGCGAAGAACGGGGCCGGCTCGATACCGAAGGGCGGCACGCACATCAGGCCGGCGAGGGGAATGTCCGCGGCGCGGGCTTGCGCCAGGAGCGCAGGCAGTTCGGAAATCGCGACGCCGCCCTTCTGCTCCTCGGCGCCGATGTTGACCTGCACGAAGCAGGGCACCTGCCGCCCGGTCTTGTCCATCGCCTTGGCCAGGGCACCGACCAGGCTCGGACGATCCAGCGAATGGATGGCATCGAACAAGGCCACGGCCTCTTCGGCCTTGTTCGACTGCAGCCGGCCGACGAGATGCAGCGCCACATCGGGATGCCGTTCGCGCAGCGCCGGCCATTTGTCCTTAGCTTCCTGAACCCGGTTTTCACCGAACACCCGGCAGCCGACCTCGATCAACGGCTCGATCGCTTCCGCCGGATGGGTCTTGCTGACGGCAACGAGCGTAACGTCACTCCGTTCAAGCCCGGCAATACGGCAGGCATGTGAAATCCGGTCCTCGACCGCGGCGAGCAAGACGGCTGCGCTTTCCATGGCTCGCGCTATAGCGGCGCTATGCGCGTTCGCCAGACCTCTGCTGGAGCCCGCAGCCAGCGGCTGCCGCGGTTATGGCTGTTGTCCGACGAACGGAACGATGCGGTGCTGGAGCAAGCGCTGCGGGCTCTGCCTCGAGGCTCCGGGTTCGTGTTCCGGCACTATCATCTCGCCACCGATGCAAGGCGTTTGCGGTGGAGGAAGCTGCGCCGTATCGCTGCCGCGCGGGGACATGTGGTGGTGCTGGCGGGCAGTGCGGCCCTCGCACGTGAATGGGGTGCGGATGGCGTATACGGCGGCGCTACGACGCCGCGGCTCTCGCCCGGCTTGATGCAGATCGCTACCGCGCATGGCTTGCGCGAGCTGGCTTCCGCTCGGCGGGGCGGAGCCGATGCCGTCATGCTCTCACCGGTATTCTCGACCCGGTCCCATCCCGGCGCTGCGACGCTGGGGCCGGTGCGCTTCCGCCTTATCGCGGCGCGAAGCGATCTTCCGGTAATCGCGCTTGGCGGCATGACGCCAGCCACGGCGCGGCGCCTCCGCTGGGTGCACTGGGCAGCCATCGACGGACTCTCGACGGCGCCGGGAAGGCGCAGCAAAGCGTGAATTCTTGACGCCGACTCCTCCGAAGAGGATGATGGCGCCCAGGACGTAAGGGGAACAGCCATGGCTTCACGCGCGATCGCGCGCCTGGACAGAGGGGCGCAGCCGGCCGATTGGCGTGCCGCTTTCCGGCGATCGCTGGCGCGCGCCATGCAACTGATAGGCGCAGGCGTGTTGGGCGTCGGTACGGTGTTCCTCGCCCTGGCGCTGATCTCCTATACGCAAACCGACCCGTCGGCTTCGACCGCAGCCGGGGGCAAAGTTGCCAACTGGATGGGGCGCCCGGGCGCGTGGGTGGCCGAGCGGGCGCTGTTCTTCTTTGGCCTAGTGTCGGTTCTGCTGCTGCCGGCGCTCTATGCCACGGCGCGCAAGCTGTGGCGCGACGCGGACGAGGAAGAGACGCCGCACGGCCGCCGCTGGTGGGGAACCCTCGGCATGCTGCTGCTGGCGATGGCGCTGCTGGGAACCGCGCTGACGCTGGCGGCGAAAGACGTCGGCAGCCTTCCCGCCTCGCTCGGCGGAATTGTCGGCCTGCTGGGAGCAGGCGGCATTCGCGCGCTGGCAAGCCGCGTACCCGAGGCGGCGCAATTCTGGACCATGGCCGGAGCTTGGCTCCTCTGCGTGATCGCCGGCTGTGTCCTGGCGGGGCGCGTCTTCGCCTTCGACTGGGCGCGGCTGATGACGCTGCCCGATTGGCTGCGGCGCAAGTCGTCGGGCCCGGAGATCGACTCTGCTGCGCCGAGAGCGAGCCGCGCCAGACGGGACGAGCGCGTGGCTCCAGTCGACGACGACGTGGACGATGCTCCCGCGCGCAAGCCGCCGGAAATCGCCGACACGCGGCAGCCTCCGCGCCCGGCCAAGCTGTCCGGCAAGCCGCAGCAGAAGGACCTGTTCGACAGCTACACGCTGCCGGGACTGGAACTGCTTGCCGATCCGCCGCCGGACAAGGGCCAGAAGCTCGACAAGCTGGCACTGGAGCGCAACGCGCGGCTGCTCGAGAACGTGCTCGACGACTTCAACGTGAAGGGCGAGATTACCGCGGTCCGGACCGGCCCGGTCGTCACCATGTACGAGCTGGAGCCTGCGCCGGGCATCAAGGCAAGCCGGGTGATCGGGCTTGCGGAAGACATTGCCCGCAACATGAGCGCGATCTCGGCGCGCGTCAGCCCGATCCCGGGCAAGACGGTGATGGGAATCGAGCTGCCCAACGCCGACCGCCAGATGGTGAGCTTCAAGGAGCTCGCCGCGTGCGAGGCCTTTGCCGACAGCAAGGGCAACCTGCCGATCATCCTGGGCAAAGACATCGCCGGTGAGCCGGTGGTCGCCGATCTCGCGGCAATGCCGCACCTGCTGGTCGCGGGCACCACCGGATCGGGCAAGTCGGTCGGGCTCAACACGATCCTGCTGTCGCTGCTCTACCGCTTCACGCCCGCGCAGTGCCGGTTGATCCTGATCGATCCCAAGATCCTCGAGCTCAAGACCTACGACGACATTCCGCACCTGCTGAGCCCGGTGGTGACCGAGCCGGCGAAGTCGGTGCGCGCCCTGAAGTGGGCCGTCGAGGAGATGGAGCGCCGCTACCGGATGATGAGCGATATCGGCGTGCGCAACCTCAACGGCTTCAACGACAAGGTGAAAGCCGCGATTGCGAAGGGCAAGCCGCTCGGCCGCCGCGTCCAGACCGGGTTCGACCCCGAAACCGGCGAGGAACTGGTCGAGGAGGAGCAGCTCGATTACGCAGTGCTGCCGCAGATCGTGCTGATCGTCGACGAGCTGGCCGACCTGATGGTGACGGTCGGCAAGGAAATCGAAGTGCTGATCCAGCGGCTCAGCCAGAAGAGCCGCGCTGCGGGCATCCACCTGATCATGGCGACGCAGCGGCCGTCGGTCGACGTCATCACCGGCGTCATCAAGGCCAACCTGCCGACCCGGATCAGCTTCCACGTGACGAGCCGCATCGACAGCCGCACGATCTTGGGCGAGCAGGGCGCCGAGCAGCTGCTGGGCAAGGGCGACATGCTCTACAAGCCGAGCTCCGGCCCGCTGCGCCGCGTGCACGGGCCGTTCGTCAGCGACGAGGAAGTCGAACGCGTCGCCGAGCACTGGCGCAGCCAGGGCGCCCCGGAATACGTCGATTCGGTGACCGAGGAGCCCGAGGAAGGCGGCTTCTTCGGCTTCGATGAGGAGCTCACCGCCAGCGACAACCCAGAGGAACGCAAGTACCGCCAGGCCTGCCAGATCGTGTTCGAAGCGCAGAAGGCATCGGGTTCGTGGCTGCAGCGGCAGATGGGCGTGGGCTACAACACCGCCGCCAAGTGGATCGAGCGGATGGAAGAAGAGGGTCTGGTTGGCCCGGCCAACCACGTCGGCCGCCGCGAAATCTACCGCGATCGCGACGGCAATCCGCTCTAGTTCGGAACCCGCTGCGCAGCCGACGGGTTGGGAGACCATGCCGAACCGGCGCTGACCTGGAGGTTCCGTCATGAAGAAGCTGATCGCTGCCGTCGCCAGCCTGCCCCTCGCGCTTGCCGCCTGCGGCAACTCCGCGGAGGATGCGGCCCAAGACAGGATGGAAGCGGACGCGCGGGCAAGCGCGGAAGCGTCCGGCGAGGCAATAGCGGCACTTGGGTTGACCGAGCGCCAGTTGCTCGACGCCGATCTGATCGGCGCGAACAATGTCGAGCTTGGCGATGTCGAGCGGGTCGAGCGCGCTGCAGACGGGACTGTCGACCGGCTGCTGGTGGAGATCGAGGACAGCGATCCGGATCGTTATGTGCACGTGCCGATCACCGGCCTGACCACCGTGACGCGGGGGGACGATGTCGACGTCCAGACCACGATGACGGCCGCAGACCTGGCCGCGCTGCCCGAGGTCTCGCTCACGAGCCAGTGACGATGGCGTGCGCGGGCGGGAGCCAATTGGCTTGCTCGCGCATTCTGCCGGTGAGATGGCGGGAGTATCCAAGGATCAGCATCCCTGGTGGGAGACGGGCGTGGTGTACCAGGTGTACCCGCGCTCGTTCCAGGACAGCGACGGCGACGGGGTAGGTGACCTCGCCGGCCTCGAGCGCCGGCTGGACTATATCGCCGAGCTCGGGGTCGATGCGATCTGGCTGTCGCCGGTCTTCCCGTCGCCGATGGTCGATTTCGGATACGACATCGCCGATTACTGCGGCATCGATCCGCTATTCGGGACGATGGAGGACTTCGATCGATTGATCGCCGCAGCCCATGCGCGCGGGCTGAAGCTGCTGCTGGACTTCGTGCCCAACCACAGTTCGGACCAGCATCCGTGGTTTCTGGAAAGCCGCTCCAGCCGCGATAACCCGAAGCGCGACTGGTACATCTGGCGCGATGCGCGGATCGGCCCTGACGGCGAGCGGCTGCCGCCGAACAACTGGGTCAGCGATTTCGGCGGCAGCGCCTGGGAGTGGGACGAGGCGACCGGGCAGTACTACCTGCACGCGATGCTGCCGCAGCAGCCGGATTTGAACTGGCGCAACGCCGAGCTGAAGGCGGCCATGCTCGACGTGCTGCGGTTCTGGTTCGATCGCGGCGTGGACGGCTTCCGCATCGACGTGCTGTGGCACATCGTCAAAGCTGAGGGGCTGCCCGACAATCCCCCCAATCCGCACTGGCAACCGGGCGTCAACGAACGCGACCGACTGCTCCAGCTCCATTCGACCGACCAGCCCGAAGCCCATGCCATTTCGGCCGAGATTCGGGCGCTGGCCGACAGCTATGGCGACCGCTTGCTGGTCGGCGAGATCGTGCTGCCGAACGACCGGCTGGCGCGCTGGCATGGCACGGCCGAAGCGCCGCAAGTGCATTTGCCGTTCAACTTCTGCCTGCTCGAGAATTCGTGGAATGCCGAGACGGTCGGGCGCCTGATCGACGAATACGAAACCTCGTTGCCGGCTTGGGGCTGGCCGAACTGGGTGCTCGGCAGCCATGATGCACCGCGTATCGCCGCGCGAATCGGTGAAGCCCAGGCGCGCGTGGCGATGATGCTGCTCCTGACCCTGCGCGGCACGCCGACGCTCTATCAAGGGGACGAGCTGGCGATCGGCACCGTGCCTATTCCGGCCGACAAAGTGCGCGACCCGCGCGAACTGCGCCAGCCGGGCATCGGCCTTGGCCGCGATCCTTCGCGCACGCCGATGCCGTGGGACAATTCGCTCAACGCCGGCTTCACGACCGGAGAACCCTGGCTGCCGCTCAATCCGAACTGGAAGAGCCGCAACGTCGCTGCGCAAAACGGCGATCCGGGATCGATGCTCGAGCTGACGCGCGCGCTCCTGCGGCTGCGCCGGGCCGAAGCCGCGCTGGGCCGGGGCGAGTACCGCAGCCTGCAGTGCCGGGAGGCCCTGCTGGCTTATGAGCGCTGCACCGCCGATTCGCGGCTTGTCGTCGCGTTGAACTTCGGAGAGGAGGCCACCGAGATGCCCGCGCAAGCAGCCGGCGGCGAGCGCCTGCTGTCGACTCTGCCGGGCAGTTCGGAGCAGTTGCGGGGGAACGAGGGCGTGATCTGGCAGCTTAGGGGCTGAAATGCGCGTAGCGATGCTCAGCTCGATCTCTTGGCGGACGCCGCCGCGCGCCTATGGCCCGTGGGAGCTCGTCACCAGCCTGCTGACCGAAGCCTTGGTCGAGCGCGGCATCGACGTGACCCTGTTCGCGACGCTCGATTCCGAAACCGCCGGCAAGCTCGATGGGGTGGCGCCGCGCGGCTATTCGGAAGACCCCTCGCTCGATGCCAAAGTCTACGAGGCGCTGCACATCGCGCATCTCTACGAGCGGGCGGGCGAGTTCGACCTGATCCACAACCAGGCCGACTTCATGCCGCTGATCTTCGCCCGAATGGTGGAAACGCCGATCGTGACCACGATCCATGGCTTTTCCAGCCCGCGCATCCTGCCGGTTTACGAATGTTACGACGACCGGGTGCATTACGTCTCGATCAGCGATGCCGACCGCGCCGCTTCGCTGCATTATGCAGCCACGATCCACCACGGCATCCGGGTCGAGGAGTTTCCGTTCGAAGCCGACCCGGGCGAGGACCTGCTGTTCTTCGGCCGCTTCCATCCCGATAAAGGCGCCGGAGAAGCGGTGCGCGCGGCGGCGGAGGCCGGCCATCGCCTGAACTTGTGCGGGCTGATCCAGGACGAGGGCTATTATGCCCGCGAAGT
>JAJUJV010000113.1 GCA_029265155.1 Altererythrobacter sp. | reverse complement strand
GGAACGTCGTCACGCTGATCAGACCGAGCAGCAGCGGCAGGCTATCGCGGGTAATCGCCAGGACATAGAGCGGCCCTCCGAGGAGCAGGCATACGGCGGGGATCATGGCATAAGCCGCCGGACCTCTCGCGCTCAGCCGGTCGGCCAGCCAGCCGCTGCCGACCACCGACAGCGCCGCCGGGAGGCTCGCGATCAGGCCCGAGTAGAGCCCGGCCTCGGCCAGGCCGACTTCGAACTTGCGGATCATCAGCGAAGTGAAGAAGTAGTTGAGCCCGAAGCCGAGCATCGCGGCAAGCGCCGAGCCGATCACGAGGTTGCGCGCGCTGGGCAAGGCGAACAGCCGGCGCAGCACCGCGCTGATCGGCGGCACGTCGTCCCCCGCGCCGATGTCGTGGCGGCCGCGCGGCGGTTCGGCGATGAACAGCCAAGCGAGGATGCCGAGCAGGACGCCGGGCAGCGCGGCGATCAGGAAGGTGAAGCGCCAGTCGAATTCCTGCGCGATCCATCCCCCGCCGACGAAGCCGACGAACGCCCCGATCGGCGGGGCCAGCATCAGCACCGAGATCGCCAGGCCGCGCTTGTTGGCGGGAAAGTAGTCGGAGATGACCGATTGCAGGCTGGGCAAGCCGATCGCTTCGCCGAGCCCGACGCCCATCCGCGCCACCAGGAGCTGCACCCAGCTTCCCGCCCAGCCGCACGCGGCGGTCGCTGCCGACCATAGCACCGTGCCGACCGAGATCAGCGACAGCCGCCGCACCCGCTCCGCATAGCGGGCCACCACCAGCCCGACGCCGATGTTGAGCACGGTGAAAGCCATGCCCATGAACGAGACTTGGGTGTCGCTGAGCTGGAACTCGCCCTTGATCGGCTCGACCAGCACGTTGACCACGATCCGGTCGATGAATCCGACCGTGCTGATCGCCATCAGCAGGACCAGCGCCAGCCACGGCGAATCGCGGCGCATCGAAGCCACCATGCAGGAATTCCTCTCCACTCCCAGGGAAGAGAGAATGGCGGGGCTTGCGGCGCTTGGCTAGGTCTGCCGGTAGTCGGCGGTTACTGTACCGCTCGCGGCAAGTTCTTCCTCGTGGCTCTCCTCGCGCCAAGTCTCGGCCAGCGCCTGGGCTTCCCAGTTTTGCATGTCCGGATGGGCGAGCACCTGATCGACCCACGCCTGGCCGCGGCCGACATCCAATCCGTAGGTGCGAATGCGGAACGCGACCGGCGCATAGAACGCATCGGCGGCGGTGAATTGCGCCCCCGCCAGCCATGGCCCGCCGAAGCGCCCAAGCCCTTGCTCGAATGTCTCGCGCACCCGGGCGACGTTGCGGCGTAGCGGCTCGGACATCGGCTTAAGAGCGACGCGGACGCCGACGTTCATCGTGCAATCGTTGCGCAAGGCGCCGAAGCCACCGTGCATCTCTGCAACCACGCACTGAGCGAACGCACGCGCTTCGCGCTCCTGCGGCCAGACGCCGTCGTGGCGTTCCGCCAGATAGAGCGTGATGCCGAGCGAATCCCACACGGTTCGGTCGCCGTCGATCAGAACCGGCACCTGGCCGGTGGGGGAGAAAGCGCGGAAGTCGTCGTAGTTATCCGGCTCGGTGAAGAGCTCGATCCGGTCCTCGAACGGAATGCCGAGCGCCCTCATCAGCAGCCATGGGCGCAGCGACCAGCTCGAATAGTTCCGGTTGGCGGTGATGAGCGTGTAGCTCATGCGGCATAGCTTGCGGAGGTCTTCGCCGCGACTTCCTCAGCGCCGACGCCGGGTGCCAGTTCGACGAGGCGGAAGGGGCTGTCGTGATCGGGCCGCTGGAACACCGCGAGGTCGGTGATCAGCATGTCGACGACGTTGCGGCCGGTCAGGGGCAGCGTGCAGTCCGGAATGAACTTGGGGCTGCCGTCCTTCGCGACGTGTTCCATCACCACGATGATCTTCTTGACCCCGGCGACGAGGTCCATCGCCCCGCCCATCCCCTTGACCAGCTTGCCGGGGATCATCCAGTTGGCGATGTCGCCTTTTTCGGACACCTCCATCGCCCCGAGCACCGCCAGGTCGATGTGGCCGCCGCGGATCATCGCGAAGCTGGTGGCGCTGTCGAAATAGGCGGTCTTCGGCAGTTCGCTGACGGTCTGTTTGCCGGCGTTGATCAGGTCGGGATCGACTTCGTCGGGATAAGGGAACGGGCCGATGCCGAGCATGCCGTTCTCGCTCTGCAGCGTGACGTCCATGCCGGCGGGAATATGGTTCGCCACCAGCGTCGGGATGCCGATGCCGAGGTTGACGTAGAACCCGTCCTCAAGCTCTTGCGCCGCGCGGGCGGCCATCTCGTCACGGGACCAGGGCATCGAATATCCTCCGTGGAGCACTGCGGCTGAAACCAGCCGGGCGGTTCGTCGGTTGTAGCAGGCAATGAGGGAACCCACCGAAGGCCAGGAGCAGGCGCTGCTTGCCCTGCTCACCCATCTTGCCACGTGCGGCTATCGCTTCACCACGGTCAGCCCGGCGACGCACGCGCGGGTGATCGGCTGGCGCGCGGGAGCGCTGGCGCACGATCTGCGCGATGTGCTCGGCTGGTCGCTGCCGTTCCGCCGCGGCACGATCGACGACGAGACCGAGGCCCTGCTTGGCGCGGCCGGCGCGCTGCGCGGCAAAGGCGAAGTGGTGCGGGCCAGCGTGCGGGTGTCCTCGCTCGGCGAGCGGCTGTTCCTCCATTCGGCGTACCCGACCGACGCGGAGGATTCGGTGTTCTTCGGGCCGGACAGCTATCGCTTCGCCGCGGCGATCGAAGCGGAGCTGGCGGCGCGGCCGTTGCGCACGGGTGCGCACGTCGTCGACATCGGCGCGGGCAGCGGAGTGGGTGGTATCGTGGCCGGGCGGGTGCAGCCGGACGCGCAAGTGACGCTGACGGACGTCAACCACCAAGCGCTGGCTTTCGCGCGCGTCAACGCCGCCGCGGCGGGCGTGAAGGTGGAAACGCTGACCAGCGAAAACCTCGACCCGGTGGCGGATCCGATCGATTTCGCCGTCGCCAATCCACCGTACATCATCGACGCGGCGGGCCGCGCCTATCGTGACGGCGGCGAGCTGATGGGCGGCGCGATCGCGCTCGACATGGCGCGCATGGCGGCGGCTCGGCTCGCGCCGGAAGGGCGGCTGCTGCTCTACACCGGAGCGACGATCGTCGCCGGCCGCAGCCCACTGATCGACGCGCTCGAGCAACTGGCCGGCGAACAGGGCTTGGCCCTGGCCTGGTGCGAGACCGACCCGGACGTGTTCGGCGAAGAGCTGGCCAACCGCGCTTATCGCCATGCCGAACGTATCGCGGTGATCGTCGCCACCTTGCATCGCCGCTGACCGGCTCACGCCGCCTGCCGCTCCCGCGTGGTGGTGAACTCTATCTTCTTGTCGTAAGGCGCGCCGACGATCATCCGCTGCACGTAGATACCGGGCAAGTGGATCGCGTCGGGATCGAGAGCGCCGGTGGGCACGACTTCCTCGACCTCGACCACGCAGACTTGGCCGCAGGTCGCCGCCGGCAGATTGAAGTTGCGCGCGGTCTTGCGGAACACGCAGTTGCCGGTTTCGTCCGCCTTCCACGCTTTGACGATCGAGAGGTCGGCGAAGATGCCGCGTTCGAGCACGTACTCTTCAGGCCCATTCGGCCCGTCGAAGACTTTGGTTTCCTTACCTTCGGCAACCAGGGTGCCGACGCCGGTCTTGGTATAGAACCCGGGGATGCCCGCCCCGCCGGCGCGCATCCGTTCGGCCAGAGTGCCTTGCGGGCAGAACTCGACCTCAAGCTCGCCGGCGAGGAATTGCCGCTCGAACTCCTTATTCTCGCCGACGTAGCTGGCGATCATCTTCTTCACTTGGCGTGTGCGCAGCAGCTTGCCGATGCCTTCGTTGTCGATCCCGGCGTTGTTGCTGGCGAAAGTGAGGTTCTTGACCCCGCTCGCCTCGATCGCCTCGATCAGTCGTTCCGGCAGACCGCACAGGCCAAACCCGCCGGCGGCGATCAGCAGGCCGTCGCGCAGGAGCCCCTCTAGCGCGGCGGCAGCGGTCGGATAGAGCTTGTTCATCCGCGAACTCCGACAATGACGAGCCAAGCGATAGTCAATGGCACAGCAGATGTCACCCGGCCAAGCTATTGTGCGCTGCAGCATGGCTTTTTGCCGCCATAAGCAATGATCGGCGCCGTTTTGGTGTTATCGTGTGGTAACGTGCACGGTGCATCGGCAGAAAACCGCCGATAAAATCTAGCTGTTGCGTTCAATGCAACATTGGTTGAGTTTTTCGCACTTGCGAAGAGGCAGCAGCCCCAGCATATGGAGCGGGCCTTTCAGGCATCCTCTCCCAAACTCCCAAGCCCGGCTGGCAACAGCCGGGCTTTTTTTCGCCCCGCGTCCGGGCGGCCGAGATTCTCCGGCACCTTCGCTGTCGCTGCCGGTTTGCATTCGGGAAAGCGCATTCCTAGCTTTCTTGGCACGCAGGACGAAAAGAGAGAGGGCGGATGGCAGACGCAGACGCGGCGACGATCGAACAGGGCACGGTCCGGCTTCAGGTCGCCGCCGCCCGGCAGGAGGAAAGTGGCCGCGGCATCGCGCGGATGCCGCGCGTAGCATTTCAGTCGCTCGGCATCACCGAAGGCGACGTGATCGAGATCGAAGGCAAGCGTACGACCGCGGCGATCGCCTTTCCGGCTTACGATGAGGACCAGTCGCTCGAAGTCGTGCGGCTCGACGGCCTGCAGCGGGCCAACGCCGAAACCGCCTCGGGCGAGCACGTCAAGATCCGCCGGGCCGAGTCCCGCCCGGCGACGCGGGTGATCTTTGCCCCGGCGCAGCGCGAAATGCGGCTGCAGGGGCCGAGCGAGGCGCTGAAGCGGGTGTTCTTCCGCCGGCCGCTGACGGCGGGCGACCTGGTAGCGACGCACGGCCAGCAGCCGGTGACGAACATGCCGCCCGACGTGCGCCGGATGTTCAACGTGCCGGCTTATGCGCTGACGCAGATTCGCCTGCAGGTCATCTCCACCAGCCCCAAAGGCATCGTCCACATCGACGAGAACACCGAGGTCGAGCTGCGCGCCGAGTTCGAGGAGCCGCGCGACGGGCGCGGGATCATCAACTACGACGACGTCGGCGGGATGGACGAGACCATCAAGCAGCTTCGCGAGATGGTCGAGCTGCCGCTGCGCTACCCCGAGCTGTTCACGCGGCTGGGCGTCGATCCGCCCAAGGGCGTGCTGCTGCACGGCCCGCCGGGCACCGGCAAGACTCGGCTGGCGCAGGCGGTGGCGAACGAGAGCGATGCCTCGTTCTTCATCATCAACGGGCCGGAGATCATGGGATCGGCCTATGGCGAGAGCGAGCGGCGGCTGCGCGAGGTGTTCGAGGAAGCCGAGCGCTCGCAGCCGGCGATCGTCTTCATCGACGAGATCGATTCGATCGCGCCCAAGCGGCAGAACGTCCAGGGCGAAGCGGAGAAGCGGCTGGTCGCCCAGCTGCTGACGCTGATGGACGGGCTGCAGGCGCGCGCCAACCTGGTGGTGATCGCCGCCACCAACCGGCCCGACGCGATCGACGAAGCGCTGCGCCGGCCCGGCCGCTTCGACCGCGAGATCGTGATCGGCGTGCCCGACGAGAACGGCCGGCGCGAAATCCTGGCGATCCATACCCGCGGCATGCCGCTGGGCGAAGGCGTCGACCTGAAGGAGCTCGCCCGATCAACCCATGGATTCGTGGGCGCAGACCTGGCCGCGCTGGCCCGTGAAGCGGCGATCGATGCGGTGCGGCGGATCATGCCGCGGCTCGACCTCGACGCGCGCGAGATTCCGGCCGAAGTGCTCGAGGACCTGCAGGTCGAGCGGGACGATTTCCGCGCCGCGCTGAAGCGCGTGCAGCCGAGCGCGATGCGCGAGGTCATGGTCCAGGCGCCGACCGTCGGCTGGTCCGACATCGGCGGGCTGGACTACGCGGCCGAGCGGCTGCGCGAAGGCGTGGAGCTGCCGCTGAAGAATCCGGCGGCGTTCGAGCGGCTGGGCATCCGCCCGGCCAAGGGCTTCCTGCTCTATGGACCGCCGGGTACCGGCAAGACGCTGCTGGCCAAGGCGGTGGCGAAGGAGGCCGAAGCCAACTTCATCTCGATGAAGAGCTCCGACCTGCTCTCCAAGTGGTACGGCGAGAGCGAGCAGCAGATCAGCCGGATGTTCGCCCGTGCCCGCCAGGTGGCGCCGTGCGTGGTGTTCATCGACGAGATCGACAGCTTGGTGCCGGCCCGCGGCAGCGAAGGCAGCGAACCGCAAGTGACGGCGCGCGTGGTCAACACGATCCTGGCTGAAATGGACGGAATGGAGGAGCTGAACTCGATCGTCGTGATCGGCGCCACCAACCGGCCCGGCCTGGTCGATCCGGCGCTGCTGCGTCCCGGGCGGTTCGACGAGCTGGTCTATGTCGGCGCACCGGACGAAGGCGGGCGGCTGCACATCCTGGGCATTCACACCCGCCAGATGCCGCTGGCCGACGACGTCGATCTGAAAGCGCTGGCAGCGCAGACCGACCGCTATACCGGCGCTGACCTGGAGGACGTGACGCGGCGCGCCGGATTGATCGCGATCCGCAAGCGCGGGACCGAGGCGCAGAACGTGACGGCGCAGGACTTCGCCGAAGCGCTGGAGGACAGCCGGCCGACGGTGACCGAGCAGATGGAGGCCGAGTACCAGCGGATGCGCGGCGAGCTGAAGCGGCGGGCGATGGAAGTGCGCCCGATCGGCTTCATCCACGAAGGCATGGTCGAATCGACACGCGAGCGGAAGCACGACGACTGACGCAAGGCGGAGGGCTGCTGGGCAGCCCTCCTTCTCCTTGGGTGAGCCGACCAATAACCTGTTTGGCACTTTG
>JAJUJV010000101.1 GCA_029265155.1 Altererythrobacter sp. | reverse complement strand
GCAACTCGCAACCCAGTGTTTGTCGATTCTTTCGGAACGTTGGACGCGAGCATCGGCTATGATCTGAACGACCAGATCGCGCTGTCGCTCGAAGCGATTAACATACTCAGCGAGCCGATTCGGACTTATGGTCGCTCGGAAAGGCAGCTCTGGTCCGCCACCGAGCTGAAGCCCCGCTTCCTACTGGGTGCCCGCTACCGCTTCTAAGCTGCAAAGGCTCAGCCATAGCAAGGAAAAGGCCGCTGCTTCGGCAGCGGCCTTTTTCAAAGGCGACGATGGGCTTAAGCTGCCCTTAGGCCGCGTTTTGGAAGAAGAGATGGCTAACCGCGTATTGCTGAGCAACGTCGAGCATCATGACTTGAAGCTCGCCTCGCGCTGGGGCCCGGAGTTCGGCGATAGCGTCAACCAGATGCTGATCTTTCCTACCGAGTTCGAGGAGGCACAGCGGGAATATCCGATCTTCTTCCGGCAGGACGAGCAGGGCGAATACCATTGCGTCGTATTGCTGGGGCTCGACCGCGGAGAGAACCTGTTCCTCGGCGAGGATGGCTGGACGACCCGGTACGTGCCCGCCGTGCAGCGACGTGGCCCGTTCCTCATCGGTGTACAGGAACAGGCGTCGGACGACGAGGTGCGCCGCCAGCCGCTCATCCATGTCGATCTCGATGATCCCCGCATCGGGCGCGAAGAGGGCGAACCGCTGTTCCTGCCTCATGGCGGCCACGCGCCCGCGCTCGATCGCGTTTCCAGGGCGCTAAAGATGCTCCACACCGGCGCGGACATCCAACGTGCGATGTTCGCAGCGTTCCAAGATCTGGAGCTAGTCGAAAAGGTCACCGCCGACGTGAAGCTCAGCGATGAACAGGAATATCACCTCACCAGCTTCCATGCGCTCAACGAGGAGAAGTTCGCGGGCCTGGACGGCGCTGCGCTCGACCGACTGCACCGCGCTGGCTTCCTGCGCCTGGCGGTCTTCGTGCTGTCGTCGCTCCGCAACATGGGGCGGCTCATCGATCTTAAGAACCGCAAACTTGCGAACGCCTGAAGAAGGATGAGCAGGCCCGAGCGCAGGACTCAGGTAATCACTGGCATCGCGCCGGATGCCATCCCGTATGCCGAGCTGATGGCGGAGCAGAAGCCCGCGATACTCAAGGGCGTGCTGCGCGACCTGCCGCTTGTCCGCGCCGGCCAGCGGTCACCCGCAGACGCGGTGGAATATCTCAAGTCCTTCTACGGCGGCCGCCCCGTCGTCGGCAGTACCGGGGCGCCCGAAAGCGGCGGCCGCTACTTTTACAACGCGGACCTGACCGCGCTCAATTTCGACGCGAGCCGCGTCGCACTCGACGAATATCTCGATCGGATGCTGGCGCATCTGGGGGATGCGGCTCCGCCATCGTTCTACGTGGGCTCCACCGACGTGGAACATTATCTCCCGGGCCTTCGGGAGAAAGACGGCCTCGTTCTCAACGATCCGATGTTCGAAGCCAATCCGCCGATGGTGGGTATCTGGATCGGCAACCGCACCACGGCGCCCACCCATTACGACATGTCGAACAACATCGCCTGCGTGATGGTCGGACGGCGGCGCTTCACGCTGTTTCCGCCCGGGCAGGTCGAGAACCTCTATCCCGGCCCGCTGGAGCTGACGCCCGGTGGACAGGTGGTCAGCATGGTGGACCTCCGCGATCCGGACTTCGGCCGCTTTCCCCACTTCCGCGAAGCGCTGGCGGCGAGCGAGGTGGCGGAGATGGAGCCGGGTGACGTGCTCTTCTACCCCGCGCTCTGGTGGCACAATGTGGAGGCCCTCGACGCCTTCAACGTGATGATCAACTACTGGTGGAACACGTCCCCAGCCTTCATCGATACGCCACAGAACACGCTGCTCCACGCGCTGCTCAGCCTGCGCGACCGGCCGGAGCCGGAGAAGCGTGCATGGCGCGAGCTGTTCGACTACTACGTGTTCGGCCCGCCGGAGCGCGCTGCAGCGCACTTGCCCGAGCACGCGCGCGGCATTCTCGCGCCGATGGATGAAACGAAGGCGCGCCGGTTGCGGGCGCAATTGCTCAATCGGTTGAACCGGTGATCCGAGGGGGAGGCGAATTGAACGGGCAAAAGGTGAGGCGCGTGGTGATCGCGGGCGGCGGCACGGCGGGTTGGACTGTCGCCTCCGCGTTGGCCAGGCAACTCGGGCCGCTGCTCGAAATCGTGCTCGTCGAATCCGATCAGATTGGCATCGTTGGCGTCGGCGAGTCCACCATCCCGACGGCGATCAGCTTCAACAGGCTGCTCGGAATCGACGAGCGGGAGTTCGTGCGCGCCACGCAGGCCAGCTTCAAGCTTGGCATCGAGTTCCGCGACTGGGCGCGTGTCGGTGATCGTTACTTCCACTCATTCGGGCAGGTCGGACGATCCACCTGGATGGCCGACTTCCAGCACATGTGGCTACAGGCGCGCGAAAACGGGTTCGGCGGCGAGTTGGGGGACTACTGCTTCGAGCTGCAGGCGGCGGAGGCCGGCAAGTTCGCTATCGGTGAAAAGATCCCGCTCAACTATGCCTATCATCTCGACGCCACCGCCTATGGGCAGTTTTTGCGCCGATGGAGCGAGCCGCTTGGCGTGCAGCGGATCGAGGGCAAGATTGCCGCGATCCGGCAAGTGCCCGAGAACGGTTTCATCGAAGCGCTGGTGCTGGAATCGGGTCAGGTAATCCCGGGCGACCTATTTATCGACTGTACGGGCTTCCGCGGGCTGCTGATCGAGCAGACGCTGCAGACCGGCTACGAAGACTGGACCCACTGGCTTTCGACCGACAGCGCGATCGCGGTCCAGACGGAGCCGACGGGCCCGGCGCCGCCCTATACCAAGGCAATCGCGCACCACGCTGGCTGGCGCTGGCAGATCCCGTTGCAGCACCGCGTCGGCAACGGTCTGGTCTTTGCGAGCACCCACCTGTCCGACGACGAAGCTCACGAGATGCTCGCTGCTCAAGTGGAGGGGGCGATGCTGACGGAGCCGCGCGTGATCCGCTACCGCACAGGCCGCAGGCGCAAGGCGTGGAACAAGAACTGCATCGCGTTCGGGCTGTCGAGTGGCTTCGTTGAGCCGTTGGAATCAACCAGCATTCACCTGATCATGATCGGCGTCACCCGGTTGATGCAGCTGTTCCCGTTCAGCGGCGTGAACGAGTCTCTGGCGCAGCGCTTCAACGACTTGTCCCAACGCGAGCTGGAAGGCATCCGCGACTTCGTGATGCTCCACTACCGCCTCAACGAGCGCGAGGAGGATTTCTGGCGGCGCTGCCGCGAGATGGACATTCCGGACTCGCTTTCAGAACGCATCGAGCTCTTCCGCGAGAACGCGCTTGCCTACCAGGCCCCCGACGAGCTGTTCCGGCTCGATTCCTGGATCCAGGTCATGCTCGGCCAGCGCCTCGAGCCGCGGGCATACCACCACTTCGCCAAGATGATGCGCCCGGAGCAGCTCCGCGATGCTCTCGGCAACATAAGAGGGAACATCGATCAGGCCGTCGCAAAGCTGCCCGAGCATCAGGCGTTCCTCAGCCGTTTTTCTGAAAGCCCGGCATAAACGGCGGCCGCTGCTAGAGCCGTGAGGCTGAGGTTAGGTCTCCAGCACTGCCGGTATTTACGCGTCGTCCGCGGCAGTCAAAGGCAGTTCAACATGGAAGGTGGCTCCCTTGGGCCGTGTAGGTTCGAATAAAACGGAACCACCGAGCTGCTCGACGATGCTCTTGGTAATCGCCAGTCCCAGCCCGGTACCAGGCTGCACCCGGGTTGATGAGGCGTCATGCTGACTGAAACGTTCGAACAGCCGATCCCTGAATTCCTCGGCTATCCCCATGCCATGGTCGATCACGCTGATGCGCGCTTTTCCCGCATCATGTCCTAGGCGGACGATCACCTGCTCTTCCGAGGGCGAGAACTTCGCTGCGTTCGATAGCAGGTTGGCCAGCACCTGGAGGAGACGGTTGCGGTCTGCGGTGACCACGACGGGCGAGGTGGGGAGCCAGTTGGTTCCGATTACAACGTCACCGCAGTCGGCCAGCTGCTGCAGGCCAACGGCCAGCCGCTGGCGCTTCTTTCTGGCACCGCGATTGAAGCGGCCAATCCCGAACGCGAGCCGGTGCCGTTCTTCACCAACGCCGCCGGACGGTTCGGTGTCACCGGTCTGGCCCCAGGTCGCTGGGTTTTGCAGATCTCGGGCGATCCGGCGCAGTACGTGATCGACCTTCCTGGCGAAGGCGGCACCGTCAGCCTCGGTGATGTGCTCCCACAGGCAAGCTCCTGAGCTTGCGCCTGATGCGGCAGAGCGTGGTTTCCTCATTTGTCCGGCTATGCCGGGAACCTGGGGCAGGGAGCGGTGCTAAGTCGATTGTTGCCGCTGCCAGAGGATGATTGTGCGCATAATCTCACTGATCGTCTCCCTGGCCCTGCTGGTTGGTGTCGGTGCCGCGGCCCTCAACCCGGCGGGCCTTCGCAACCTCATCCACGGCGATCCCAGCGGCTGGGACTATAGCTGGTTGCGACGAGGACTGAGCCAGGCAGAGAAGGCTGCTGACGCCGCGCTGAAAGGGGCGCACAGGGCCAGTGCGCGGACAGCAGCAACGGCTTTGCAGCGGGCGATCCGATATTCCCGAGCGAGCGCACGGAGCACCGGCACCCAACCGATTCCACCCGATATCCGCAAAGACCTCGAGCCCTATTTCGACGAGGACCTGCTCGACGATGTTGGCTGGGCTTATTCCAATCAGTACCTCGACTTGGGATCGGTGATCTCAGCTTGGTACAAGGCCGAAGGAGGCGCGGTCACGCTGGTGGATACGATTGTCTTCTCCAGCCGGTATGGTGCGAGCCGCCGCTTCCTGTGGGCTCACGAGCTCACCCATGTGATGCAGTACCGGGAGCTCGGAATTGAGGATTTCGCCAGAGTCTATGTCACCAACCCCCAGCTTCTCGAGCGGCAGGCTTGGGATAATGCCAGGAGGATCGAAATCGCTATCCAGCGCAACGCTCGCCGGGCCGCCGAAGCTCAAAGCTCAGGCTGATCCGCTGTCCTGTGTCGCGCTTTCTGCGGTCGGCTCGTGGGCGGTGGATGCGGCCCGATCTTCAAGACGATCCCGATAAAGAGCGGCCCGCGCCAGGAGCATGAACGTCACCGGCGTGGTCATTGTGACGAAGATGGCGATCAGGATCTCGTGAACCGACGGCCGTGATCGAAGCACAGAAAAACAAACGATAGATGCCAAAACGATCAGCGCCATTCCGAGCGAGCTCCCCACCGTAGGAGGGTGAATTCGATTGAAGAACGGATCGAGCCGGAGCAGCCCAATCGAGCCGATCAGCGTCATCGCCGCCCCGGCCAACGCCAGAAAGGCAACCAGCAAGGCAGCCCATGTCGGGAGATCGGGTGCCTGGATCATTCGATCACCTCGCCTCGCATCAGGAACTTGGCGAGTGCCACCGTACCGACGAAACCCAACAGGGCGATGATCAGTGCCGCTTCGAAATAGAGCGTGCGTCCCGTCTGGATGCCGAACGTCAGCAGCAGGAGCAAGGCGTTCACGTAAAGCGTGTCGAGCCCGAGAACCCGGTCCTGAGCGCGGGGTCCCACAAGCACGCGATAGGTGGCGCAGCCCATGGCGATACCCAGCATGACTTGCGCGGCCGTGATGGCCCAGGCCAACAGCAGGGAGCTCATGACTCGAAGATCTCCAAGAGCAGTTTTTCGTATCGTCCCTTGATGAGTGCGACCCACGCATCTTCGTCGATCAGGTCCAGGACGTGGACGAGCAGGATGCCGCGCGCGCGGTCGAGCTGAACCCATACCGTACCCGGCGTCGCAGTGATGATCAGGCCGAGCACCGCCAGACCTCGCGCATCGCGCAGATCGAGCGGCAGGCGCACGAAGCCCGATACCTGCTCGCGGCGTGGGAACAGGACGATGGCCGCGACGGCGAAGTTCGAACGAATAATGTCGATTATGACGAACCAGGTCAGCGTAAGAGCGGCGCGGGGCGAGCGGACTTTCAGCGGCGGCGGCCGGAGCGCTGCCATGCCCCAGGTTCCCAACATGGCTGCTATCGCCCCGAGCACGACTTGGCCTGGCGAAAACGACTGCGTGAGAAGCAGCCACATGACGAACAGCGCCAGGGCGAGTAGCGGATGGGGTATCCAGCGCTTCATGGGCGGCTGTCCCGGATGTCCGTACGCGGTAGACCGAGCACGGATTCAACGTATCCCTGGCGATCGGCCAGCGAGTTGCCGGTCCTTTCCATGTAACGGATCACCGGCCCGGCAAAGATCATCAATCCCAGGCAGACGGCGAGGAGGAAACCCACGGGAAGCGCTTCGGCGAGCCGCAGCGCGGGCAGCGGCTTGTCGGACGGCGTCCAGATCAGGTCGATGCCGGCGCGTGTGGCTGCGATGAGCGTCGCCAGTCCGGAGACGATCATCAGACCGATCAGCATCCAGGTCGGGCCGGAGATCGTGTTTTCCAGTTCGAGCAAGCCGTCGATGATTGCGAACTTGGCGATGAACCCGGACAGCGGCGGCAAGCCGGCAATCACCAGGACGCAGAACGCAAAGCCGCCGCCGAGGATTGCGATCGTCGCCGGAATGACGACGCCGACTTCGTCCTCTTCTTCCTGGAGCGCGCCGGTATATTCGTCGTCGAAGACGGGCTCTACGACGGCGTGCGGCGTGGTCTCCGCTTCGCGCCGCTCGACCAGTTCGATCAACAGGTAGAACGCGGCGATGCCGAGCGTCGAACTGACCAGGTAGAACAGCGCACCGCTGATCACCGCACCGGCCCCAGCGCCGATGGTGGCCAGAAGCGTGCCGGACGAGACGAGCAGGCTATACCCGGCCACTCGCGACAAGGTCCGGGCGGCGAGAATCCCGACCGTTCCGAACGTGATCGTCGCGAGGCCGCCGAACAGCAGCCACTCTTCGCCGAAGTTGGCCGTCCAGCCGACGTTGCCGCCGAACAGCAGAAGGTAGACGCGCAGCACCGCATAAACGCCGACTTTGCTGAGGATCGCGAACAGGGCGGCGACCGGTGGCGCAGCGGCAGCATAGGTCCGGGGCAGCCACAGCCCCAGCGGCCACATCCCCGCCTTCAGCAGGAAGGCAATGCCCAAGATTGCCATGCCGCTCTGCAATATCGCCAGGTCGCTTTCGGCGATCAGGGGGATCCGCGTGGCCAGATCGGCCATGTTGAGCGTGCCGGTCACCCCGTAGATCAGCGCCATGCCGATCAGAAACAGCAGCGATGCGGCAATGTTGATCGAGACGTAGTGCAGGCCGGCCTTTACCCGCACCGCGCCCGATCCGTGCAGCAGCAATCCGTAGGAAGCCGCGAGCAGAACCTCGAAGAACACGAAGAGGTTGAACAGGTCGCCCGTAAGGAACGCGCCGTTGAGGCCCATCAACTGGAGCAGGAACAGCGCGTGGAAGCGAGGGCTCGCACGATCCCAGCGGGCCAGTGAATAGACCAGCGCGGCAAGTCCAAGAATGCTGGTGAGGACCAGCAGCACGGCCGAGAGCCAGTCGATCACCAGCACGATCCCGAACGGCGCGGGCCAGTTACCTATCGGATAGGCCGTGGTGGCCGGCTCGTCAGCGAAGCCTCTGGAGGCGGCGCCGCGCAGCAGCAGCGTGGAAATGATCACCAACGCGGTCGTGGTCAGCAGGGCGATCACGCGCTTGACCTGATGCCGGCGCTCGTCGAGCAGCAACATTGCCGCGGCCGCCACAAGGGGCAACAGGACCGGCAGCACGATCAGATGGTCAAGCCAGGAGGCCGTCATTCGCCCTCATCCCCGTCCACGTGGTCGGTTCCGGTGAGACCGCGCGAAGCGAGCAGAACGACGAGCAGCAGCGCCGTCATCGCGAACGAGATAACAATCGCGGTCAGCACCAGCGCCTGTGGAAGCGGATCGACATAGAGGCTGGGATCGGCGGCCTCCGAGCCAACGACCGGCGGCGCATCGACCGTAAGCCGGCCCATCGCGTAGATGAACAGGTTCACCGCATAGGAGATCAGCGAAAGGCCGATGATGACCTGAAACGTGCGAGGTCGCAGTATCAGCCATATGCCCGATCCGGTGAAAACGCCGATGCCGAGGGCCAGAACCAGTTCCATCAGGCCTCTCCCTCGGTGGCTTCACGCTCTACCTGGGTGAGCGTGCGCGGCGTCCGGATCGACTGGTGCGCGATGGCGATCAGCATGAGTGCAGTAGCGCCAACGACCAGGAGGAATACGCCGAGG
>JAJUJV010000070.1 GCA_029265155.1 Altererythrobacter sp. | reverse complement strand
ATGGCACGAGGTCGATGAACTCGACGACACGGCGCGCGGCGCCGGCGGTTTCGGCTCGACAGGTGGCCACGCGCACCTCGAGTGAAGTAACCGAAGTAGCGCAAAGAAAAAGGCGGGCTGCCACAGGGACAACCCGCCGTCAGGTCAGGGACGGGCCGTAGCCCCACCCCCGGGGAACAGAGTCCAGCGCTCAGCGCCGGTTGGACTGGTTCTCCGGAGCGATGGAAATCCGCACCGTTTCGCCGGAATTGCCAGGGAAGCCGGTGAACATCGCTTCGACCAGGTTCGGGACCAGGTACTGCAGCCGGTTAGAGGTCGACGCGGCCTGAGCCTCGCCTTCGAACAGCCGCTGACCGTCCGAAGCACGGTCGATCTTCAGCTCGATGCCGCTGGTGTAGACGGTGTAGCTGTAAACCTCGTCCCGGCCGTAGAAAAAGCTGTCGTTCCAGCCCCAGCCCCACGGGCGGTAGGACGGAACGTAGGCGACGCGGGGCCCACGCGGCGTGCGATAGACTACGGGGGCATAGCCGTACCACGAGGAGTAGAACGGGTCGCGATAGGTCCGCGGCACCGAGCGGACCCGCTCGTGGCCGTTGTCGACGCCATAGTCGAAGCGCACCAGAAGCTGGGCATCGGCTGGATCGTTGACCGGTGTGTAGCCGAGCGCAGCCATGTTATCGGCGACGAGTTGCGCATAATGGCGGAACTCGATGCCCCCGGCGAGCGCCGGATCGTCGGGAACGACAGTGAAAGTCTGCCCGGCCGGAGCCGGAAGCTGCGATGTGAACCGCGACACGTCGGCGCGGAACGGAGACGCGCAGGCTGCCAGAGCGGCGAGGGCCAGCGGCACCAGCGCGAACCTCAGGCTACGGGCCATCTTGCTCATTGTGTTCATGCGAACTCTCTTTCGAAATTCAGGTGAGGAGCCCGCCGCTCTCCCTCAAGCAAGGCGCGAGTCTGCCATCGATAGAACGTGTCATAAGAAAGTTGGGCTGAATAGCCGTTGAACGTAGGACGCTGGAAAAGCCGTGCTTTTCCAGCGTCCTACGTTGCGGCGCGGGGGTCAGCCGCGAACCAGCCCCAAGGCTCGATAAGTCTCGTCGAGCGTCGGCCCGGCGATCTGCCGCGCCTTGGCGGCGCCGCGGGCGAGGATCGCGTCGAGCGCTTCGCGGTCTTCGAGCAGGGCCGTGAAGCGGGCGGAGATCGGCCGCAAGGTCTCGACCAGCAGCTCCCCCAGCGCAGGCTTGAAGGCTCCGAAGCCCTGGCCGCCATGCTCGGCCAGAACTTCAGCCACTGACTTGTCGGCCAGGGCGCCGTAGATCGTGACCAGGTTGAGGGCTTCGGGCCGGCCGGCGAGGCCTGCTTCCTCGGAAGGAAGCGGCTCGGGATCGGTCTTGGCCTTCTTGACCTTCTTCATCATCTCGTCCGGATCGTCGGCGAGATTGATGCGGCTCATGTCCGATGGGTCCGATTTGCTCATCTTGGCGGAGCCGTCCCGCAACGACATGATCCGCGCCGCGCCTGGCGGAATGATCGGATCGGGCAGTGTGAACAGCGGCGCGTCTTCGGCGCAGAAGTCGTTGTTGAACTTCTGCGCGATGTCCCGGGCCAGCTCCAAGTGCTGCTTCTGGTCTTCGCCCACCGGCACGTGCGTCGCTTGGTAGAGCAGCACGTCCGCAGCCTGGAGCACCGGGTAAGTGAACAGCGCCACGCTGGCCCCTTCCCGGTTCTTGCCCGATTTGTCCTTGAACTGCGTCATCCGGTTCAGCCAGCCCATTCGCGCGGTGCCGTTGAGCAGCCATTGCAGCTCGGCATGGGCGGGCACCTGGGCCTGGTTGAACAGGATCGAGCGGTCGGGATCGATGCCGCAGGCGACGAGCGCCGCGGCCATCTCCAGCGTTGCGGCTTTCAACTCGGCCGGCGAGTGCGGCATCGAGATGGCGTGGAGGTCGGCCAGGAAGAACAGGCACTCGCTGCCTTGTTCCATGGCATCCTGCATGCGCACCCAGTTGCGGATGGCGCCGAGATAATTGCCGAGGTGAAGGGAGCCGGTGGGCTGAATACCGGAAACAACGCGCATGATGGATTCTCTCAAAAACTTGGACGGGCGGCCACCGGCCGCGCGCGGATGGATAGCGGTTCTACAGGGAAGCGCCGAACCACCATCGCCAGGCCGCCCGGCCACGCACCGTGAGGCGCGAGCGCTTACGCAGGAGGGGGACCTCGAGTTTCATCGCCGCCGCGCATACCACAATCTGCGCTGGGCGGAAGCCCTACTCGGGAGTGTCTGCGCTGGGAGCCGGTCGATTGCGTCGCAGCAGCGCGAGTCGATCCCGGTCAACCGCGCCGATCGCGAACGCGACCCCGAAATAGACGACCGCCGCAGCAGCTACGAGAACGATCAGTGCGAACAGCCGTGCCAACAGTCCCGCAGCGTAATAGTCGGCGAGCATGTCCCGCGCGAACCACAAGGCCGCGCCCATCGCCGCGGCCGCCATGAGCTGGCGCGCCAGCCGCAGCAGCAACGCGCCCGGCAGACGATAGTACCCCCGCTGGGCGAGCACGGCGAAAAGATAGCCGGCGTTGATCCAGGCGCCGATCGCGCTCGCGGCGGCTACTCCGACGACCCCAAATCGCATCAGAAAGACGACATTGAATGCCACGAACACGGTGAGCGCCGCGATCGCGGCATAGACCGGGGTTCGCGTGTCCGCGCGCGCGTAGAAGTTGGGCACCAGCACCTTGACGAGGACATAAGCGGGCAAGCCCATCACCAGTGCTGTCAGCACGTTGCCGGTGACGATCGCGTCCTCCGGATCGAACCGGCCGCCCTGGAAGATCATGGTGACGAACGGGATGCCGCAGATCGCCAGCGCTATCGTGGCGGGTAGCGTCAGCAGCATCGCCAGTTCGATCGCGTCGGACTGGATGCGGTCGGCCCCTTCGCGATTGCCGCCGCCGACGAACTTCGACAGCGTCGGCAGGATCGCCGTCGAAAGCGCGATGCCGATGATCCCGAGCGGCAACTGGTTCAGCCGGTCGGCGAAGTTCATGTAGGAAACCGAGCCGCTCTCGAGCTGGTTCAGGAAATAGAGCTGGACGAGCGTGTTGATCTGGTACGCACCGCCGCCGATCGCCGCGGGAAGCGCAATGATGCCGAGCCGCTTCACTTCCGGCGTCAGCCGCGGCCACAGCAAGCGCGGACGGAAACCCTCGACCCGCACCCACACGTAGAGCCAGACGAGCTGCATCACGCCCGCTCCGGTCACCGCCCAGGCCAGCCCGTAGGCGGCCTGCTCGACGCTGGCCCCGGTCGCGATCCACCGCTCGCCGGCCAGCAGTGCCAGTATCAGCACGACGTTCAGGATAATCGGGAAGCTCGCGCCGGGCGCGAAGCGCGACACCGAATTCAGCATACCGGTGAACAGCGTCACCAGGCTCACCAGCACGATGTAGGGGAACATGATCCGCGCGAAATCGACGGCAAAGTCGAAGGTGCTGGGATCGACCGGCTTGTCGGCCAGCAGCCAGATCACTCCCGGCATCGCGATCTCGATCAGCGCGACGAGCGCGATCAGGATGGGGAGGAACACCGACAGGACGTCGTTGCTGAACGAGCGGGCGGATTCGAGCCCGCCGTCCCCGTGGAGGCGTTTGGAGAACATCGGCACGAACGCGGCCGAAAAAGCGCCTTCGGCAAACAACCGCCGAAACACGTTCGGGATGATGAACGCCTGGAACCAGGCATCGGTGACTGCATTCGCGCCGAGGACGCGCGAGAAGATCATCTCGCGCGCCATTCCGGCGACGCGGCTGACCATGGTCAGCCCGCCGATCGTGCCGACGTTCTTGACGAGGCTCATGCGGCGAACCTCAGGCCGGGCGCCGGGTTAAGCCTGTCCGCCGGGGCCTTCGACCGCGCCGCTCTCCTGCGCCTGCTTCTGCGCGAGCTGCTGCATGTAGAGGCCGTTGAAGTCGATCGGGTCGAGTAGCAACGGCGCGAAGCCGGCATCGCGCACCGCATCGGCAACCACCCGGCGGGCGAACGGGAACAGGATGCGCGGCGCCTCAGCGTACGTGAAGGCGTGCTTCTGGTCGTCGCTCATGTTGCGCATGCCAACGAGGCCGCAATAAGCCAGCTCGACGATATAGACGGTGCCCTGTGCGGTCTTGGCCGAGACGGAGACCTTGAGCTCGATCTCGCTGACCTCCTCGTTGATCTTGCGCGCGCCGATGTTGAACTGCACGTCCACCTGCGGCTGCTCGGTCCACTGAAAGCTTTCCGGCGCCTTGGGATTTTCGACCGAGAGGTCCTTTACGTACTGCGACAGCAGCCCGGCCACCGGCAATGTGTCGGCGCCGTTGCCGTTGCTGGCATTGTTATCGAGGTTGGTCAGAACGTCGCCTTCTTCGGCCATGGTCGGTGCATCTTTCGGCTAGCATGAAGCGCCTGCGCGCTGCGTTCGATGGCGGGCGAGTAGCACCGGCATTGTTTCGCCGCAACGCTGCGGGAAAAACAGCAACCGGATCGGGAGCCGGATGGCGAAACGGGTGTTGTTCATTTGTATTTGACACCTATTTCAGGCACGAATGCTTTTCCGACCGGTGCGGAGGCCGGTATCTGGAGCTTCCGCCCGCAGACTGGGACACCGTTACGTTGATCGTAGAAATCGTCATCCTGGCCATGATCGCGGCCTTCCTCGGCCTCAGGCTCTATTCGGTGCTGGGCCGCCGCGCTGAGCACGAAGAAGAGCCGGTGCCGACCCGCTTCGAACGGTCCGACGCGCCAGGCCGGACGCGTCCTGCGCCGCAGCCGGTGGCCGAGATGCCCCGCGCCAACCGCGAGATGTCCGGGCTGCCTTCGGCTGTCGAACAGGGTTTGCGCGACATCACGGCTGCCGATCGCCGCTTCGAGCTGATGGCCTTCCTCGAAGGCGCCAAGGCAGCTTACGCGATGGTGCTCGAAGCGTTCTGGCGCGGCGACAAGGAAGAGCTGCGCGAGCTGTGCGATGACGACGTGTACCAGAGCTTCGCCGACGCCATCGATGCGCGGGAAGCCGCGGGTGAGACGCTCGATAACAGGCTCGTGCGCATCGAGGACACGCAAATCCGCGCCGCCCGCCTCGATGGTCGCACTGCGCGCATTTCGGTCGCGTTCTTCGCGGATATCGCCGCCGTCACGCGCGACAAGAACGGCAACGTGGTGGCGGGATCGCTCGACGATGCGATCGAGAGCCGCGACGTGTGGACTTTCTCGCGCGACGTGAACAGCGTCGATCCCGACTGGCTGCTTGACGAGACCGACGAAGGCTGAGCGCCGCATGCGGCGGGGAGGGCGTAGACTTGCCGGCCTCGCCGCGCTGCTATTCCTCGCCAGCTGCGTCGGGCCCGGTGTCGAGACGCCTCCCGGCCCGACCCCAGCCCCGTCAGACGCTACGGCGGCGGGAGTCCGCAAGGGGCCGGACATTCGTGATCTTCGCGTCACCGCTCAGGATGCCGAAGGCGCGCTAGCCTCATTTCGCGAGAGCTGTCCCAAGCTTCTCGTGCGCACCGACGCCAGCGGCCTCACGCGCAACGAAGACTGGCGCCCATCCTGCACCGCCGCCGCAACCTGGACGGCGCGCGATCCGCGCGGGTTCTTCGAAGAGCACTTCGAGGCCGTGGTGGTCGGCGACGGCGCCGCTTTCGCCACCGGCTACTTCGAGCCCGAGATCACCGGCAGCCGTCACCGGCGGCCGGGCATCGAGACGCCGGTCTACGGCCTTCCCCCAGACCTCGTCCGCGACTGGCCGGCCGAGACGCCGCCGGAGCAGCGCACCGGCCGGGCGCCGTTGGGCCGCTTCGACGAGGCCGGACGGTTCGTGCCGTACTACACCCATGCGGAGATCGCCGACGGCGCGCTCGCCGGGCGCGGTCTGGAGATCGCCTGGGTCGCCGACCCGATCGAATTCTTCTTCCTGCAGATCCAAGGCTCCGGTCGGCTGATCAGCCCTGAAGACGAGGTCATCCGCATCGGCTATGCCGGGCAGAACGGCCACGGCTACACCGCGATCGGCGCGGTGATGCGCCAGCGCGGACTGATCGGCGAGGGCACGCCTTACCCGACCTCGATGCAAGGGATCGTCCAGTACTTGCGCGACCACCCGGAAGAAGGCCGCGCGATCATGCGTGAGAACGAAAGCTGGGTGTTCTTCCGCGAGCTGACCGGCGACGGGCCGCTCGGTGCCCTCGAAGTGCCGGTGCGGCGGGAAAGCTCGGTCGCGGCCGATCCCAACTTCGTGCCGCTCGGCGCGCCGGTGTTCCTGCAGCTCGACCGGACCGAAGCTAATGGGCTGTGGATCGCTCAGGACACTGGCGGCGCGATCAAGGGCGCGAACCGCTTTGACACGTTCTGGGGCGCGGGCAAGGATGCCGAGAGGATCGCTGGCGGCATGAGCGCGCGCGGCCGGGCTCTGCTGCTGCTGCCCAAAGGAACGCTCGCCCGCCTCGGCGTGCGATGAAACCGCCCCGCGGCCTGAGCGCCGAGGAGGCTGCGCTGTGGGCGCGGGTCACGGCGACGGTGACGCCGCTAAATCCTCTCCGAGTTCGTTTCCGGGAGGGGGACCAGCCGCAGGCTGGTGGAGGAGCGGCGCCGCCAGAACCGCCTCTGCGCAAGAAGCCTCCGACCACCAAAAACCCTCCATCACCGCCGCTGCGCGCCGGCGGTCCCCCTCCGCGAGACAAGCGCGGGGAGGACCGGTTGGGCCTCGACTCCTCCTGGGAGCGCAAGCTCTCGCGCGCCGCCATCGCCCCCGACTTCACGCTCGACCTGCACGGTCACTCGCTCGACCAGGCACACCGCCGGCTCGATATGGGCCTCGGGCAGGCCAAGGCCATGGGCGCGCGGCTGGTGCTGCTGATCACGGGCAAGTCGCGGCCCACCGAAGCCGCCGACCGGGGGGAGCGGCGCGGGGCGATCCGGGCCAAAGTGCTCGACTGGCTCGCTGCCGGCCCGCATGCCGGCGACATTGCCGCCATAAGAAAAGCGCACCGCCGCCACGGGGGCGAGGGTGCGCTTTATCTTGTCCTGAAACGGGGGCGCTAAGCCGCTTCCGCGATCTCTTCGGCCGGAGCGTTGCGGATGATGTAGTCGAACGCGGAGAGCGCCGCTTTCGAGCCTTCGCCCATCGCGATCACGATCTGCTTGAACGGCACCGTCGTGCAGTCGCCCGCGGCGAACACGCCGGTCAGGTTGGTCGCGCAGTGGCTGTCGACCACGATCTCGCCGTACTTGGTCAGCTCGAGGCCCGAGTCCTTCAGCCACTCGGTGTTGGGAACGAGGCCGATCTGGACGAACACGCCTTCCAGCTCGATCCGGTGCTCTTCGCCCGTCTCACGGTTCTTGTAGACGAGCCCGTTGACCCGCTCGCCGTCGCCGGTGACTTCGGTGGTCTGCGCCGACAGGTGGATATCGACGTTGGGCATGCTGCGCAGCTTGTCCTGCAGCACCTGGTCGGCGCGTAGCTTGCTGTCGAACTCCAGTACCGTTACGTGGCCGACGATGTTGGCGAGATCGATCGCCGCTTCGATGCCCGAATTGCCGCCGCCGATCACCGCCACGCGCTTGCCCTTGTACAGCGGGCCGTCGCAGTGCGGGCAGTAGGCTACGCCCCGGTTGCGATACTCGAACTCGCCCGGCACGCCGAGATTGCGCCAGCGCGCACCGGTGGCGAGGATCAGCGCCCGCGCCTTCAGCGTCGCGCCGTTCTTCATCACCACTTCGTGCCAGCCGCCCGGCTGCTTTGCGGGAATCAGCGTCTCGGCTTCGGCGAGGTTCATCACGTCGATGTCGTTCTCGCGCACGTGGTCTTCGAGATCGCGCGCCAGCCGCGGGCCCTCGGTATACTTGACCGAGATGAAGTTCTCGATGCTCATCGTGTCCTGCACCTGCCCGCCGAAGCGTTCGGCGGCGATACCGGTACGGAAGCCCTTACGCGCGGTGTAGATACCCGCTGCCGCGCCCGCCGGCCCGCCGCCGACGATCAGCACGTCGAACGGGTCCTTCTCGGCCAGCTTGGCCGCGGCCCGCGCCGCCGCGTTGGTGTCGAGCTTGGCGAGCACTTCCTCGACCGTCATCTTGCCGCTGGCGAACATCTCGCCGTTCAGGAACGTTGCGGGCACGGCCATCACGCCGCGGCTGTCGACTTCTTCCTGGAACGCGCCGCCTTCGATCAGCGTGGCGTTGATGCGGGTGTTGTTGAGGGCCATCAGCGTCAGTGCCTGCACCACGTCCGGGCAGTTGTGGCACGACAGCGAGAAATACATCTCGAAGTTGAAGTCGCCTTCGAGGTCGCGGATCTGCTGCAGCACCTCTTCGGAGACCTTGGGCGGATGACCGCCGGCCCACAGCAGGGCGAGCACCAGGCTGGTGAACTCGTGGCCCATCGGCAGGCCGGCAAAACGCACCCACTTCTGCGCGTCCGAAGCGCGGCGAATGATGAAGCTAGGCTTGCGCTCGTCGGTGCCGTCGAACTGCGCTTCGACCTTGTCGGATAGCTCGGCGATCTCGTTCAACAAGTCGCGTGTATCATCCGAACGCTTGTCGTCACCAAGCGAGGCGACGAGCTCGATCGGCTCGCGCAAATTGGCGAGATACTGACGCAGCTGTTCCTTCATCCCGGTGTCGAGCATGTGGAATTCCTTGGCTTTGAAAAATGGTGACGGCCCGGGGCGCTTACATGGGGGGAGGGCGGCCCCGGGCCGTCTGCGACCCGCTTTTTTCAAGCGGACGCTAGGAGGTTAGATCTTGCCGACGAGGTCCAGCGAAGGCGCGAGCGTCTCTTCGCCTTCTTCCCACGCCGCCGGGCAGACCTGACCGGGGTTGGCGCGGACGTACTGGGCGGCCTTGATCTTGCGGACGAGCTCGACGGCATTGCGGCCGACGCCTTCGCTGGTGATTTCCATCAGCTGGATCACACCGTCCGGATCGACCACGAACGTGGCGCGGTCGGCGAGGCCCGATTCCTCACGCAGCACGCCGAAGTTCTTCGACAGCGTGTGGAGCTGGTCGCCAAGGAACGCGTACTCGATCTTGCCGATCTTGTCCGAGGTGTCGTGCCAGGCCTTGTGGCTGAAGTGGGTGTCGGTCGAAACGCCGAACACTTCGACGCCCATCTTCTGCAGGGTCTCGTACTGCTTGCCGAGGTCTTCAAGCTCGGTCGGGCAGACGAACGTGAAGTCGGCCGGGTAGAAGAAGAACACGGCCCACTTGCCAGCCAGGTCCTGCTCGGTGACGTCGAAGAACTCCTTGCCCTTCTGGAAAGCGGTGGCCTTGAACGGCTTGATGGTGCTGCCGATGATACCCATGCGTAATGCTCCCGTGTTGTGGGGGTGAAACTCAGTGCGCCAACAGATAGGCGGGCGCGTTCGTTCCGGCTAGCGAGGACTCTCGATTTAGCTGATGAAGTAAATCAATCAGTGGGAATTGATTGAGCTGATCGATTAAGGACGCGGAGCGCCGTGGTTGAACGGCTCACCACGAACGGTTCTCATCCTCCGTTCGTCCCGAGCCTGTCGAACGACGTTCGCACCAGGCGGCTAAGGACGTGAACCGCTGCTCACCCGCACTGCGCCCGGTGCAGCAGCTTATGATCGGCCAGCACCAGCGCCATCATCGCCGCGACCACCGGGGTGCCGCGGATGCCGACGCAGGGGTCGTGCCGGCCCTTGGTGGCAAGCTGGGTCGCTTCTCCGTCGCGGGTGATCGTGTCCTGCGGGATCAGGATCGAGCTGGTCGGCTTGAACGCCACGCGCACCACAACCGGCTGCCCCGTGGAGATCCCGCCGGCAATTCCGCCGGCATGGTTTGCGGCGAACTCTGGCCCGTCTGCGCCGGGCCGCATCGGGTCGGCGTTCTCTTCGCCGCGCAGCGCGGCCGCTGCAAAGCCGTCGCCGATCTCCACGCCCTTGACGGCGTTGATGCCCATCATCGCCGCGGCAAGGTCCGCATCGAGCTTGCCGTAAAGCGGAGCGCCCCAGCCGGCGGCAACGCCGGTGGCGACGCATTCGACCACCGCGCCGAGCGAGGAGCCGGCGAGCCGCGCTTCATCGACGAGCGCTTCCCACCGCTTCGCCGCCTCGGCATCCGGGCAGAAGAACGGGTTGTGGCCGATCTGCTCCGGATCGAACGCGGCCCGATCGATCGCATCGTGGCCGATCTGCGTGACGTAGGCGGTGATCGTCACTTCGGGAATCACCAGCCGCGCCACGGCGCCCGCCGCCACGCGCGCGGCGGTTTCGCGCGCCGAGGAACGCCCGCCGCCGCGATAGTCGCGAAAGCCGTACTTGGCGTCGTAGGCGTAGTCCGCGTGGCCCGGACGATAGGCCTTGGCGACTTCGGAGTAGTCCTTGGAGCGCTGGTCGGTGTTCTCGATCATCAGGCTGATCGCAGTGCCGGTGGTCCTGCCTTCGAACGTGCCGGACAGGATCTTGACCAGATCCGCTTCGCGCCGCTGCGTGGTGAACTTGCTGGTCCCGGGCTTGCGCGCATCGAGGAACGGCTGGATCGCCGCTTCGCTGATTGGCAGTCCGGGCGGGCACCCATCGACCACCGCGCCCAGCGCAGGCCCATGGCTTTCACCCCAGGTGGTGAAGCGAAAGACGCGGCCGAAAGTGTTCACGCTCATGGGCGGCGCTTCTGTCGCACCCGGACGAATCTGTCCACATTCGTGCAGCGCTGTTCGATGCGGCAGCTCCGCCATCAAACCATTTTCCTATTTTGTTCCAATCTGCCATGGTTCCGGGATGAGCTTGGCAATCCCCTCTATCGCTCCCCAGGTCGCCGATGCGCGCGCGGTTGATGGGTGTTCCCCGAGCGAGGAGGGAGCTTCTCCCTCAGGACACCGTCAGGTGCGTCAACACGGTGGGAACTTCATCAGCGTTCCGGCCGGAAAGCTGAACAGGATTGGTCGGTGGATGCGGCCCACCGTGCTCTGGCCAAACGCCGCCCGATTCGGCAGCAACGACCCATGATTGCCAAGCTGACGGGACGGCTCGACGAGAGCGGGGCAGATTGGGCGGTGATCGACGTTCAGGGTGTCGGCTACCTCGTCCACTGTTCGAGCAAGACGCTGTCGGCGCTCGGCACCGCCGGTGACAGGGTGACCGTGTTCACCGATCTCCAGGTCAGCGAGAATGATATGCGCCTGCTCGGCTTCGCCCAAGCTGCCGAGCGCGACTGGTTCCGCCTGCTGACCACGGTGCAGGGCGTGGGCAGCAAGGTTGCCTTGGCCATTCTTTCCGCGCTCAGCACCGAAGAACTGCAACGCGCCTGCGCCGCCGGCGACGCAGCCCAGGTCGCCCGCGCCCAAGGCGTTGGTCCCAAGCTCGCTGGCCGTATCGTCAATGAGCTCAAGGACAAGGCTGGCGCGCTCCCCGCCGGCGCCCCCGGCGTCCCGCTCGCGGCGGTTTCGCAACCCGGCACCGCCACCGCCGACGCCGTCTCCGCCCTCCAGAACCTCGGCTTCAAGCCGGCCGTGGCGGCGAGCGCCGTCGCCCACGCGCGGGCTGAGCTGGGCGAGGGGGCGGGGCTGAACGAGCTGGTGCGGGTCGCGCTTAAGAGGGCGGCAGGGTGAATCTGGCACCCACCCCTCGACCTCGTCACCCACTCGGGGGATGGGCATGGCGAACGTTCGGACGGTAAGGT
>JAJUJV010000051.1 GCA_029265155.1 Altererythrobacter sp. | reverse complement strand
GTCTCAGGAGTTGTGCTCGCCCGGCAGATCGAGCCGGGTCAAACTGTCGCCGCGAGCTTCAACACGCCGACCTTGTTCGTAATCGCCGAAGACCTCTCGCAGATGCAGCTTCGGGTATCGGTCGATGAAGCCGATGTCGGTCAAGTCGAGGCGGGGCAGAAGGCAACCTTCACCGTCGACGCCTATCCGGGCCGTGCCTTCCCGGCGGAGGTCGAGCGGGTCGCGCTGGCATCGAACAGCACCGCGCAGTCGACCCAGCAACAGCAGCAAGGGCAGCAAGGCAACGCCGTTGTGATCTACGAGGCCAGGCTGACGGTAGCGAATCCGGACGGCCTGCTGCGGCCCGGCATGACCGCGACCGCCAACATCGCGACGCAGAGCACCGGAAGGCGCATGCTGGTGCCGAATGGCGCCCTGCGCTTCGAACCGCCTGAAGAGAACTCAGCGAGCGGCGTGCAGATCACCGGCGGAGACAACTTCGGTCTCGAGCGGGAGGAAGTCCGCGCGACAATCGGCCGCGGCAGCCGCCAGACCGTCCATGTCCTGCAAGCAGACGGGACTCTCGAGCCGATCGAAGTCGTCACCGGCCAGAGCGATGGGCGTTACACGGTGGTCACGTCCGACAAGCTGAAAACCGGCATGAAAGTGGTCACTTCGATCAAGGCAGCGGCTCGGTGACGACGGGTCCGATCATCGAACTGGAGAAGATCACAAAGACCTTCGGGGAAGGCACCGCTGCGTTTCAAGCGTTGAAGGGCGTCGATCTGACCATCGAACGCGGCGATTTTGTCGCGGTGATGGGGCCATCGGGTTCGGGCAAGTCGACCACGATGAACATCCTGGGATGCCTCGATGTGCCGACCTCCGGCGTGTTCCGTTTCCTCGGCACCGAGGTGCAGTCGCTCACCCGCGATCAGCGATCGCTTCTCCGCCGCAAGTATCTCGGGTTCGTGTTTCAGGGCTTCAACCTGCTGGCCCGGACGACCGCGGTCGAGAACGTCGAGCTACCGTTGGTCTATCGCGGCGAAGGCAAGGCTGCGCGGCGAGAGGCGGCGCTGAAGGCACTCGACCGAGTAGGTCTGGTCCCGTGGGCCGAACACACGCCGGCCGAGCTATCAGGCGGGCAGCAGCAACGCGTGGCCATCGCCCGTGCGCTGGTGACGGATCCCGAAGTCCTGCTGGCCGACGAGCCAACAGGTAATCTGGACTCGGAGCGCTCGGTCGAGATCATGGAGTTCCTGGCGGAGCTCAACGCGACGGGAATAACGATCCTGATGGTCACGCACGAGCCCGAAATGGCAGCCTTCGCCAAGACGGTCGTGCACTTCAAGGACGGACTGGTCGAGAGGATCGAGCGCGACCATCATCAACGCGAGCCGGTGGGCGCGGCCAGATGTTCGGCACGACCCTGCTCCTCGCCTTCCGTGAGATCCGGCGGCACATCCTGCGCAGCTTTCTGACCACGCTGGGCATCATTATCGGCGTCGCGGCGGTGATCACGATGGTCACTCTCGGCCGCGGTGTGACCGCCGATATCGAGGAACAGATCAGTTCGCTCGGCTCGAACATGTTCATCGTCTTCCCCGTCCAGGGCGACCGCGACCAGTTGCGTCCGTTCGACGAACGCGATGTCGAGGCGGTGCGCGAACAAGTTGCGGGCGTGAATTTCGTCGCCGGCCAGGTCGAAAGCCAAGTGACCGCGATCCACAACGGCCAGAATTGGCGATCCAAGGTCGAAGGCGTGAACAACGAATTCTTCGACGCGCGCGGCATTAAGCTCGACGAGGGCCGTCGCTTCAGCGAGCGCGAGCAACAGTCGGGCGCCAACGTCTGCATCATCGGCCCGACTGTGCGCGACGAAATCTTTCTCGCCAGCCAAAGCCCGGTGGGCGAGCATATGCGGCTCAACAACGTGTCGTGTCAGGTGATCGGCGTCTTCGCCACGCGCGGTGCGGTCGGCGGCAGCGATGACGACAACGCGATTTTCATGCCGTTGACCAACGTGCAGCGCCGGTTCACCGGCAACGACGACATCGGCTACATGGTCGTGGCCTACGACCCTTCTTATTCGAGCACGGCGATGTCCCACGCACTTGTCAGCCTGTTGCGCGAGCGCCGCGTCCTGCTCGAGGGTCAGGCGAACGATTTCGACATCGTCGACACCGCAGAGATCAACGAAACCGTTGCCAGCACCGTCGGCACGATGACGATCATGGTCGCGGCGATTGCCGCCATAAGCCTGGTCGTCGGCGGTGTCGGAATCATGAACATCATGCTGGTATCGGTGACCGAACGCACACGCGAGATCGGCATACGCCTCGCCATCGGCGCGCTGGCGCGTGAAGTGCGTATGCAGTTCCTGACCGAAGCCGTCGTGTTGTGTTGCTTCGGCGGACTGGTGGGGATTCTGTTCGGCTTCGCGTTATCGCTCGGCCTCTCCAGCTTGCTCGGCGTGCCGTATGTGTTCGACCCGTTCATCAACATACTGAGTTTCGCGATCTCGGCGTTGATCGGGATCATCTTCGGCTATTTCCCGGCGCGGCGCGCTTCCAACCTCGATCCGATCGAGGCACTGCGTCACGAGTAGTACCGCGCGCCGGGAGGAGAATCGATGAAGCGGTGGAGTGCTTGCGGAGGCGCACTGGCTTTGGCGTTAGTGAGCCCCTTCGCCGTTGCGCATCACAGCCTGACGATGTTCGACAGCAGCAGCAAGGTGACCGTCACCGGCACGGTCAGGGCATTCCAATGGACCAACCCGCATGCCTACATCCACATCGTCGCTGAGGACGAGGCGGGGCGCGATATCGAATGGCGCCTGGAGATGGGCGCGCCGATGTATCTGTACGCGCGCGGATGGCGGCCGACGACGCTCAAGGCAGGGCAGCGGATAGCCGTGACGATCAACCCGCTGCGCGACGGCGGACCGGGCGGCGTGGTGCTGCAAGTAACCTCGGAGGACGGTAAGCCGATCGGCCGCGGGGTGTAAGTTGCCCGGCGGGCGCCGCCCTGCGATTTAGCGACCGGTGCCACGACCGGCGTCGGGTGTCAGCACATACCAGGCTCGCGACGGGCTTTGGAAATTAGCTGAAAGTGGCTCCCCGAGTTGGATTCGAACCAACGACCAAGTGATTAACAGTCACCTACTCTACCGCTGAGCTATCGGGGAGCAGCCCGATGGGCAGGCGCGGCGTATATGGAGGGCCATCGGGTTTGACAAGCCCCTGAAGTGGCTCTGGCATCAGGATGCGAATTGTTCGGCGACGATGCGGTCGTCGAGGGCGTGGCCGGGGTCGAACAACAGCGTCAATTCGCGGCTGCGGTCGATCTGCAGGCGCACTTCGGCGACGTCGCGCAGCTCCTTCTGGTCGGCCACAGCCGAAACGGGCCGCTTGTGAGGCTCGATCACCCGGAAAGTCACGCGGCTGCGATCGGGGAGCACTGCGCCGCGCCAGCGCCGGGGCCGAAACGGGCTGATCGGCGTTAGCGCCAGCATCCGCGAATCGAGCGGCAAAATCGGGCCGTTGGCCGAATAGTTGTAGGCGGTTGAGCCGACAGGGGTCGAAAGCAGCACGCCGTCAGCGGCTAATTCGGCAATCCGCACCCGCTCGTTGACGCTGATTTCAATCTTCGCGGTCTGGCGCGTTTCGCGCAGCAGCGACACTTCGTTGATCGCGTGGAAGCACTCGGTCCGCCCATCCTGGGTGACGGCCTCCATGCGCAGCGGCGAGACCGCGATCGGACGGGCCTTGGCTATCCGCTCGATCGGCCGACAACCCTTGGTGTAGCGGTTCATCAGGAAGCCGATGGTGCCGAGATTGAGGCCATAGACCGGGACGAGGCGGCCGTTGTCGATCATCTTGTGCATCGCATCGAGCATGAAGCCGTCCCCGCCGAGCACGACGGTGGCGTCCGCTTCTTCCAACGGCACCCAGTCTGCGCAGTCGGCCAGTGCTTCTGCTGCTTCCTGCGCGCGCTCGGTCGGCGAGGCGAGAAGCGCAAGCCGCTCGAAGGAATTGCTGGGGCCCCCCTTGGTCATGCTGTCGAGCCTATTGGGCGCCGTCCCGAATTGCAACGCGCGGCGGGAGAGGCGAGACGGCTGAGCGTCGATCGGCCAAAGCGGCGCCATGCAAGTCATCGAAGCGCCCGGAGAACGGCGCCGTTCCGACCGCCGCCGTCCCAAGCCGTCCGCGATGGCCATGGATTTGTGCCGCGCGCTTGAGCGGGAGGAAATCGGCATCCTGTTTCAGCCGCAGTTCGCCTGCAGTGACAGCCGGTTAGTTGGGGCGGAGGCCTTGGCGCGCTGGAACCATCCGGTGCGGGGCCGCATCGGCGGCGAGGCCTTGTTCGAGATCGCCCGCGAGGCTCAATTGGTGGAACGACTGTCGCATCATGTCGCCCGCGCAGCGCTAAGCACTGCAGGCAACTGGCCGGTTCCGCTGCGCTTGTCGCTCAACGTCACCGCCGCGGATGTCGAGGCTGGGGATTTCGCGCAGGTTCTCGGCAGTGCGCTCGTCGATGCCGGATTTCCGCCCGAGCATCTAACGCTGGAGATCACCGAGCAGGTCCTCCTGTCCGACCTCTCGCGCACCGCCGAACGTCTGCACCAGCTCGCTGCGCTGGGCGTTAGCATCGCGCTTGACGATTTCGGCGCCGGCTTCTGCAATTTCGATTATCTGAAGCGGCTGCCGATCGACTACCTGAAGCTCGATCGCAGCATGGTCGAAGGCATTGCCGAGAACGACCGGGACCTGGCGGTGGTGCGCGGCATCCTGGCAATGGCGCGCGCTCTGGGGCTGAAAGTCGTCGCCGAGGGAATCGAGCACGCGGCGCAGCGACAGGCGGTCGCGCGCGAGGGTTGCGCGATGTGGCAGGGCTACCTCGGCGCCGAGCCGATGCCGGCGGAGCAGTTCGTCCGATTGATCGGCGTCTAGCCGCGTCTAGGCGGCGACTTTCTCCCGCTTCTCCGCCTTCCGCACGATCCCGCTGAGGCCCTTGGTGAGTTGGAGCAGGCCGTTGAGCCGGCTCTCGGGGCTATTCCACGCTCGGTTGATGACCAGCTTGTTGTCGGGCCGCAGCTTGGCGGTGCCTTTCAGGCGCTCGACATAGCCGATTAGCCCGACCGGGTCCGGGAAGTCGTCGTTGTGGAAGGTCACGAGCGTGCCGCGCGCGCCGACGTCGATCTTGGCGATGCACGCTTCGATTGCCTGGTGCTTGATCTCGATCAGCTTGACGAGATTGGCGGTGGCATCGGGCAGCGGGCCGAACCGGTCGATCATCTCGGCCGCCATCGATTCGATCTCCCCCTTGTCCTTCGCGTCGTTGAGACGGCGATAGAGCGCCATCCGGACGGCGAGATCGGGGACGTAGTCGTCCGGGATCATGATCGGGGCATCGACGGTGATCTGTGGGCTCAGGCCTTCGCGTGCATCGGGCTCGAGGCCGGCATCACCGGCCTTGGCCGCGAGGATCGCATCTTCGAGCATCGATTGGTACAGCTCGAAGCCGACTTCGCGGATGTGGCCCGATTGCTCGTCTCCGAGCAGGTTGCCGGCACCGCGGATGTCGAGATCGTGGCTGGCGAGCTGGAACCCGGCGCCGAGACTGTCGAGATCTCCCAGCACCTTGAGGCGCTTCTCGGCCACTTCGCTTAGCGCCGTATCCTTCGGAGTCGTCAGGTACGCATAGGCGCGCAGCTTGGCCCGTCCCACCCGGCCGCGCAGCTGGTAGAGCTGGGCCAGCCCGAAGCGATCGGCGCGGTGGATGATGATCGTGTTGGCGCTCGGAATGTCGAGCCCGCTTTCGACGATCGTCGTCGATAGAAGAACATCGTACTTTTTCTCGTAGAACGCGCTCATCCGTTCCTCGACTTCCGTCGGGGTCATCTGGCCGTGCGCGGTGACGAACTTGATCTCCGGCACGAACTTGCGGAGCCAGTCGGTCACTTCCTCCATGTCGGAGATGCGCGGCACGACGATGAAGCTCTGGCCGCCGCGGTGATGCTCGCGCAGCAGTGCCTCGCGCATCACCATGTCGTCCCACTCCATCACGTAAGTGCGCACCGCGAGTCGATCCACGGGCGGCGTTTGGATGGTGGAGAGTTCGCGCAGACCGCTCATCGCCATCTGCAGGGTACGGGGGATCGGTGTCGCCGTGAGGGTAAGAACGTGCACGTCCGCGCGAAGCTGCTTCAGCGCTTCCTTATGATTGACGCCGAAGCGCTGCTCTTCGTCGACAATCACCAGGCCGAGGCGCTTGAACTTGGTGGTCTTGGACAGGATCGCGTGCGTGCCGACAACCACGTCCATGGTGCCATCGGCCAAAGCATCGCGGGTCGCCTTCATTTCCTTAGCAGGGACAAGTCGGGAAAGACGGCCGACTTTTAGCGGAAAGCCGCCGAAGCGCTCGACGAAGCCTTGATAGTGCTGGCGGGCGAGCAGGGTGGTGGGCGCAACCACCGCCACTTGCTGGCCTTGCATGGCCGCAACGAACGCAGCGCGTAGCGCGACCTCGGTCTTTCCAAAGCCAACATCGCCGCAGACCAGACGGTCCATCGGCGTACCTTCGGCGAGGTCCTTGAGCACATCCTCGATCGCCTGCTCCTGATCGTCGGTTTCTTCCCACGGGAAGCGTTCGACGAACTGGTTGAAGGCGCTCTCATCGGGCTCGAGCACCGGCGCCTTGCGCAACGCGCGGGCGGCGGCGGTGCGGAGCAGCTCGTTGGCGATCTCGCGAATACGCTCCTTGAGCCGCGCCCGGCGCTTCTGCCAGGCTTCGCCGCCCAGGCGGTCCAGCGTGACGGCTTCCTCGCTGCTGCCGTAGCGGCTGAGAACGTCGATGTTCTCGACCGGGATGTAGAGCTTGTCGCCGCCGTGGTACTCCAGCATCACGCAGTCGTGCTGGCTCTCTCCAACGGTAATCGGCTCCAGTCCCAGATACTTGCCGATGCCGTGATCGAAGTGGACCACAAGGTCGCCGCGGTTGAGCGCGGACAACTCGGCCAGGAAGGCGTCGGAATCCTTCTTGCGCTTGCGACGACGAACAAGACGATCGCCGAGCAGGTCCTGTTCGGTGATCAGCTCCAGCTCTTCGTTGGCAAAGCCGGTGTCGAGCGGCAGGACCATCGCCACGGCCGCGCCTTTGGCCGACAATCCCAGCGCATCTTGCCAGCTGCCGGCCATTTTGAGCGTCGTGCCGGCTTCCCCCAGGATTGAAGCGATCCGGCTGCGCGACCCTTCGGAGTAGGCGGCGAACAGCGGCCGCTTGCCGGCCTTCCCCACCGCCTTGAAGTGCGCCGCGGCCGCTTCGTAGACGTTGTCGCCGCGCGAGCGCTCGGGCGTGAAATCGCGCGCGGAGCGGAAGCCGAAGTCGACCGCTTTCTGGCTCTCCGGCTCGGCGAAGATCACCGAGCGGTGAATTGGCCGCTCACCGAGTTCCTTCTCCCATTCGTTCCGCGAGAGGTAGAGAGCGTCGGGTCGCAGAGGGCGATAGCTGCCGGCGGCCTGGCCCGTCGTTTCGCCGCGCTGCCGGTAATAATCCTCGATGTCCGATAACCTATCTTCACCCGCGCCGATCGCGGTAGAGTCGATGACGACCAGGTCGTCGCCGCCGAGATGGTCGAACAGCGTAGAGAGCCGGTCTTCGAACAGCGGCAGCCAGTGCTCCATGCCGGCAAGTCGGCGACCATCGCTGATCGCCTGGTAGAGGGGGTCCTGGGTTGCATGGGCGCCGAAAAACTCGCGGTAGCGGCTGCGGAAGCGTTTTACCGTATCTTCATCCAGCAGCGCTTCGCTGGCAGGCAGCAGCAGGTGCCCGTCGATCGTGCCTGTGGTCCGCTGAGTGTTGGGGTCGAACAGGCGCAGCGATTCGAGCTCGTCGCCGAAGAAGTCGAGGCGCAACCCCTGATCGAGGCCAGCAGGGAACACGTCGAAGATCGAGCCGCGCACGGCGAATTCGCCGGTGTCGATGACCGTCTCGGTACGAGTGTAGCCTTGGCGCTGCAGCAGCGCGGTCAGACTTTCGTAGCCGATCCGCATCCCCGGTTTTAGCTCGCGCACCGCTTCGCGGATACGGAACGGCGTCAGAACACGCTGCAACGCCGCGTTGACGGTCGTGACCAGAAGCTGCGCGCTGGTCTTGCCGTTTTGCAGTTGATGCAAGGCAGAAAGGCGGCGCGACCCCACCGACAGAGCCGGGCTTGCGCGGTCGTAGGGTAGACAGTCCCACGCCGGAAACTCGATGACTTGCAGCTCGGGCGCGAACCAGCGCGCGGCGTCGGTGATGGCGCGCATCGTCTGTTCGTCGGGCGCGACAAAAACGGCCCGGCCTTTTGCCGCACGCGTGAGGTCCGCCATCAGCAGAGGCTGCGCCCCGCGCGGCACTGAGGTAAGCGACAGCGGCCGAGCAGCGTCGATAATTCGGGAGAGATCCGGCATTCGGGAGTTCAAGCTTTCGCGTGAAGGTGAGTTCCGCGGCAGGCCATAAGCCCGCCCGCGCTGGTCTGGAAGGGCGGGCGGTCCGGGTGGCAGGGTCAAAGGGGGAAGACCCGTCTCGAACCTTTCGCTACCTGGGAACGTAGTCAAGTTTTTCAAGAGCTTGGAGCTGCGGTCCGGCGAATTTCTGCGGCGCTGGCTGCCGCTGCATCGCCCAAGCCATGATGTCGACGTCGTCTTCATCCAACAGCGCTTCGAACCAGGCAAGATCCGCCGCGTTCCAATGTGTGTGGTGGTGATCGAAGAAGCCGCCGATCATCAGGTCGGCTTCACGCGTGCCGCGGTGCCAAGCCCGGAAGCGCGCCCGGGCGAGGCGAATGGAAAGGTCGCTCATTGAACGGCCTGTTCCCTATCGCGCAGGCATGTGCAAGCGGTGAGCTGCGGCTTCGGAGCTAGACTTGCACGGCCTTCATCTTCGCCGGAGGTAGACCTTCGCTTTCGGCCAGCGCGAGCAGTTCTTCCTTACGCGCCATCAGCCGGTCACGCATTTCCTTAAGATCGATGTCGCTCTCGCGCACCTGCGCGAAATACCCTTCTTTCGGCTTCTCCTCCTCCTCCACGTGATGGCTGATCTCCTCGCACAGGACCGTCACCTTCGCTTCGAAGAACTCATCTTCAGGGCCATTGGCCATGATGTCGTTGATTAGGACCTTGGCGCCGTCATGCTCGACATAGGATTCCAGGTAGAGGTCTTCCTCCACGGCATCCTTCGTCTCTGGGTAGAAGATCTCCTCCTCGATCATCGAGTGGATCTTCAGCTCGTTGCAGATCTGCTGGGCGAGCTCCCACTGCTTGTTCTTGTCCTGGGCCTTCTGAAACTTGCTGAACAAATCCTCGACCGTCCGGTGATCGTGCTTGAGCAGCATGATCGCGTCGGTGAACTCTTCTTTGGCCATGGGGGTGTCCTTCCTGAAGCAGGCTTGAGCGCCCTTGCCGAGACAAGTCGTGAACGAGGCGCGAGTTCCCGCGCTGACAAAGCCCATTCGGCACGTTAGGTCTCCCCTGATGCGTCCGGAGACCCTCAACACTTTGTTCGCGGATAGCGAGAGCCTAGAAGGTGTCGGGCCCAAGCTGCGAAAACCGCTCGAGAAGCTGGGGCTGACGCGGGTCAAGGACATCGCCTACCACTTGCCCGACCGCTTCGTGCGCCGGCATGCCGTCACCGACCTGGACGAGGCGACGGTGGGTGAGAACGTCGTGGTGGGACTCACGGTGATGGAGCACCGCGCCAGTCCGTCGAGCCGCGCGCCGCATCGAGTCATTGCGCAGGACGTCAAAGGTAACGTCTGCGCCCTCGTGTACTTCGGCAAGGCTTCCTACACCGCAAGGAAGCTGTTCCCGGTAGGCGAGAAACGCTGGATTGCGGGCAAGCTTGAGCAATACGACCAGTGGCTGCAGATCGTGCACCCTGATCATGTCGCTGAGGATAGCGCCGGGCTGATGGGCCACCTAGTAGAGCCGGTCTACCCTCTGGCCGAAGGGCTGACGCAGCCGAAAGTCGCTCATTTGGCGCAGCAGGCGTTGGACCGCGCGCCCGAGCTGCCGGAGTGGATCGAGCCGGGCGTGCTGGCTCGGCACGACTGGGCGGATTGGCGCGAAGCTTTGAGGCTGGTCCACCGCGGCGAAAGTGCGGCCGCGCGCGACCGGCTCGCTTACGACGAGTTGCTCGCCAACAGTCTCGCGCTGATGCTGGTCCGTGCCGACAACCGCAAGCGGCGAGGCCAGGCCCTGCGCGGTGACGGACGTCTTAGGGCCAAGCTTTCGCTGCCGTTCCCCCTCACCGGTGCGCAGACCCGCTCGATCCGCGAGATCGAAGGGGATGTGGCGCAGGAAGCGCCGATGCTGCGGTTGCTCCAGGGCGATGTCGGATCGGGTAAGACGGTCGTCGCGCTGGAAGCGATGCTGATCGCAGTCGAAGCCGGAGCGCAGGCTGCGATGCTCGCGCCAACCGAGATCCTTGCCCGGCAGCATTACCAGACGTTGCGCGACATGGCCGCGCCGACCGGTGTCACCGTCGCGCTGCTTACCGGTCGCGACAAGGGGAGGGCGCGAGAATCGATCCTGATGGGTCTGCTCGATGGCAGCATCGACATCATCGTCGGTACGCATGCGATCTTTCAGGAGACGGTGAGCTATCGCAACCTCGGCCTCGTCGTGATCGACGAGCAGCATCGCTTCGGCGTCGGTCAGCGGCTGATGCTGACCCGGAAAGGGCGGGTCACGCCGCATTGCCTCGCCATGACCGCAACCCCGATCCCGCGCACGCTGACACTGGCGCAGTACGGCGAGATGGAAGTCAGCCGGCTCGACGAGCTGCCGCCGGGACGGCAGGCGATCGACACTCGTGTCATCGCCATCGACCGCTTGAGCGATGTCGTGGATGGCATCGCGCGCCACCTCGAGACGGGTCAGCAGGCTTACTGGGTGTGCCCCATGGTGCGCGAAGGCGAACAGGAGCGCGACGACCTCGCTGCTGCCGAAGCGCGTTATGCGGCGCTGAAAGCCCGCTTCGGTGACAATGTCGTGCTCGTCCACGGCCAGCTCAAGCCCGAACTCAAGGATGCGGCCATGGAGCGCTTTGCCCGCGGAGAGGCTAAGCTGCTCGTCGCCACTACGGTCATCGAGGTTGGCGTCGATGTACCCAACGCCACGCTGATGGTGATCGAGCAGGCAGAGCGGTTCGGCCTCGCCCAGCTTCACCAGCTCCGCGGCCGGGTCGGGCGGGGCTCGGAGAAGTCCGTATGCCTGCTGCTGCGGGGCGAAGCGCTGAGCGAAGTCGGGCGCGAACGCCTGGCGCTGATGCGCGAAACGCAGGACGGTTTTCGCTTGGCTGAAGAGGATTTACGCCTGCGCGGTGGCGGCGAACTGCTCGGTACGCGGCAATCGGGCGACGCCCCGTTCCGGATCGCCGACCTCGAACAGATCCAGCGCCTGTTGCCTGTTGCGCACGACGATGCCCGGCTGCTGATCGAGCGCGACGGGGGCCTCGCCAGCCCCCGGGGAGAAGCGGCGCGCGTGCTGCTCTACCTGTTCGAGCGCGACTGGGGCGTGCAGCTCCTGAGAGGCGGCTAACCCTCAGGTGTTGGTCTGGTCCGGCGGCACATGCTCGGGCAGGCGCGCCGCGCATTCGGGCTCGCGCCGCAGGATACCTTCCGCGCCGAGGCCGTAGCAGGTCATCGAGATCGACCCGAGCGCATGGCCGCGCACCAGGGGTTCTGCTGGTTCCCCTGCAGCCGCGGCAAGGCCGGCCAGGTAAAGTAGCGGAATGAAGTGATCGGGCGTGGGCACAGCCTTGTTGTAGTCCGGATGCTCCTGGAGCCGCAGCACTTCGCCCGGCTGGTCGGCCATGATCTCGATTGCGGCATCGTCGAACCGATGCGACCAGTCGAAGCCCATGTCCGGGCGGTTCCACACCACCGCGCGCAAGTTGTGCACGACATTGCCGCTGGCCAGGATCATCACCCCTCGCTCGCGCAGCGGCGCCAGGCTGGCGGCGAGGTCGAGATGATAATCCAGCGGCCGTAGGGCGTTGATCGACAGTTGCAGCACCGGAATGTCGGCGTCTGGATAGACGTGGGCGAGCACCGACCAGGTGCCGTGGTCGAGCCCCCATTGATCGCGATCGAGACCGACCCAGCGCGGTCGCACCAGTTCGACGATCTCTCGTGCCAGTTCGGGATCGCCGGGCGCGGGATAGTCGAAGGCGAAGAGCTCTTCCGGGAAGCCGTAGAAATCGTGGATGGTCCGCGGACGCGGCATCGCGGTTATCGCCGTGGCGCCGAAGTACCAATGCGCGGAGATGACCAGCACTGCCTTCGGCCGCGGCAGGTGCCGGCCGAACGCCGCCCAGGCTACGGTGTAGCCGTTGTCCTGCAGCGTGTTCATCGGGCTGCCGTGGCCGACGAAGAGGGCAGGCATCTTGGTCATCGGTAACCTCCATTGGTGACGACCAACGTTCCGTCACCATGGTATATCCTGCGGGAGTAGGACTGGATACATTGGCGGCGGTCGCCGTTTTGATCGCCATGCGGGGTGCGGGCTACGCCACAGAAAGCAGATGGGGTGGATGGCTCCCGCTCACGGCATCTGAGTGCCAAAGTGTGGTTGCTGTCGAAGCGTCCACGAGAAGGAGCCACCCACATGGAGATTACCACGATCGGCCTCGACTTGGCCAAGAGCATTTTTCAGGTTCATGCTGTCGACGCGGCTGGTGAGCCTGTTGTTCGCAAGACGCTCCGGCGAGCGCAGGTGTTGCCGTTCTTCGCCAAGCTGCCGCCGTGCCTGGTGGGCATGGAGGCGTGCGGCACGTCGCATCACTGGGCGCGCGAGCTGACGAAGGCGGGACATCAGGTTCGGCTGATGCCACCGGCTTACGTCAAGCCGTACGTAAAGCGCGGCAAGACCGATGCTGCCGACGCGGAGGCGATCTGCGAGGCGGTACAGCGCCCGAGCATGCGCTTCGTGCCGGTGAAGTCAGGTGAGCAGCAGGCGGCGCTGGCGCTGCACCGGACGCGCGACCTGCTGGTCAAGCAGCGCACGCAGCTGGTGAACATGGTCCGTGGCCTGTTGGCGGAGTTCGGGATCGAGATGGCGCGAGGCCTGCATCATGCGCTGGATCTGGCTCGTCGGCTCGTTGCTGGCGAGGCGCCGGAGGTGCCCGCGCTCGCGCAGCGTGTGGTGACCGGCCTCGCCGATCAGATCGCCGCCCTGCAGGTGCAGCTGGCGAAGCTTGAGAAGGAACTACTCGCCTGGCATCGCTCAAGCGACCTGTCACAGCGGCTGGCGACGATCCCCGGCGTGGGCGTGATCTCCGCGACCGCACTCGCGGCTTCGGTGATCGAGCCCGAGCGGTTCCGCTCCGGCCGGCAATTCGCAGCCTCGCTTGGCCTGACGCCGCTGCAGAACTGCAGTGGAGGCAAGGAGCGGCTTGGTCGGATCTCGCGCATGGGCGATCGCTATCTGCGCCGGCTGTTGGTGGTTGGCATGACCTCGCTCATCCGCCGCGCCAGAGCCAAGCCAGAGTCGGTCGATCCGAGGCTGCCGGCGCTGCTCCAGCGCAAGCCGACGCGGCTCGTAACCGTCGCCGCAGCCAACCGGACAGCCCGAGTGGCATGGGCGATCATGACACGCGGCGGCACCTATCGCTCGCCAACGGCCACCCCGGCTGCATGACCGCGTAGCCCTCAAGGAGAACAGCTTCACGAGGTTGCGAGGACGAAGAGATGTGATGGCGCACCGGTCAGACCGGGAGCCGGGACAACCCGTCAAATGTCGTGGGCGCCACAGCCCGCAAAGCAGAGTGGGACCTGGTTCGCGGATACCATCAGGGCCAGCGGTCAGACACCGACCGCATCAACAGGCCGGACAGAAGACTGCACCCGACCAACGTCACAACATCAAATCACCCTTGCAACGCGGGAGCCATCCACAGAAGACG
>JAJUJV010000180.1 GCA_029265155.1 Altererythrobacter sp. | reverse complement strand
CTGTACGGACCGGTCGTCATTTGGGCCTGGCCGCTCTGGCCATTGATCGAAACGGCGCGGGTGCCGTTGACCATGTAGAAGCCGTTCGGAACAGTGAAGGTCAGCCGTAAGTCGGGATGGATGAAGGTCTGCCCTTCAACGATCCCCTGCCGCGGGTCGTCGCCGTAAAGCAGCCCGTCGACGCGGGTGAGGAAAGTATCGCGATTGGTGACACCGGTGGCATTGCCCGCCTGCGACAGCGCAGCCCGCACCCGGCTGGCCGGATCGGGGTGAGTCGAGGCCCAGGCGGGAATTGAGGCGTTGCGGCCCTGGAGCGCGGCGTCGAGCGAAGTCTGCGCGGCAAGGCTCTGCAGCAGCGTCGCCATCGCCCGCGGATCATAGCCAGCGCTGCGCAGATAGCCGATGCCGAGATTGTCGGCCTCGGTTTCCTGGCGGCGCGAATACTGCGCTGTCAGAAGCTGCGGCGCAGCCGAGAATATCTGCTGGCCGAGTTGTCCTAGGCCGCTGTTACCGAGCAACACCCCAGAGAGAATGGACCCGAGAGCGCCGAGCACGCTATTGCGCGTCGCCCGCTGCTGCCGAGCCACCGAGTGGCGCGCGGCAACGTGACCGACCTCGTGTCCCAACACGGCTGCGAGCTCAGCCTCGTTGTTCATCAGCGACACGAGCTGCCGCGTCACGTAGACATAGCCGCCAGGCACCGCGAAAGCGTTGTCCACAGAGCTGTTGAGCAAGGTGACGGTAAAGGCCGACTGCGAGTTGGCCAGGCCCGATTGGACCGCAATGTTCTTCCCGACCTGCTCGACATAAGCCGCGTGGGACCCGGACATGGCGCCGCCGAATTCGCTCAGAAGCTGCTGGTGGTACTGCGCCCCTTGCTGTGCCTCTGCCGCGGAGATCGGCGCTCCCGCCGATTGGGCGGAAGCCGTGTCACCGACCGTAGCGCAACTGGCGAGCGCGCACGCCGCGATCGCACTCAGTGTTGCCCGGCTTACGCGAGCAGTAGGGGTAACGGGCATTCGAATAGCTCCTTCAACGCCTGTTACGGCGGCCACGGCTCTCCGCCGGCCGCTCGAGGCATCACGCCGTCAAAACCCGTGCATTGAGGTCGCGTTCCCGCTCAGCGCTGGCTGATGGTGGCCGCCGCGGCGTTGCCGATGGCGAGAAAGCGTTCTTCGCGCTGACGGCGAAGTTGCTCTCCGGGCTGTCCCACCAGCGCGTCCAGCTCTTCCCCGATTGCCGCGCCGAGAGCTTCGGCCGCCGTCTTCGGATCGCGATGCGCGCCACCGACCGGCTCCGTCACAATTCGGTCGATAACGCCCAGCTCGGCCAGATCCTGCGCGGTCATCTTCATTGCCTCGGCCGCCAGAGGCGCCTTTTCCGCGGTGCGCCACAGGATCGAAGCGCAACCTTCGGGTGAGATGACCGAATAGACCGCGTGCTCGAGCATCAGCACCCGCTCGGCACTGGCGAGCGCCACCGCGCCGCCCGAGCCCCCCTCGCCGACGATCGCCGCCACCATCGGGACTTCGAGTGCCAGACACGCCTCGGTCGAACGGGCAATGGCTTCGGCCTGACCACGCTCTTCGGCTTCGACGCCGGGAAAGGCACCGGACGTATCGACCAGTGTCACCACTGGCAGATTAAAGCGATCCGCCAATTCCATCAGACGCACCGCCTTGCGGTAGCCTTCGGGCTTGCCCATGCCGAAATTGTGCTGGAGCCGGCTCTGGGTATCGTTGCCCTTCTCATGCCCGATCAGCATGACCTTGCGGCCACCGAGGCTGGCGAGACCGCCCATGATGGCGAGGTCGTCACCGAACAGCCGATCGCCGCCCAGCGGTATGAACTCGTCGAACGCCATGGCGACATAGTCGCGGAAGTGGGGGCGAGCCGGATGCCGCGCGACCTGCGTCTTCTGCCACGGGGTCAGCGATGAATAGGTCGCGGCGAGCAATTCGGCACTCTTCTGTTCCAGCCGCTCCAGCTCGCTGGAGATATCGACGTCGTCGCCTTCGGAAGCGGCCCGCAGCTCGGCGATGCGGCCATCCAGCTCGGCGACGGGCTTTTCAAATTCGAGGTAAGAGATCATCGCCGGGTGCGATAGGGCGCCGACCCGCCGCTCGCAAGAGGATGCCGCTCGTTGACCAGTGCGACGAGGCGGGCGGCGTCGACGTGGGTATAGATCTGCGTTGTGGCGATGTCGGCGTGGCCGAGCAGCGTCTGCAGCACGCGCAAGTCCGCTCCGCCTTCGAGCAAGTGGGTGGCGAACGCGTGGCGCAGCACGTGCGGGCTGACCTTGGCCGGGTCTAGCCCGGCTCGCGCTGCCAAATCCTTGATCAGCTGGAACAGGCGCACGCGGGTCAGGTGCTTGCCGCGGGAGGGGAACAGGAAGCGTCCTTCGTCCGGCCTGACGTCCAGCCAACGCGACAGCGCGTGTCGGGCGCGTCCCGATACCGGCACCATCCGCTGTTGCGAACCCTTTCCGGTGACGGTCAGGAACGGCGCGTCGCGCGGCACTGCGGAAAGCGGCAGCGAGACCAGTTCGGTCGCGCGCAACCCCGAGCCGTAAAGCAGCTCGATCAGCGTCAGCAGACGAACCGGTGCAGGCCTGTCGCCTTCCGCCTCAAGCTCGGCCCGCGCGAACAGCGCCTCCACTTCGCCATGCGAAAGGATTTTCGGCAGCGGCCGGCGCGGAGACGGACGCGGCAGCGCGGGGGATGGGTCGTCCTGCCGCACCCCCTCGTCGATCAGGAAGCCGTAGAACTGGCGCAGGGCCGAGGATTTGCGCGCAACGGTCGAAGGCGCCAGCGTCGCCCAGGCACGCCCCAGCCGCTCCAGAACCCTGCGATCTGCGCCGGCCAGATCGCCGATCGTCCGTTCCGCCCCCTCGAGATCGCGGCGATAGGCAGCCAGCGTGTTGGCCGCCGCACCGCGTTCCGCCGCAAGCATCGCGAGGAAATCCTCAATCGCGCTCACGCGGCGGCGTCCTTTCCTGAAGCGGGCAAATCGTCCCAGATCATAGGATCATCTGGCCCGCCCCTGCCATACCGCAAGCGCTGCGGGAGATCGTCAAGCTCGCGCGACGGCCTCAGCCGCAATCATCCGGGCTTCAGCGTCCAGACCCACTGTATTGAGCGCGCGGACGATGTGGAAAAGCTGGCGCGCCGTCATCTTGTCCCAACCGGAACCTTGCATGCCAAGCCCGGTCAGAAGCGCCACGAGCGTCGGATTTCCTAGTTCAGAGGCGCGATCGATCTGGCGGCTCCAAGGACTTTCGCGTTCCAGTGTTACTCCCAGACGTTCCGCAAGGCCGCTTGCCGTGCCCATGTCGAGGCGACCAAGGCCGGCGAGGCCCGCGACCAAGAAGCGCGACTTGCGCTGATCGGCGCTGCTGTCTTCGCCGATGAATGCCTGCACGGCACCGCCGCTGACCTGTGTGCTGCGCTCTGGCTGGGCCAGTGCGAGCAGCGCCCAGGCTTCGCTGCCTTCCGGGACGGCGGATCCCCAACGCAGCGCGTTCCGGTCGAGCCCGGCAGCCAGCATCGAGGCGATAATCCGCGGCGCATCGTCCAGCAGATCCTCGCTGACCGGCAGCCGCGCCGCAGCATAGGCGGTGAGCACCATCCGGCCATATTCACCGCCGCTCCACAGCTCGCGCAACGCGGCGAGGCG
>JAJUJV010000002.1 GCA_029265155.1 Altererythrobacter sp. | reverse complement strand
TCTGGATCGACCCCCAGCGCCGCGGCAATGCGGTTCATCCAGGTGAGCGAGAGGTTGCGCATCCCCGTCTCGAGCCGGCCGATCGTCTGCGCGGTCGTCGGCGGATCGCAAGCGGCGGCCACTTCGGCCAGAGTCATTCCCGTCTGCTTGCGGATATCGCGGATGCGGTTGATCACGGCCATTCCTTGTCTAACCAAATCGGTTTTTCGTTTTCCTACAGCCCTCCTCTTTTGGCAAGAGGTTCTTTTCGATTCGTGAAGGAGATTCGCCCATGCAGCGCCACCTCGTCGAACGGGAGCTGACCCCGGAAGGCCCGCGCCGCGCTTCGGGCGTTTCGCGCAAGCGCCGCAGCGTCACCGTCAACCTTGCCGAATCGCCGCTGGGCTGGCTGCACGCCCACGGTCATCTCGACGAGCGGCTGTTCGATGCCGGAGAGCGGCTGCGGAGTGATTACGAGCAGGCTCAGCTTGGCCCCTCGGTAACGATGCGGTGGGAGCCGGTGCGGGTTCGCGAAACGAGCTTGGGCTTGGCGCCCACCGAACGGCAGATCGCCGCCCGCCAACGGTTCGACGGCGCGCTCGCCGCGGCGGGGAAGGGCCTGCAGGACATTCTGTGGCGCGTGGTCTGCGCCTGCGAGACACTGCCCGCCGCTGAAAAGGCGCTGCAATGGCCGAGCCGCAGCGGCAAGCTCGTGCTCAAACTGGCGCTGGACCGGGTGGCAGACTTTTACCGGATAGGGTGAAGGCGGTTTTGTCCCAACGTAGTGTCAACATTGTCAGGCGGGTGTGAACTTTGATCCTCACCCGGCCCGCTGGGGAGGATTATCCCTCCACCATCTCCGCCAGCGCCAGCCAGCGTTCCTCTGCCGCGTCCTTCTCCGCCCGCAGCTTGTCGAGCCGCTCGGTGTAGCGGGCGAACTGATCGGGATCGCGGCTGTAGAGTTCCGGATCGGACAGCGCATGCTCGCCTTTGGTGATTTCCGCCTCCAGTTCCTCGATGCGCGCCGGCAGCAGGTCGTAATCGCGCTGATCCTTGTAGGAGAGCTTGACCTTGCCTTCCGGCTTGCGTGCCGGCGCAGGAGCTGGTCCATCCGCCGGCGTTGCGCTGCCAGCGGAGGGGGGCGCCTTGGCTTTCGCCGCCACCGGCTTCTTCCGCTTGGCTTCCCAGTCCTCGTATCCTCCGGCGACGATATCGACCGTGCCGCTGCCGTCGAGTCCGAGCGTTACCGTCACCGTCCGATCCAGGAAGTCGCGGTCGTGGCTGACGATCAGCACGGTGCCGTCGTAGTCGGCAATGACTTCCTGCAGCAGGTCGAGCGTCTCGAGGTCGAGGTCGTTGGTTGGTTCGTCCAGCACCAGCAGGTTCGATTTCCGCGCAAACTCGCGCGCCAGCAACAGGCGCGACCGCTCCCCGCCCGAAAGCGAGGCGATCGGCGCATCGACCAGCGAGGGATCGAACAGGAAGTCCTTGAGGTACGCCTGGACGTGCTTTCTCACGCCGCGGACGTCCAGCCAGTCGCCGCCTTCGGCCAGCACGTCGCGGACTTTCTTGTCGGCGGACAGCAGGCTGCGCTGTTGGTCGATCATCACGCCCTGCAGCGTCTTTGCCAGCGTGACGCTCCCTTCGTCGGGCGCCATTTCGCCGGTGAGCAGTTTGAGCAGGGTCGTCTTGCCCGCACCGTTCGCGCCGACCACGCCGATCCGGTCGCCGCGCTGGATGCGCAGGGTGAAGTTCTTGATGACGGTGCGCTCACCGAACCTCTTCGTCACGTTCTCGGCGACGATCACCGACTTGGTTCGCACTTCGCTGTCGCTCTCGAGCGCCAGCTTCGAAGTGCCGGCCTTGCCGATCATCGCCGCGCGCTGCGCCCGCATCCGGTGCAGCGCTTCCAGCCGGCCCTGGTTGCGCTTGCGGCGAGCCGTGACCCCGCGTTCCAGCCAGTGTGCCTCGATCTTCAGCTTGGCGTCGAGCTTCTCGGCTGCCCGCGCTTCCTCGGCATAGACCGCCTCTTCCCAGGCCTCGTAGCCGCCAAAGCCGACTTCCTTGCGTCGCAGGGCACCGCGGTCCAGCCACAGCGTGGCGCGCGTCAGGCGCTTCAGGAAGGTTCGGTCGTGGCTGATAGCGATGAAGGCGCCTTTGTAGCGCCCGAGCCAGCCTTCCAGCCAGTCGATCGCCGCGAGGTCGAGGTGGTTGGTCGGTTCGTCGAGCAGCAGCAGATCGGGCTCCTGCGCCAGCGCCCGCGCGATCTGCGCCCGCCGCCGCTCGCCGCCGCTCGCTGTTGCCGCAGCCCGCTCCATGTCGATGCCGAGCTGGCCGGCGATCGCTTCGACTTCGTAGCGCTGCGGCGCGTCTTCGCCGCCCAGCGCGAAGTCCATAAGCGTCGTGCAGCCCGACAGGTCTGGCTCCTGTTCGAGGACCACCACGCGCGTGCCCGGTTGGATCGAGCGCTTGCCCGTGTCGGCTTCGATCTGGTTGGCGATCAGCTTGAACAGCGTGGTCTTGCCGGCCCCGTTGCGGCCGATCAGCGCCAGCCGGTCCCGTGGCCCGATGTGCAGGTCGAGGTCGCGGAAAAGCCAGCGCCCGCCTTGCTGCAGGCCCAGGCCTTCCCAGGAGAGGATCGGTGCGTCCGCCATAGAGCCGCGCCACCTAGGCCTTACCTGAACGCGCCGCAAGGAACGCCCGGTTCAGCGGCGCGTAATCCGCGCACCATCAGCTACCGCGCATCCTTTCGGGAGAAACTGGAATGAAACGTCTCACCCTGCCGCTGCTCGCCGCCGCTGTCATCGCCGCGCCGGCATCGGCGGCCGAAATCCAGATTGCGGCTACCGGCCCGGTGGTCGAACTGAACGTCACGGAGAACGTGGAGGCCGAACCCGATATCGTTACCGTCAGCGCCGGTGTGACGACCGAAGCAGGCACCGCGGTCGAGGCCATGCGGACGAATGCGGAAGCGATGAACCGAGTGGTCGATCGCATCAAGCAACTCGGCGTGGCCGAGCGCGACATCCAGACCACCGGCATCAGCCTCGGCGCGCAGTACGATTACGATCAAGGCGCCCGCCGCCAGGTCTTCCGCGGCTACCAGGCTTCGAACCGCGTCAGCGTGAAGCTGCGCCAGATAGACCGCACCGGTGAAGTGCTCGACGCGCTCGTTGCCGCCGGTGCCACCAACCTCGGCGGACCCGACTGGTCTATCGACGACGATACCGCAGCGCGTGCCCAGGCACGGCGTCAGGCGATGGAAACCGCGCGGGCGCAGGCGCTCGAATATGCGCGGGCGGCCGGATATGCGGACGTCCGCTTGCTGGAGATCAGCGAGACGATCGCATCGCAGCCGCCGATGCCGTTCCTGCGCACCGTTAACGCGGAAGCGGCGCAGGCCGCCTCCACGCCGGTGCAGCCCGGCCTCGTGCAGGCGGGCGTTACGGTCCGGGTAGTTTACGAGATGACCCGATAGCCACACCTTAGACTGAATACCGGCCATTGCCGGTATTCACACCTTGTTCAATGGCTTGCGCATAGGCACTAACCCGCCATGCGCAAGCTGTTCGCCTTTTCCGTCGCTGCCGCTCTCGTTGCCGGAGGCTTGGCCGTGCCCGCCTCGGCGCAGTCGCGCGGCGACCAGGCGAGTGCACGGGAAGAGATGCGGGCCGGGCGTAACCTGCCCGTGCGCGAGATCGAACGGCGCGTCATCCCGCAGATGAAGAGCCACGATTACCTGAACCTCGAATACGATCCGACCTCGAACGCCTATCGCCTCAAGTTCATCAAGGAAGGACAAGTGGTGTGGGTCGATGTCGATGCCCGCACTGCGCGGATCCTGCGGGTATCCCGATAAGGCAGAGACAAGGCCCCATGGAAACGGCGGCCCCGTTGACGCGTTTCCCACAAAAGCCCACATCGTGGGCCGCGTCACAGCAGGGGACCGAATAAATGCGCATCCTGATCGTCGAGGACGAGCCCACCCTCGGGCAACAGCTCAAATCGACGCTCGAGCAAACCGGCTATGCGGTCGATCTCTCGACCGATGGTGAGGACGGACATTTTCTTGGCTCGACCGAGGATTACGATGCCGTGATCCTCGACCTTGGCTTGCCGGAGATCGACGGCCTTACCGTCCTCGGCATGTGGCGCAAGGAAGGGCGCAACTTCCCGGTTCTTGTTCTCACCGCGCGCGATTCGTGGTCCGACAAGGTGGCAGGCCTCGACGCCGGAGCCGATGACTACCTTGCCAAGCCGTTCCAGACGGAGGAACTGATCGCCCGGTTGCGCGCGCTGATCCGCCGCGCTTCGGGAAATGCCAGCTCGGAACTGACGGCGGGCCCGGTCCGGCTCGACACGCGCTCGGGCCGCGTCACCCTGGACGGAGAACCGGTCAAGCTGACGGCGCAGGAGTACAAGCTCCTCAGCTACCTCATGCACCACAAGGGCAAGGTGGTCAGCCGCACCGAGTTGATCGAGCACATCTACGACCAGGACTTCGACCGCGATTCGAACACGATCGAGGTTTTCGTCACCCGCATCCGCAAGAAGCTGGGTGCCAACGTGATCACTACCATCCGTGGACTTGGCTACAGCCTCGACGACCCAGACGAGCCCGGCCGCGGGGAATGACGCCCCTGCCGTAGCGCCGGCCGCACCCGTACCGCCCGCGGTTGCGGGCGAGGAGCCGAGCGCGGCGCCGCCGCATACCGGCAGCCTGGCACGTCGCATGATTTTGATAGCGGCCGGGTGGATTACCATCCTGCTGCTGCTCGGCGGCTTGGCGCTCGATCGCACGCTAACCGGATTGCTGACCCGCAACTTCGACGAGCAGCTTCATTATACGCTTACGGCGATGATCGCCTCGGCGGAGATCGACCCCCTCGGCGACGTGTGGTTCAACCGCGGCCTTGGCGATCAGCGCTTCCTGGAACCCAACAGCGGCCTCTATTGGCAGGTCAATGGCGCCGGCCGGGAGCCGTATCCATCCCGTTCGCTATGGGACCGCACGCTCCGCATTCGCGGTCCTGCCGCGGGCGGCGACCCGTGGTACTACGATTCGCAGCAGTTCGCCGACGAGCCGCTGCGGGTGGTGCAGCAGACCGTCAAGCTGCCCGGCAGCGATACGCAGTGGCAGTTTGTTGTCGCTGCGGCGCGCTCGCAGCTCGATCAGCAGATTGCCGACATTCGCGCCATTGTGGTGTGGAGCTTTGCAGTCCTCGGCATCGGCCTGTTCATCATGGCCATGCTGCAGACCTGGTACGGGCTCGGTCCGCTGCGACGGGTGCGGCGGGCGATAGCCCGGATCCGTTCGAGCGGCGCCAACCGCGTCACCGATCCACTGCCTCAGGAGGTGCAACCGATGGTCGAGGAGCTGAACGCGCTGCTCGCCCATTCGGAAAAGCAGGCCGAGGAGGCGCGCACCCATGCCGGCAACCTCGCGCATGCACTCAAGACGCCGCTGACCGTACTCACTAACGCCGCCAGCGCGCATGCCCCTGATCTCGATGAGACGGTGCTGCGCGAAGTCGGAACGATGCGGCGCCAGGTCGACCACCATCTCGCTCGCGCCCGTGCGGTGGGGCGCCGCGCAGTCGGGCATGCCCGGACGCCGGTGCTGGAGGCGGTTGAGGGGGTGGAGCGAGCTATCGCCCGGCTCTATCCGCACGTGCGTTTCGACACGAGCGGCTCACGCGCTGCGCAGGCGGCGATGGAGCGCCAGGATCTTGAGGAAATCCTCGGGAACCTGATCGAAAACGCAGCCAAGTACGGGGGCGGCAGCGTCTTCGTCACCGTGGATGCGGAGCCGGCGGCCGAGCTGTGCAGCGTCTGGATCGAGGACGATGGTCTCGGCATCACCGAAACCGATCGAGCCAAGCTGTTCTCGCGCGGCGCGCGGCTCGATACGCGCAAGCCCGGCACCGGGCTGGGTCTCGCGATCGTGCGCGACGTGGTCGAAATCTACGGCGGGGAGGTCGAGCTCGGTGAAAGCGAAGACCTTGGGGGGCTCCTCGTCATATTGCGCCTGCCGCGGGCCGCCTGAGCTACAGGCTTTTTCAACCGATCGTGCGGTAGAGCCGACGCGGAAGGAGATCCGCGCACGTGCCAAGCCCGGTCGTCCCGCATCGATCATGGCAGGCTCTTGTCCTTGCGCTGGTGCTGTTCGCGGCGGGATTTGCCGCGGCCAACCGCTACCAATTGGCGCACGGCGTACTTTATCGCGCCGCGGCTAACGATTGGGCGAGCGCGGCGGGCAACTTCTTCTGGCTCGGCATTCAGGCCCTGGCGCTGGCGGCGGCCATCGCGCTGCTGGGGCGCCGTCTGTTCGTCTTGGCGATGGTGCTCGCGTTCGGCTCGATTGTGGTAAACCTCGGCTATGGCCACACGCTCGCCGAGGTCATCGACGCCGGTAAGCTGTCGTGGATGCTGATCGAGGCGCGGCAAGCCGGCAACGCAGCAGGCGAGTTCACAGGCCGCCTTCTTTTGGCGGCTCTCCAGGCGGCGGCGGCTATCGGCCTATTCGCAGCGGCCCGGCACTGCGCCCGAAGAGGAGGCTGGACGGTGCATGGCGCCCGCGCTGCTGGGGCAGGGGGCGCGCTGCTTCTGCTTCCGAGCCTCATTGCCGCGTTCGGAGCTCCCGCCGTGGCAGCCGAGCGCAATCTCTATTCGCTTGGGCTGGAGGTCGCGCTCGCCGAGCCACCTCCATCGCGCCGTCCCGTCGACCTCCAGCCTGATCTCGCGGGTACACCGCGCCACGTCGTTTGGTTGGTGGACGAAAGCGTGGCCTTCCGCTCCTTCCAGGAGATCGTCGCGCCCCGCCTGGCCGATATTCCCCACATCGACTTCGGGATCACCGCTTCCTTGGGGCATTGCAGCGCGCCTTCGAACCTGGCGTTACGTTCGGGGGTCAACGTCCGGCGAGCAGATCCGGCGCTAGACCTGCGGCGCACGCCGTCCATCTGGGCTTATGCGCGCAAGGCGGGGTATCGCACGGTGCTTATCGACGGGCAGACCCGCGGTGTGCCGCAGAACCTGTTGCTCCCGCCCGAGCGGGCGTTGATCGATGAAGTGGCCGCCGCAGCCGGCCCGATCGATGCCGACGTGCAAATTGCGGACCGGATCAATCGCCAGCTCAAGCAGCGGGAGCGAACCTTCACGTACGCGGTGCTGCGCGGCGTGCACTTTCAGTATCGCGACCATTATCCGTCCGGTCTGATCCCCGCCGACAGCCCGCCGTGGCGGCATTACGCGGCAGCGTTGGACTATTCGAAAGCCCGGTTCTTTGACCGGCTGCTGCAAGGCGTGAACCGCGAAGAAGTGGCGATCGTCTATACGTCCGATCACGGCCAGAACCTTGAGCCGGGCGCAATTCCGCATTGCAGCCCGGAGCCTGCGGCGAGCGAACTGCACGTCCCGCTGATAGTCTTCCTCCCTGATCGCCTCGCCGCACGCTACCGCGGCGCAAAGAAGAGTGAGCATTCCGCGAGCCAGATATTTCCCGCTACGTTGACCTGGATGGGCTATGACGCCGCAGCGGTCGAGCGGCGCTACGACAACGATCTCAGCGGCGCTCCCGCGCGCTATGTTCACTTCGATCGTAATGTCGTGCCGTTGCACTCCGAAGATCCTATTGGAGTGAGGGTGGGCGACATCTTCCCACGCTGAACTCTGAACCGAACCCCGCAGCCGAGTTCAGGCGCCATACAAGGCCAGCGGCCTATCTGCCTTCCGCCACTCGACGCAGCGGAGATATGCGATGAAGAGCATGATCCTGCGCCCGACTCTGATCGCGCTGGCTGCGCTCGGATTGGCGGGTTGCAGCACTTACGACAGCCGCGGCTACGGCTCCAGCCGGGTATCGGTCGGCGTGGGGTCCTCGTACCCTTACTACGGCTGGTATGATGGCTACTACTATCCGGGCACCGGCTATTACATCTACGACCGACGCGGCGCCCGGCTGCGCTGGAACGACCGTCACCGTCGCTATTGGGAATCCCGTCGCCCGCGCAGCGGGTACCGCGAGAACTGGAGCGGCTATCGGCGCGAGTGGCGTCAGGATCGTCGCGATGACGCACGCGAATGGCGGCGCGATCGACGCGAAGACCGGCGCGACTGGCAGCGGGACCGGCGAGACAATCGGCGCGATGGGCGACCGGATCGCCGTCAGGAGCGGCGCGAGCGGTCGCGCTGATGGCGGCTATTTCGCCGCCGCGCGCTGGTGGTGGCGGATTACTTCTTCGATCACGAAGCGGATGAACTTCTCGCTGAATTCAGGGTCCAGATCGGCCTCGATCGCCAGCGCGCGGAGCCGCTCGATCTGCCTCGCTTCGCGGCCCGGATCGCTGGCGGGAAGCCCGGCCTGCGCCTTGTATTCGCCGACCGCCTGCGTGATGCGGAAGCGTTCAGCGAGCATGTGGATCAGCGCTGCGTCGATGTTGTCGATGGACTTGCGATAGCCGGCGAGCACCGGATCCTGCTGCGAAGAGTGGGGTTGGCTGGCCATGGCGGAGCACGGTTAGCAGGGATTCCACGCTTGCCAAGCGCCGGCCCAAGCGCCATGGCCCCGGCCATGAGCGCCAAGGTTGTTTCCCTGCCCGTCAAGGAGCCGTCGCTCAGCCCCATTCTTTCGCTGACGGCAACCGCGATGAATGCGGTCAACGCGATCATCCTCGACCGGATGCAAAGCGAGATTCCGCTGATCCCGGCGCTCGCCGGGCATCTGATTGCCGGCGGCGGCAAGCGCATGCGGCCGATGCTGACTCTCGCTGGCGCCGAGCTCGTCGGATACCAAGGCACGCGGCATCACAAGCTCGCGGCGGCGGTGGAATTCATTCACACCGCGACGCTGCTGCACGACGACGTAGTCGACGGATCCGAAACCCGCCGCGGGAAGGAAACCGCCAACATCGTGTTCGGCAATCCGGCGACCGTGCTGGTCGGCGATTTCCTGTTCGCCCGCGCGTTCGAACTGATGGTCGAGGATGGCAGCCTGAAGGTGCTGAAGATCCTCAGCCACGCCAGCGCAGTGATCGCCCAGGGCGAAGTCGATCAGCTTACCGCGCAGCGTCGGATCGAGACCAGCGAAGAGCGCTACCTCCACATCATTGGCGCGAAGACGGCGGCGCTGTTTGCCGCTGCCAGCCGCATTTCCGCAGTCGTCGCCGAATGCAGCGAGGAAGAAGAGCGCGCGCTCGACGACTACGGCCGCAACCTCGGCATTGCCTTCCAGCTCGTGGACGACGCGATCGACTACGACACTGGCACCGAGGACATGGGTAAGGACCGCGGCGACGATTTCCGCGAAGGCAAGATGACCCTGCCGGTGATCCTGGCGTACGCGCGCGGCGACGCCGACGAGCGGCGCTTCTGGCAGGACGCGGTGGCCGGTTTTCGCGTCGAGGACGAGGATCTCGCCCACGCTACCGACCTGATCCGCCGCCACGGCGCAGTCGAAGCCACGCGCGAACGGGCACGCCACTTTGCCGAGCGCGCGTGCGATGCGCTGTCGATCTTCCCGGATGGAAGTGCCCGGCGGGCGATGGTTGACGCGGCACGCTTCGCCGTTTCGCGCGGGTATTGAACTCAGTTCCTTCGCTTTCGCAGAACCGACGAACGCGGTAGGCGGCTCCGGTGAGCGCCGAGTTGCCGATCCACGGCGTCCTGCCGGACCTGTTGACCGCCTTGCGAGCGGACAATGCGGCTGTCTTGATCGCGCCGCCCGGGGCCGGAAAGACCACGGCCGTCGCTCCTGCGCTGATCGGCGAACCATGGTGCACAGGGCAGGTGATCCTGCTCAGCCCTCGCCGCGTGGCCGCACGGGCCGCTGCCGAGCGGATGGCGGAGCTACTGGGTGAGCCGGTCGGGCAACGTGTCGGCTACCTGACCCGGCTCGACAGCAAGCAGTCGGCGGCGACGCGAATTCTTGTCGTTACCGAAGCGATCTTCGTCTCGCACATCCTCGCCGACCAGGACCTGCAGGGCATCTCCGCCGTGCTGTTCGACGAGGCGCACGAACGGCATCTCGACAGCGACCTCGGCCTCGCGCTCGCGCTCGAAAGCCAAGCGGTCCTGCGCGACGATCTGCGCGTGCTGGTGATGTCGGCGACTATCGACGGAGCGCGGTTTGCCCGCCTGCTTGGCCACGACGCGCCGGTCATCGAAAGCGAAGGCCGGGCCTATCCGCTTCGCGTGGAATGGCTCGGCAGCCGTGCGGAACTGCGTACGGATGAAGCCATGGCTGGAGCGATCCTGACCGCCTGGCGTGAGGAGCAGGGCGATGTTCTCGCCTTCCTGCCTGGAGTTGGCGAGATCGAGCGCACGCGCGAACGATTGACCCAGCGCCTGTCCGACGTGCCGGTTCTGCCGCTGCACGGGCAAGTCGATCCGGCCGCTCAGCGCGCAGCCATTCGCCGCGATCCGCAAGGACGGCGGAGGATCGTGCTGGCGACGAGCATTGCGGAAACCTCCGTCACGCTGGACGGTGTTTCGGTGGTCGTTGACAGCGGTCTGTCTCGCCGCGCCGAGTTCGATCTGCCTGCTGGCGTTACTCGCTTGGTGACGCGCCGGGCCAGCCAGGCGGCCGCAGTGCAGCGCGCGGGACGCGCGGCGCGGCAAGGTCCGGGCGTGGTATACCGGCTGTGGGAGGAGGCATCGCACGCCGGGCGGGAGCCATTCGATCCGCCGGAGATGCTGACGAGTGACCTTGCCCCGCTGGTGTTGGCTCTGGCGCAGTGGGGAGTGTCCGACCCTGCTTCGCTTGCCTGGCTTGATCCGCCGCCGGCGGCGGCCATTGCGGCAGCCCGCCAGCGATTAACGGCGATTGAAGCGCTGGACGAGCGGGGGGGCATCACCGAACGCGGTCGGAACATCGCGGCACTGCCGATGCAACCCTGGCAGGGGGCGATGCTGTTGCACGGCGCCGAATATGGAGCCGCGCTTGATGCCGCGAAGCTCGCGCTGCTGTTGCAGGAGCGTGGCCTTGGCGGGAAAGGTGAAGACCTCTCGCAACGGCTCTCGCGCTGGAACGCCGATCGTTCCGGTCGGGCAGAGGCGAGCCGGAAGCTGGCGCTAGGCTGGGCGAAGCGGGCGCAAAGCCAGGTAGGGGAATCCATCCGCCAGGCGGTGCCGCCGGGCGTCCTGCTTGCACGAGCCTTGCCCGACAATCTCGCGCGTCGCCGCGATGCGAGCGGCGAAAGCTGGCTTTCGGCCGGGGGCCGCGGCTATTCGCTCGATCCCGCTTCACCGCTGGCGACGGCGGAGTGGCTGGCAATCGGCGACGCGCAAGGACAAGCCAAAGCCGCGCGGATCACGGCTGCGTTGTCGTTGACCGGCGAAGAGGTGGAGCGCTGGCTTGCCGATCGCATCCAACGACGATCGGTGTTGCGGTGGAACGGCGAGCGCGTAGAGGCGCGACTGGAGCGCCGCCTCGGGGCTATCACCCTGGCGAGCAGCCCTGACTCTTCTCCCGATCCTCAAGCGGTTACCGATATCCTGGTGGGCAAGGCTGTGGAAAACCTGGGGAAGTTTCTCCCGCCCGAGCTACTGGCGAGGGCCCGCCATGCCGGAATCGCCGGTCTCGATCCTGAGAACCTGGCCAAGGATGCCGATGAATGGCTGGCTCCGCTGCTGGTCGGCCGGCGGGATCTCGATGTGCCGAAAGGTAAGCTCATCGAGGCGCTGCTGGGACGGCTATCGTGGGACGAGCGTCAGCGGCTCGACAAGGCTGCACCGCGCGAGTTCGTGACGCCGGCAGGTACGCATCACCTGATCGACTACGCCGGAGCCGATGCGCCTTCGGCCGAGGTGCGCGTGCAAGCCTTGTTCGGCCTCGATCGCCATCCTTTGATCGGCGAAACTCCGTTGCTCCTCAAGCTGACCAGCCCGGCGGGCCGGCCGCTCCAGGCGACGCGCGACCTCCCAGGCTTCTGGCGCGGATCATGGAGCGATGTCCGCAAGGAAATGAAGGGCCGCTATCCGAAGCATCGCTGGCCGGAGGAACCCTGGACCGAAGCGCCGAGTCTCAAGACCAAGAACGCATTCGAGAAGTCTTGATTCCGCCGGCGTTCCGAACGAAAGGCTCCGTCATGCAGGCCCGTATTTTCAAGCGCCCGAAGAATGCGATGCAATCCGGCAAGGCGCTGACCGACCAGTGGATCCTCGACTTCGTCCCGGCGGAGGCGCGCAAGCCCGATCCGTTGATGGGCTGGGCCGGCAGCGGCGATACGCGGCGCCAGCTCAAGCTGAAGTTCCCAAGCAAGGAAGCGGCAGTGGCCTACGCCGAAAAGTACGGCATCGACGCCATCGTTCACGAGCCGCCGCCGAGGAAGCTGAAGCTCCAGGCTTACGCCGACAACTTCCGGTAGTTGCAAATCGCACGAATGCCAGCCATATGGCCGACCGGGAGTCGGGTGGACGTTCGCGTCCGCCAACCTGGTCAGGTCCGGAAGGAAGCAGCCACAACGGATGGCAGCGGGTCGCCCGGCTCCTTCAATCCCCTGCATGACTTTGTAAGCCGCACCGCCTAGGTTCCCGCGCATGGGTGATTCAGGCGATATGTTCGGCGAGCAGCCGCCATGGGAAGCAGAAGAAGAGCAAAAGCCAAGCGCGGCCGAGCTCGAAGCTGCCGGCCAGTCGGCGTTGTTCGGCGGTATCCCCGAACCGTCGCCGCCGGTCGCTCCTACTCCCCGTCCAGAGCCGCAGCAGAGCAAGCCCGCTGAACCGGCCGCGCAGCCTTACCGAGTGCTTGCTCGCAAGTACCGGCCGCAAACATTCTCCGAGCTGATCGGCCAGGAGCCGATGGTGCGCACGCTCGCTAATGCGATCGAGCGCGGACGGCTGGCGCATGCCTTCCTGATGACCGGTGTGCGCGGGGTGGGGAAGACCTCGACCGCGCGCCTGATCGCCAAGGCGCTCAACTGCATCGGCCCGGACGGGCAGGGCGGCCCGACCATCGACCCGTGCGGCCAGTGCGAGCCGTGCGTCGCTATTGCCGAGGGCCGCCACATCGATGTGATCGAGATGGACGCCGCTAGCCACACCGGCGTCGACGATGTGCGCGAGATCATCGAAGCCGTCCGCTACGCCGCGGTCAGCGCCCGCTACAAAATCTACATCATCGACGAAGTCCACATGCTGAGCCGCAACGCGTTCAACGCGTTGCTGAAGACGCTCGAGGAGCCGCCGGCGCATGTGAAGTTTCTCTTCGCGACGACCGAAGTCGACAAGCTTCCGGTGACGGTGCTCAGCCGCACCCAGCGGTTCGACTTGCGGCGCATCCCGACGCCCCTGCTGCAGCAGCATTTCGCCAGCGTGTGCCGTCAGGAAGGCGTCGAGGCGGAGGACGAGGCGCTGCACATGGTGGCTTCGGCGGCTGAAGGGTCGGTGCGGGATGGGCTCTCGATCCTCGACCAGGCGATCGCGCACGCGGATCTCGACGGCGGCGGAAAGGTGACGGCCGAGCGCGTCCGCGACATGCTTGGCTTGGCCGACAAATCGGCGTTGCGCAGGCTGTTCGCTTCGCTGCTGGAAGGCGATCCGCAGGCTATGCTCAGCGAAGTGGAGCGGCAATACGCGTTCGGCGTCGACCCGCTGGCGCTGATGCGATCTTTGATGGAACTTACCCACCGCGTTGCCGTGGCCCAGGTCGGCGGCGGGGGTGCCGATGCACCGACGCAGGAAGAGCGGCAGGCGATCGAGGAATGGGCAGGGCGGCTATCTGCGGGGCAGGTCCACCGCTTGTGGCAACTGCTCCTCAAGGGACACGAGGAAGTCCGCGGCGCGCCCGATCCGCTGGTGTCCGCGCAGATGGCCCTGCTGCGGGTGCTCCACGCGGCCGACATGCCCGATCCGGGAACGCTGGCGAAGCAGCTTGGCGAAATGGCTGCAAGCGGTGCCCCCGCAGTTGCGCAGGGAGCGGGCGCTACGCCTGCACCGGCCGCATCGCTTGATTGGCGCGAGCTATGCGAAAAGGTCGATCAAGCCGGCATGCTGCGCGTTGCAGGGGTGATGCGCGATTGGGTGCGGGTCGTGGAACTCGCGCCCGGGCGGCTCGTCTACTCGCTGGTGCCGGGGATCGGTGACGATCCAACCGCCGATATGCGCGACGCTCTGCTGAAGGCGACCGGAACGCGCTGGCAAGTGGAGCGCGGCACTGTCGACGGCACGCCGTCGCTGCGCGAGCAAGCGGAGGCAGTGGAACGGGCCGAGGCTGAACGTATTCGCAAAGACCCTCTCGTCGAGGCGGCCTTTGCAGCTTTCCCGGAGGCGGAGTTCGTCGAAGAAAATGACGCGCCCCGGGGTGATCGCAATTGGAGCAAACGCGCATGAACATGGAAGAAATGCTGAAGAAGGCCCAGGAAGCGGCCGAGACCATCCAGAAGCAGATGGGCGAGGCGCAAGCCAAGCTCGACAGCGTCGAGGTAGAGGGTGTCTCGGGCGGCGGGCTGGTCAAGGTCCGCGCGACCGCCAAGGGCCGCATTCTGGGCGTAGCCATCGACGACAGCCTGATCGTGCCCGCAGACAAGCAGATGCTCGAGGATCTGATCGCGGCCGCTTTCAACGACGCACGTACCAAGGCCGACCAGGCAGCCAACGCCGAGATGCAGAAGGTCCAGCAAGGCATGGGCTTGCCGCCCGGCTTCAATTTCCCCGGATTGGGTTGAACGGAGGTCTTGTTTCCGTAAGCTCTCTTCAACGAACAAGGGGGGAGAGCGATGAAGCATCTGGCAGGCTTGCTGGCCGCGCTGGGGCTGTCGGCACAAGGAGCCGCCGCGCAAGATCTGATCCAGCTCGACCCCGTGTCGAGCTGGATCATGAACTACGATGACGACAGCTGCGCGTTGCAGCGCCAGTTCGGTCCGGAAGGCCAGCAGGTTTTCCTCGAGCTCCGCCAATTCGGGCCAGGCGACGAACTGCAGGTTACAGCTGCATCCAACGACCTCGCCGTAGGCAGCGGAGCTTTCTCGGTGCGGGTCGAGCCGATCGACTCGATGCCGCGTCCAGTCGAAGGACTGTTCAACATAGTGTTGGGTGACGGCTACGCCGGGCGTCTGTTTTCGATGTCGTTGACCGAAGGCGAAGCGGAGTACGACCAGCTTTACGGTAATTTTGTCGACACCACGCCGGTGTTGCTCGACGAGCAACGCAAGCTTCTGCACGAAGGCAAGAGGCTATGGGGCGCGGTGGCTTCGGCAGACGGGCGCGCCCGTGAGCGAGCCATGCGCGAATTCCAGAACTTTGCGATGAGGGATGACTATCAGGCGGCCTCACGCAGAGCCGCCCGGGCCTTTCGGCAGACCGAGAGCTACCAGCAGTATCTCTCTCGACTTGCGGGAGAAGTCACCGGCATCGGCTTCAACAACGCCTTCCAACGGCCGGTTCACTTGCGGACCGGCAGCCTTGATGAGGCCATGGCGGCGATGAGCACATGCATCGACGAGTTGCAGGCTCACCGGGGGATCGACGTCGAAGCGCACCGCACGCTTACGCGAGCCGCGGAGCCCCACGATTACCCTCGGCTCGTGCGCGAAGTGATGGATGACTACCCGGCCGACATGGCACGCAAAGGCATCCCCGCCTACATCCGCGTCCGGTTGGATGTCTCTCCCGAAGGGAAGCCGACGGGCTGCCACATGCAGACGGGGATCAACGACCCGTCCTTTGAAAAGGAGGCCTGCGGCAACATGATGCGGTTTGCGCAGTTTCATCCCGCGCTCGATGCGCAGGGTTCCCCTATTGCCAGTTATTACCAACTCTCGGTCGTCTATCGCGCGCGCTAACCGAACGTGGATGGCCGCGCGGCTCGGTGCGCCGCTGGCCGGATGCGGCCTGCATGACGCCCGGCCGGGGCGATTTGAGTAGCTCGCGCGAGCGATCTGTGCCGTCCACAGTCAGCACGCTAGCGTACGTTGCAGGACAATTGTCTGGCCCCCATATTGCAGCCAAGCAGGCGGCCGTTCGAGCCGCAGAACTCACGGATCTTTCGGTATGACACAGTCTTTCCCCCTCCTTCCGCTGCGCGATATCGTGGTGTTTCCGCATATGGTGGTCCCGCTGTTCGTCGGGCGCGACAAATCCGTGGCTGCACTTGAGGCCGCAATGGAAGGGGACAAGGATATTTTCCTGCTTACCCAGCTGGAGCAGGGAACCGACGAGCCGCAGGGTGACGACCTCTACGAAGTCGGCGTGATCGCCCAGGTTCTGCAACTGCTCAAGCTGCCGGACGGCACGGTGCGGGTGCTGGTCGAAGGGCAGGCCCGCGCGCGGCTCGTTTCATTGACCGATGCGGCGGACCACGTCGTCGCGACGGTCGAGCCGATCGAGGAAGAGACCGTCGCCGGCAACGAAGTGGCGGCGATGATGCGCTCTGCGCTCGATCAGTTCGCCGACTACGCAAAGCACAACAAGAAACTGCCCGACGACATCGAGGAAGAGCTGGCCGGCATCGACGATGCCGGGCGCCTCGCCGACACGATGGCGGCGGCCCTGTCTGCCCGCGTGGACACCAAGCAGGCTCTGCTCACCGAGCCCGATCCGCTGAAGCGGCTCGAGATGGTCTATTCGGTCATGGAAGGCGAGCTTTCGGTCCTTCAGGTCGAACGCAAAATCCGCGGTCGTGTGAAGCGGCAGATGGAGAAGACCCAGCGCGAGTATTACCTCAACGAGCAGCTCAAGGCGATCCAGTCGGAACTCGGCGGAGACGACGAGGGCGGTGACGAAATTGCCGAGCTTCAAGAGAAGATCGACACTCTCAAGCTGTCGAAGGACGCCAAGGCTAAGGCGCAGGCTGAGCTCAAGAAGCTCAAGACGATGCAGCCGATGAGCGCCGAGGCGACCGTCGTGCGCAACTACCTGGATGTGCTGCTCGGCCTGCCATGGGGCAAGAAGAGCCGGCTCAAGAAGGACATCGCCAAAGCCCAGGCGATCCTCGACGAGGATCACTACGCGCTCGACAAGGTCAAGGACCGTATCGTCGAGTATCTCGCGGTGCAGGCCCGCACCAACAAGCTCAAAGGACCGATCCTCTGCCTCGTCGGCCCTCCGGGCGTGGGCAAGACCTCGCTCGGCAAGTCGATTGCCAAGGCAACCGGCCGGGAGTTCGTGCGCCAGTCGCTGGGCGGCGTTCGCGATGAAGCTGAAATCCGCGGTCACCGCCGGACCTACATCGGCTCACTGCCGGGCAAGATCGTCACCAACTTGCGCAAGGCCGGGGCGTCGAACCCGCTGTTCCTGCTCGACGAGATCGACAAGCTTGGCCAGGATTTCCGGGGCGATCCGGCGTCGGCGCTGCTCGAAGTGCTCGATCCGGAGCAGAACGCGAAGTTCCAGGACCATTACCTCGAGCTCGACATCGACCTCAGCGACGTGATGTTCGTCTGCACGGCCAACTCGCTGAACTTGCCGCAGCCGTTGCTCGACCGCATGGAAATCATCCGGCTCGAAGGATACACCGAGGACGAGAAGGTCGAGATTGCGCAGCGCCACCTGATCGCCAAGCAAGTCGAAGCCCATGGGCTGCGAGCGGGTGAGTTTGAACTGACCGAAGAAGGCCTGCGCGACCTCATCCGCTACTACACGCGCGAAGCCGGGGTCCGGACGCTCGAGCGCGAAATAGCGCGGCTCGCGCGCAAGAGCCTGCGTCAGATCCTTGAAAAGAAGGTCGAAGGCGTGGTCATCACGCCCGAAAACTTGGCCGAGTTCGCGGGTGTGCGGAAGTTCCGCCACGGCAAGTCGGACGAGGAAGCTCAGGTCGGCGCGGTCACAGGCCTTGCCTGGACCGAAGTCGGCGGCGAGCTGCTGACGATCGAAAGCGTGACGACGCCGGGCAAGGGCGAGATCAAGACCACGGGCAAGCTCGGCGAAGTCATGAACGAAAGCGTCCAGGCGGCCTTCAGCTTCGTCAAGGCGCGCAGCCCCGCGTACGGCATCAAACCTTCGATCTTCCAGCGCAAGAACGTCCACATCCACTTGCCCGAAGGGGCGGTGCCCAAGGACGGCCCGAGCGCGGGCATCGGGATGGTGACCTCGATTGTCTCGACGCTGACCGGCATTCCGGTGCGCGCGGACGTGGCGATGACCGGCGAGGTGACCTTGCGCGGCCGCGTGCTGCCGATCGGCGGTCTGAAGGAAAAGCTCCTCGCAGCGCTTCGCGGCGGTATCAAGACGGTGCTCATTCCGGAAGAGAACGAGAAGGATCTCGCCGAGATACCGGCCAACGTGAAGGAAGGGCTGCGAATCCTGCCGGTGGGCCATGTGGACGAGGTTCTTCGTCACGCGCTGGCCTCGGTGCCGAACCCGATCGAGTGGACCGAAGCTGACGACCTGGCGAGTCAGCCGAATCCCGCCGCGACCAGCGGCACGGCCTCGACCATCGCCCATTAGTCGAAGACGAGAGGAGCCGCGCGTCGAGGGCGGTGGCTCCTCGTCGCGGCCATCGGTATTTCTACACGGAAGAACCACCAAATTCCGCGGCGCCGCGGCAGGTCGAGGGCTTAGGCTTTGACAGCCGCGGCAAAACTCGCTCAATTCCAGGCATCGCGTGGCGATTCAAATTTCCTGGGCAACAAAACCAACAATCGAGGGGGTTCTTTCCGGACATGAACAAGAACGAACTGATCGGAGCCGTGGCGGAGACCAGCGGCCTCTCTCGCAGCGATGCGACCAAGGCTGTCGAAGGGGTGTTCGACACCATCACCTCCGCGCTCGCGAAAGGCGATGAAGTGCGGCTCGTGGGTTTCGGCACCTTCTCGGTGGCCAAGCGCAAAGCTTCGACTGGGCGCAACCCACGGACGGGTGAGCCGATGGAGATCAAAGCTTCGACGCAGCCGAAGTTCAAGGCGGGCAAGGGCCTCAAGGACTCCTGCAACTGATCGCTTGAGGGTTCCTGGCCGCGGGGGGCGGCCAGGCGTGGCAAAGGGCCGCTTCAGCTAAAGCCGGAGCGGCCCTTTCGTCATCTTGCCTTCGGCTTCAGGCACGCGTGGCGACGGCGTAGAGCGCGATCGCGGCCGCGTTCGAGACGTTCAGGCTTTCCATCGCATCGCTGATCGGCAGCCGCGCCAATGCGTCGCAGTGAGCGGCGATGTTGTGTCGCATGCCTTCGCCTTCTGCCCCCAGTACCAGCGCCACCGGGCCAGCGGGCAACGCCTCGGCAAGCGTCGCTTCCGCCTCGCCAGCGAGCCCCAGGCGCCAGTAACCCGCTTCGGCGATTTCCTCGAGCGCGCGGGCGAGGTTCACCACCCGCACCCACGGCACAAGTTCCAGCGCGCCTGACGCGGACTTGGCCAGCACGCCTCCTTCGGGCGGCGCATGGCGGTCCTGCGTGACGATCGCCGCAGCATCGAAGGCGGCGGCTGAGCGCAGAATCGCGCCGACGTTGTGCGGATCGGTTACCTGGTCGAGCACGATCAGCGGCTTTCGCGGATCGCTGTCGAGCACGTCAGCCAGATAATGGTCTTCCAGCGGCGCACATTCGAGGACCAGCCCCTGGTGCGGCGCGTCGCGCGCGACCAGCCGGGCCAGATCGGCCCCATCAGCGAATTCGAGGGGGAAATCCGGCGGCAGTTCGCCGTCGAGCGAATCCAGCCCCTCGCGGGTCGCCCAGAGCTTGCGGTGCTGCCGCATCGGGTTCTTGAGTGCCGCTTCCACCGCGTGCCGGCCCCAGAGCCGCACCTGACCCTGGCTGGCGCGCCCTGAGCCGCGTCCCCCTTGCATGCGTCCGGCGCGTCCGCGCAGCCTGCGTGTCTCGTCCTTTTTCGCCATGGGGCCCCCTAGCGCGAAGTGGCAGGGCAGCGCCACCATTGACAGGCGTGCGCCGCTTCGTCATGGACGCGCGCACTCGGCCGGTGGCCCCGCAACGGGGTCGTAAGCTGCGGGTTCTTCCCGCGTCCGGCTCTCCGGTGGACAGGTGGCCGAGTGGTTAAAGGCAGCAGACTGTAAATCTGCCCGCGCAAGCGTACGCTGGTTCGAATCCAGCCCTGTCCACCACCGCCGCCATCTTCGTAGCAAGCTTCCCGCTCTTGGGCTCAGGCCAAAGCGGAGGCGGCGATGCGGGTCTGTCGCTGCTCCATCTCCCGGTCCCACGCCTGCAGCAGGGCCTGGGCGCCTTTCCAAATGGCTGCCGTCGCGATCACGCTGACCAATCCATCCACGGCATAGTGGTAGGCGAGATGAAACGAACCGAGCCAGATCGCGACAAAGAAGGCGAAGAAGAACCAGCCGGCGCCTCGCCACACGCGCCGCACCGCGAGCCAGAAAAGGAAGGCCATCGACACGTGCATCGACGGCATCGCGGTGATGCCTGCGCCGAGCCCGCCTTCACCGGCTTGATACCAGCCGAGCAGCATCTCCTGCACATGGAGGGTCATAACCGGGAACTGCTCGTGAGCTTCGTTAAGGTACGCCATCTGTGCGTCGAAGGTCGGATCGCCGAAGATCGGACCAACAAAGCAGGGGCCGACCGACGCGAACAGCGTCGCCAGTCCGCCGCCGATGACGGTCCAAATCAGCACGAACCCGAGGAAGTAGGTACGTACGACCGGCTGGGCGGCAGGATGGAACAGAATCAATAGTGTGCCGACGTAGATCAGCAAGAGCCAGAGGTGATAGAGTACCGCCAGTAGTGCGGTCACGGCCGGATAACCGAGCACCGGCTGCAGGACCTGCCAGGCATCGTAGCCGAAGAACAGAGCGCGATCCCAGGCGATGAAGGTCGCGTCCCAGGTATAGGCGTTGAACAGCGGGATCATCGACTTCAACCGTGAGAAGAACGGCATGAAGACGATCGTGATCGCGAGCAACGGAAGCGCTGCGAGAAAACCCGAGCTTCCCAGGCGCCGCCGGTATATCTGGAACAGGAAGAGCGAAGGGCGAGCAGGCCGGTGCCGAACCAGTAGCCAGCCCACGTCGGCCAACAACATCGCTCCCGCCGCGACCGCGTAGAGGCGGAAGTTGGACAGCATCGAGTCAGACGAAACCGGCATGCCGTGGAGGGATAACAACGCGACGCATACGATCAGCAGACCGCTAGCAATGACATAGATCGGGGCCTGCGAGACGAGCATCGCGCGAAGGCGCGGCCATGTGGTGTTGGTGTCTCCGTCTGCCGGCATTGCGCTCCCTGCCCCTGCTTGCTCAGCGATAGGCGGGAATGGTTAACGGTGGACTACTGGCGCTCAGCCGCCGGCTTTGCCTTGTCGGGCCGGCTGCACTTCCCTAGGTGGGCCCAATGGCCGGAGAACTGCGCGACAACCGGGGACGGGGCGAAGCCGAATGGAGCTGGCCCGCCATCCATCCAGAAGGGCGTAAGTTCGGCCTGTTTGCGGCCGGTATTGCGCTGGCGGTGCTGCTGATCCTGGATTGGGAAATCATCGGCTGGCCGCTGCTGCTGCTGTCGTTCGGCGTCTTCGCGTTCTTCCGCGATCCCGAGCGGGTTGTCCCGCAAGGCGACGACGTGATCGTTGCGCCAGCCGACGGACTGGTGACGCTGATCACGCAAGTCCCGCCGCCGCCCGAACTGCAGGGGCCCGACGGAGCCGGCCACGCCGGGTTGGGCGCGGAGCCGGTCACGCGCGTTTCCATCTTCATGTCGGTGTTCGACGTGCACATCAACCGCGCGCCGGTCGGCGGAACGGTGCGGCGGGTGGTCTATCTCCCCGGTAAGTTCCTTAATGCCGATCTCGACAAGGCCAGTGAAGAGAACGAGCGGCAGCACATCCTTATCGAACGGCCGGACGGCCGGCCGATCGGCTTCACGCAGATCGCGGGGCTCGTGGCGCGGCGGATCGTGCCGTTCGTCAAGCCTGGCGACATCGTTGCAGCGGGGCAGCGCATCGGTCTGATCCGGTTCGGCAGCCGAGTCGATGTCTATCTGCCGCAAGGAACCGACGCCAAAGTGCTGCTGGGGCAGACGGTCATTGCCGGCGAGACGGTGCTGGCGGAACTGGGCCGCCAACAGCTCATCGAAGGCGTCAATCAGTGAACGGCGGGCCGGATGACGAACGGCCCGTCCAACCGGGACCTTCGTGGCTAGGGCCCAACGGTTCTGACGAAGCGAAGCCGGCGGTTCCTGCTGGCCCTCCCGGCCTGACGATGCGTGCCGTGCTGCCTAACGCGATCACCGCAGCTGCGCTCTGCTCGGGGCTTACCGGGATTCGCTTCGCCATCACCGGCGATTTTCGCATGGCGGTGTTTGCCATTATCCTCGCCGGAATGCTGGACGGCATCGACGGGAGAGTAGCTCGGCTTTTGAAGGCGCAATCGCGGTTCGGCGCGGAACTCGACAGCCTGGCGGACTCGCTCAGCTTCGGGATGGCGCCGGCGCTCGTCCTGTTCATGTGGTCGCTTCAGGACCTGCCGCGGTTCGGGTGGTTCGCTGCACTGGCATTCGCCATTTGCTGTGCGCTGCGCCTGGCCCGCTTCAATGCCCAGATCGACGTCGAGCACCAGCCGCACAAGTCAGTCGGTTTCTTGACCGGGATCCCGGCTCCGGTCGGCGCGGGCCTCGCCTTCCTGCCCATGTACCTGACGATGGCGACCGGGGAAGAGCTGTTCCGCTCACCAGTGCTGGTAGCGATTTGGCTAGTGGTGATAGCGGCTCTGATGATTTCCAACCTCGCGACGCTCAGTTGGACTCTGATTCGGCCGAGGCGCAGCATTCGGTTGCCGGCCATCGCCTTGGCGGGACTACTGTTCGCCGCTCTGCTCACCGAAACCTGGTGGACGCTGGCGGCCGTCTCAATCGCCTACCTGGCTCTCATGCCCTACAGCGTCATGCGTTATGCCAAGGTGCGGCGGCAGCGAGGCGCAGCGGCGGTAAGCGCTCAGCCTTCGCTCTGACTTTGCGCGGCCGGCGGGACAGTTCCGCCACGATGGCGCGGCGGCGGTTCAGCCCCTGCGCGACCGCGATGTGGATCTGTGTGACGGCAGCAAAAGCAGCAAATCCGAACAGCAGCGAGATAGCGACATTCAGCATTGGCTTCGACCTTCCTGCGCGCTCCCCGCTCGCATTGCCAAAACGCGTCGAAGAGCAGATGTTCCTGTTACGATCTATGTTCTCTATTTGTTCTATGGTGTCAAGCGGCTGGCTCGAACTCGCGTGATCGTCAAGTTCAAGGTGGATTTTCCATCTCGTTGTGCGTAAGGGGGCGGCGTCGTCGCTCCACTAGGAGAGAGGCGGCAAATCCACATGGAAGGCGCACATACCGGTGCCGCAGCGGGCGCTCCGCCACGGTTCCAGCTTTCCAGAGGCATAACCGGAAAGGAAATACCTATGGCGGCTCCTACCGTCACGATGCAGCAATTGATCGAGGCCGGCGCTCACTTCGGCCACCAGACCCACCGCTGGAACCCGCGCATGAAGCCGTACATCTTCGGCGCGCGGAACGGCGTCCACATCATCGACCTGTCGCAGACCGTGCCGCTGTTTGCGCGCGCGCTCGACTTCGTCTCGGCCACTGTCCGCGCTGGCGGAAAGGTGCTGTTCGTCGGCACCAAGCGGCAGGCGCAGGAGCCGATCGCCGAGGCCGCGCGCCGCTGTGGCCAGCACTTCGTCAACCACCGCTGGCTCGGCGGCATGCTGACCAACTGGAAGACGATTTCCGGTTCGATCAAGCGCCTGAAGAGCCTTGAAGAGCAGCTCTCGGGCGACACCTCGGGGCTGACCAAGAAGGAAGTGCTGCAGCTCACCCGTGAGCTCGACAAGCTCAAGCTGTCGCTCGGCGGCATCCGCGACATGGGCGGTATCCCCGACGTGATGTTCGTGATCGACGCGAACAAGGAAGAGCTGGCGATCAAGGAGGCCAACGTGCTTGGCATCCCGGTCGTCGCGATCCTCGACACCAACGTCGACCCGAACGGCATCGCCTTCCCGGTACCGGGTAACGATGATGCCAGCCGCGCCGTTCGCCTTTACTGCGATGCAGTGGCCCAGGCGGCGAGCACCGGCCGCAACGAAGGCGTGGTCGATTCGGGCGCCGACATCGGCGCGATGGACGCTCCGCCGGCGGAAGCTGCGGTCGCCCAGGACGCCGTCGCCGCACAGGCCTGATCGGCCGGCAACGTTTGCAATTCGAAGCGTCGGACCCATCTTGCGGTCCGGCGCTTCGGCCCAATTTCCATAAGGACATGACAATGGCTTACACAGCAGCCGACGTGAAGAATCTCCGCGAGCGCACCGGCGCCGGGATGATGGATTGCAAGAAGGCGCTTGACGAAGCCGGCGGCGATTTCGAGGCGGCGGTCGATGCGCTGCGTGCCAAGGGCCTTGCCGCGGCGGCCAAGAAGTCGAGCCGCACTGCGGCTGAAGGGCTGGTCGGCGTGGCAGTCGAGGGCACCCGCGGGGTCGCCGTCGAGGTCAACTCCGAAACCGACTTCGTCGCGAAGAACGAACAGTTCCAGGATTTCGTGCGCAGCGTCACGCAGGTCGGGCTCAGCCAGGATGCGGACGATATCGAAGCGCTGAAGAACGCTGCCTATCCGGGCGGTGGCACGGTGGCCGAGAAGCTGACCAGCAACGTCGCCACGATTGGCGAGAATCAGCAGATCCGCCGCATGAAGAGCGTGTCGGTGAGCCAGGGGCTGGTCGTTCCGTACATCCATAATGCTCAGGCGCCGAACCTCGGTAAGATCGGCGTGCTTGTCGCGCTGGAGAGCGAAGCGGGTGCCGACGTGCTCGAGCCGCTCGGCAAGCAGCTTGCGATGCACATCGCCGCAGCGTTCCCGCAGGCGCTCGATGCCGACGGCCTCGATCCTGAAGTGCTGGAGCGCGAACGTAAGATCGCGGCTGAGAAGGCGGCTGAAAGCGGCAAGCCGGCTGACGTTCAGGCCAAAATGGTCGATGGCGCGGTCAAGAAGTACGCGAAGGAAAACGCGCTGCTCAGCCAGCTGTCGGTGATGGACAACAAGACCCCGATCGCCGACGTCGTCGCGCAGGCCGGTAAGGCCGCGGGCACCTCGATCGTGTTGAAGGATTACGTCCGCTTCCAGCTCGGCGAAGGCATCGAGAAGGAAGAGAGCGACTTCGCAGCCGAAGTCGCCGCTGCTGTCGGCGGCTGAAGCTCACGCGAGACACGCATGACGGAAGGCCGCCGGGCGCGAGTTCGGCGGCCTTTTTTTGTCCGCGGCGGATGGCCGGCATTTCCTGGCCGTGTTGTCGCGCAGCAGGCGGCCTTCGCGCTTGGCACGGTCCCGCGCCGCTCTATAAGGGCCGCAAATCGCGGTCTTCCGGAGAGATTTTCGTTTCATGTCGATGCCGAGCGTCAAGCGCGTGTTGCTCAAGCTCTCCGGTGAAGTCCTGATGGGCGCCCAACAGTTTGGGATCGATCCAGCGACGGTGGCTGAACTGGCCGGCGAGGTGAAGGCGGCGAAGGACAGCGGCCTTGAAATCTGCCTGGTCATCGGCGGCGGAAACATCTTTCGCGGCATGGCCGGCGCTGCCCAAGGAATGGACCGGGCGCAGGCCGACTACATGGGTATGCTCGCCACGGTGATGAACGCGCTGGCGATGCAGAATGCTCTGGAGCAACTCGGCGTACAGACGCGGGTTCAATCGGCGATTCAGATGGACGAGGTGTGCGAGCCGGTGATCCGCCGCCGTGCCGAGCGGCATCTCGAGAAGGACCGCGTGGTGATCTTCGCTGCCGGTGTCGGCAGCCCCTACTTCACCACTGACAGCGGAGCCGCGCTACGCGCCGCCGAGATGAAGTGTGATGCGCTGCTCAAAGGCACCAGCGTCGACGGAGTCTATGACGACGACCCCAAGAAAAATCCGAACGCCAAGCGTTTCGAAACCGTAAGTTACGACAGGGTGCTTGCGGACAACTTGAAGGTGATGGACGCCTCTGCCGTGGCCCTGTGCCGCGACAACGACATACCGATCGTGGTTTTTTCCATTCGCGAGAAGGGCAACCTCGCGCGAGTGCTGACCGGCGAAGGCGTGCAGACTATAGTGCGGAAGGAAGGCTGATATGCCCAAGTACGACAAGGCCGATGTAGAGCGCCGCATGGGCGGTGCCGTGGAGAGCCTGAAGAGCGATCTTTCGGGCCTGCGCACTGGCCGCGCCAATACGGCGCTGCTCGATCCGGTGGTGGTCGAAGTCTACGGCTCGATGATGCCGCTGAACCAGGTGGCAACCGTTTCGGCGCCTGAGCCGCGGATGTTGAGTGTGCAGGTCTGGGATCGCGCCAACCTGAGCGCGGTGGAGAAGGGCATCGCCCACGCCAATCTCGGGCTCAACCCGATCGTCGACGGACAGACGCTACGCCTGCCGCTGCCCGATCTGACGCAGGAACGCCGCAAGGAACTGGCCAAGCTCGCCGGGCAATACGCCGAAAAAGCCAAGATCGCGATCCGCAACGTCCGCCGCGACGCAATGGAAATGCTCAAGGAAGACGAGAAGAAGAAGGACATCTCCGAAGACGACCGCAAGCGGATGGAGGAAGAGGTCCAGAAGCTGACCGACAAGTTCGTCGCCGATGTCGATGCGGCCGCTGCGCAGAAGGAAAAGGAAATCCTGACGCAGTGATCTCGTGGGGCAAATCCGGGCCCGCGCAAGCCGAGGTGGTCGATGAGCGTCCGCGCGCGTCGCTCGAGTCCGGGGCGAGTTCCGCTGTGAGCAGCGGTGCCAGCCACGGCGCACGCCATGTCGCGATTATCATGGACGGGAACGGGCGCTGGGCAAAGAAGCACCGGCTGCCGCGCGCTGTTGGGCATCAGCGCGGCGTGGAAGCGGTCCGCAGGCTGGTGCGCGGGCTGGGGCCGATGGGGCTCGACTGCCTGACCCTCTACGCCTTCTCCTCGGAGAACTGGAAGCGGCCCGAGGACGAGATTGCCGACCTGATGGCGCTGATGCGCAAGTTCATCCGCAGCGACTTGCCCGATTTCGTGAAGAACGGGGTGAAGCTCAAGATCATTGGCGATTACAAGGTCCTGGAGCCCGACATTGTCGAGATGATCGAGGATGCGCTGCGCCAGACGGCGAACGGCACAAAGACGATCGCCGTGGCGCTCAACTACGGCTCGCAGCAGGAAATCGCCCGAGCGGCAGCCAAGGCAGCCGAGCAGGGGGCGGTGACGGTCGAGAGCATCTCGGCTCATCTGGACACGGCCGATCTGCCGCCGCTCGATCTGCTGATCCGCACCTCTGGCGAAGTGCGGCTGTCGAACTTCCTGCTGTGGCAGTCGGCCTACGCGGAAATGTGGTTCACCGACGTGCTGTGGCCGGATTTCACGCCAGGCCATCTCGAGGAGGCGTTGGCCAGTTTCGCAATGCGGGAGAGGCGCTTTGGCGGGCGATAACCCCCAGACAAGCGGGGCTTCGGTTCCCGTTCCAGGCGCGGTCCGCCGTGCCGACTTGCCGATCAGACTGGCCTCGGCCGCGGTCATGCTGACCCTCGCGACGATTGCGCTGGTTCTGGGGGGAACCGCGCTCGATCTGTTCATCGTCGCCGTTGCGCTGATTGGCTTCGGCGAGTTCGTGCGACTGGTGCTGCGGGCGACCGCCAGCTTGCCGCTGCGCGTGCTCGCGGTGCTGCTGGGTGCGGGCTACTTCGGCCTCGCTGCGGCGATCCTGACCGGAGCGGGGACTTTCCTGCTGGTCATGGTGCTGGGGATCACGATCTTCACCGACACGGGTGCTTATTTCGCCGGACGGACCATTGGCGGGCCCAAGATAGCGCCGCGGATCAGTCCATCGAAGACCTGGGCCGGACTGGTCGGCGGAATGATTGCAGCGGCGGCCTGGGTGTTCATCTGGGTCCTGGCGATCGACGCGCCGGGGCTCGACTGGCTCGGCCCGCGCTTCGAGATCGGCCTCAACCTCTCGTTCGAGAACACGTTTGGCGCGGCCGTGTTGGGAGCGGGCCTGGCGGTCGTCGCGCAGATCGGCGACTTCTTCGAAAGCTGGCTCAAGCGGCGGGCGGGGGTGAAGGACAGCTCACGGCTGATCCCGGGGCATGGCGGTGTGTTCGACCGGATCGACGGGTTGATCGCCGTGTCTATCGTCGCGGGCGTGATCGCCACGCTGATGGCTCCTTGAGGTCATGCGCAGCATCTCCATTCTCGGAGCGACCGGCTCTATCGGCGCATCGACGCTCGACCTGATCCGCCGCAACCGCCCCGAGTGGCGCGTCGTGGCGCTGACGGCCAACTGCCAGGCAGCCGAACTGGCGAAGCTGGCGCGCGAGTTCGATGCGGAATTGGCCGCCGTGGGTGACGAGAGCTGCTTGTCTGATTTGCGCGAGGCGCTCAGCGGCAGCGGCATCGAAGCCGTGGGCGGTGCAGCGGGACTGGTCGAAGCGGCGACGCGCGAAGCGGACCTCACGGTTGCCGCGATCGTCGGCTGTGCCGGTCTGGCCCCGACGATGGCTGCGATCGAGCGAGGCGGCGCGGTGGCGCTGGCCAACAAGGAGGCGCTGGTCTCCGCCGGCGACGTAATGACGGCGGCTGTGGCGCGTAGCGGCGCGGTGCTGCTGCCCGTCGATTCCGAGCACAACGCGATCTTCCAGTGCCTCGACGGCAACGATTTCGCCGACGTGCGGTGTATCACCCTGACGGCAAGCGGTGGGCCGCTCCGCTTGTGGACGGCTGAACAACTCCGGGCGGCGACGCCCGCGCAGGCGATTGCTCATCCGAACTGGTCGATGGGTGCCAAGATCTCGGTCGATTCCGCGACGATGATGAACAAGGGCCTTGAGTTGATCGAGGCTTTCCACCTGTTCCCGGTCGGTCTCGACCGTCTGCGCATTCTGGTCCACCCGCAGAGCGTGATCCACTCGATGGTCGAGTACCGCGACGGCTCGACTCTGGCGCAGCTCGGTCCTTCGGACATGCGGGTAGCCATCGCCTCGTGCCTGGCCTGGCCGCAACGCATGGACACACCGTGTGCGCCGCTCGACCTGGCGGCGATCGGAGAGCTGTCGTTCTTCGGGCCCGACGAGGAGCGGTTCCCGGCCACGCGGCTAGCGCGCGAAGCGGCGGCGGCAGGCGGCGCGGCGCCCGCGGTGCTTAACGCGGCCAACGAAGTTGCGGTGGCGGCGTTCTTGCGCGGTCAGATTGCGTTCACCGATATTTCGTCACTTGTGGCGCAAACCCTGGATCGCGAACTGCCGCCTGCGCCGCGATGCCTCGACGACGTCCTTGCCGTCGATGCCGAGGCGAGGGCGCGCGCGAGCCAAACGCTGGAGCCTGCCTGACTTGTTCGAGTCACCACCATTCTGGATGTACCTGGTCGGCTTCCTGCTGCTGCTGGGGCCGCTCGTCACGATCCACGAGCTTGGGCACTACCTGGTCGGGCGCTGGTTCGGCGTGAAAGCCGAAGCGTTCTCTATCGGCTTCGGCCAGGAACTGTTCGGCTATACCGACCGGCGGGGGACGCGCTGGAAAGTCGCCGCGCTGCCGCTCGGCGGCTATGTCCAGTTCGCCGGCGACATGAACCCGGCAAGCCAGCCGAGCGAGGAATGGAAAGATCTGCCGGAGGCGGAGCGATCGCGGACGTTCCAATCCAAGCCGCTATGGCAGCGGGCACTGATCGTGGCGGCAGGTCCGGTGACGAACCTCCTGCTGGCGATCGCCATTCTGGCCAGCTTCAACGTGGCCTTCGGTAAGCCGATCGTCCCTCCGGTTATCGGCGAAGTGGAACAGGGTTCGGCTGCCGAACGCGCTGGCCTGCGCGCGGGCGACGAGATCGCTGCATACAACGGCCAGGCGACCGATGACTTCATGGAGCTGCGTCAGTTCATCCTGACCAGTCCCGGCTCCACTCTGACTCTCGAAGTGCTGCGCGACGGCGAGCGTCGGGAAATGACCGTGGTCCTCCCCTCGCTGACCGTGCACGACAACTTCGGGAACGCCAGCCAGATCGGCCAGCTCGGCGTGCGGCCGGCCGGTGGGGAAATGGCTTCGGTCGGGCCGATCGAAGCGGTGACGCTGGCGGTTCGGCAGACCAATGACATCGTCGTCATGATGGTCCGGGGCATCGGCCAAATCGTCAGCGGGCAGCGGCCGGTTTCCGAGCTCGGCGGGCCGGTGAAGATCGCCAAATTCTCGGGCGAGCAGATGAGCCTGGGCTGGCTGAGTTTCGTGCAGTTTGTCGCTCTGGTTTCAATTAACTTGGCGTTCATTAACCTGCTGCCAATTCCCGGCCTCGACGGCGGGCACCTGGCATTCTACGCGGCCGAAGCGGTGCGCCGGAAGCCGCTGGATCCTCGCAGTCAGGAATGGGCGTTCCGCACCGGCATGGCTTTCGTGCTCATGTTGATGCTGTTCGTGACGATCAACGATGTCGCTTCGCTGTCGCTGTTCGGCGGCTGAGCAGGTAGAGGGTACGCGCTCCGCAAGCCGCGGGATCTTGAGGAGCGGGGAAAAGGAAGGCACCGTCGCCGCATTTCCAGCCTTGCTCGCTTGCTAGCTTGCCCTGCATCGGGCAAGGGCGCACGTCGCCTCGATTGGGTGCCGCTACGGCCGCCCGCTGCTCGGGCAAGGCAGGACCATGCGGCGGACGGACACGGCATGTCGTATGAATGGACGGGTACATGAGCGGTAGGGCCAAGACGATTCAAACCTCGCAGTTTGCCGCAGCCCTGCTGGGGTGCACGATTCTCGCGGGTCTGCCGGCAATGGCGCTCGCTCAGGACGAAGCGGCGCCGGCTCCCGCGGAGCCAGCAGCGGCGTCGACGCCGGCGGCGCCCGCAGCTGCCGCCAGCGAAGAGGGCCAGGTCATCCGCTCGATCGCGGTGGCCGGTGCCCAGCGCCTCGAGCCGGCGACGATCGTCAGCTATATCCGCATGCGTCCGGGGCAGGTCTATACCGCCGCGCTGGCCGACGAGGCCCTGAAGGATCTTGCCGCGACCGAGCTGTTCGCCGACTTCTCGATCCGGAACAACGACGGCAACGTAGTCATCACTGTGGTCGAGAACCCGGTGATCAACCGGATCGTGCTGGAAGGCAATCGTCGCCTCAAGGACGACAAGATCCTTCCCGAGATCAAGCTGGCGCCGCGGCAGATCTTCACCCGCTCCAAGGTTCGGGCGGACGTCGCGCGCATCATCGAACTGTACAAGCGCCAGGGCCGCTTTGCTGCGACCGTAGAGCCGCAGATGGTGCAGCTCGACCAGAACCGTGTCGACGTCATCTTCGAGATCAACGAAGGGCCGAAATCGAAGGTCCGCGCGATCAACATCATCGGCAACGAGGCGTTCTCCGACCGCGAGCTGCGCGGCGAGATGGTGACGCAGGTCTCGGGCCTGCTGAAAATCTTCAGCTCGGCGACCAGCTACGACCCTGACCGCCTGGCTTACGACCAGCAGCAGCTGCGCGCCTTCTATCTCGAGAACGGCTACGCCGACTTCCGCGTCGTTTCCGCGGTGGCAGAGCTGACGCCGGACAAGCGCGACTTCATCATCACCTACGTGGTCGAGGAAGGCGAGCGCTACAAGTTCGGCAACGTGGAAGTCGAAAGCCAGCTGCGCGACTTCGACAGCAGCACGATGACCCGGTCGCTGCCGATGAGCAGCGGCAACTGGTACGATGCCAAGCTGGTCGAGGATACGGTCGAGCGCCTGACGGAAACGGCCGGCGCCTTCGGCTATGCCTTTGCCGACGTGCGGCCGCGCATCACGCGCAACCGAGAAGACCTGACGATGGACGTGACGTTCGTCATCAACGAAGCGCCGCGCGTCTATGTCGAGCGGGTCGACGTCAACGGCAACACGCTGACGCAGGACAAGGTGATCCGCCGCGAGTTCCGTCTCGCCGAAGGCGACGCGTTCAACTCGCTGCAGGTGCGCCGTTCGACCGCGCGCATCAACTCGCTGGGCTACTTCCAGGAGAACTTCGAGATCGACCAGGTCGACGGCAGCGCGCCCGACCGCATTATCCTCGAAGCCAACGTCCAGGAACAGGCGACGGGTGAGCTCTCGCTGTCGGCCGGCTTCTCCAGCCTGGAGAGCTTCATCTTCCAGGGCTCTATCCGCCAGCGCAACTTCCGTGGCCGCGGCCAGACCGTCGGTCTGTCGGTGAACTACTCGCGCTATTCGCGCTCGGGCTCGATCAGCTTCACCGAGCCTTACGTGTTCGACAAGAACATCTCGGCCGGTATCGACGTGTACCGCCGCGACTACAACAACGGCTATTACGACAGGGCCAGCGCCACTTACGAGTCGGCGACGACCGGAACCTCGCTGCGGGTGGGTGTGCCGCTCAGCGAGTACCTCAGCGCGATTGGCCGCTACACGTTCCAGCACGAGAACATAACCGTCGACGAGAACCTGTTCTTCGGCGACTTCGATGGCGATGGGGTGCGGACCTGCGAGCCGCTGCTGGCCGGGCGTTATCTCTGCGAAGCGCTGGGCAACCGCACGACGTCGCTGATTGGTTTCTCGCTGGTCCACAACTCGCTCGACAGCCGTGTTCGTCCGACCCGCGGCGAGTCGGCGAGTGCCAACTTCGACTTTGCCGGGTTGGGCGGATCCTCGCGTTACGCGCGGTTCACGGGCCAGGCCGCCAAGTACTGGCAGCCGATGTCGGGCTGGATCTTCTCGCTGACCGCCGAAACGGGCTACATCAAGGGCCTCAAGGATCTGGGGCCGGGCCGCGATGACGTTCGGTTGACCGACCGGTTCTTCCTGGGTGAGCCTGAAATCCGCGGCTTCGACATTCGCGGGGTCGGGCCGCGCGTCGTGCGCCGGTTCTACACCGTGGACGAAGAAGGGACGGCAACGCTGCTTCCCCTCGACGATCGCGGTAACCAGGACGATGCGCTGGGCGGCACGGCTTTCTATCTGGGCCGCGCCGAGCTTGAGATCCCGCTGGGCTCGGGCGCCCGCGAGCTGGGCCTGCGGCCGTCGATCTTCGTCGATGCCGGTGCAGTGTTCGGCATCAAGCGTCCGGTGCTTACCGAAAGCCCGTATCCAGACGGCATCTTCATCCCGACACGCGATGCGGATGGCAACGCGCTCTACACTCAGATCAACGAGGCTACGTTGGTCGACGGGACCTGCCGTCCGGGCACCGGTTCCGGTGCGATCAGCATCGTGACCAGTCCGACGAACCCCAATCCGCCGTCCTGCCTCACCAGCAATGCCAATACGGCGATCGGCAATTCGCTGCCGCCGTTCGTGGAAGAGTTCTATGGCAATACTGCCAAGCCGCGCGTGTCGATCGGCATCGGGGTGAACTGGAACTCGCCGTTCGGTCCCTTCCGGATCAACTTCGCTTATCCCCTTCTCAAGCAGAAGGGCGACGATACCAAGCGCTTCTCCTTCAACGTAGGAACCTCATTCTGATGAACGCTCGTATTCTCGGCGCCGCCTCTCTGGCGCTTTCGGTAGTCGCGGCCGTTCCCGCCGCCGCGCAAGTCAATGGTGTTGCGGTTGCCGACCCGGCGGTTGCAGTGGCCGGCTCGCAGGCGCTGCAAGCCGCCTATCAGCAGATCGCCACCACGTTTGCCGCCCAGCGCACTCAGCTCGAGCAGCTGCAGCAGCAGCGTTCCGAAGCCGTTCGCCAGTTCGACACCGATGGCGACGGGCAGCTCAGCCAGGAAGAGCAGACCGCCGCGCAGGCCAACACCACGGTGATGCAGCAGGTCCAGGGGCTTGAGCAGCAGATCAATGCGGCTCAGCAGCCGATCACCCGGGCGCGCGTCTACGTGATCGAGCAGCTCGCGCAGCAGCTTTCGCCGGCCGTTCAGCAGGTCGTCCAGGCGAACAACGTGCAGCTCATCCTCAACCCCAACTCGGCGCTGTACATTGGCGACTCGGCCGATGTGACCGACGAAATCATCGCACAGCTCAATCAGCTCGCCCCGACGGTGTCTTCGGCCGCTCCGGAAGGCTGGCAGCCGCAGCAGCAGTCGGTGCAGCTGTACCAGCAGGTCTCCGAAATCCTCCTGACCGTCGCCCTTCAGCAGCAGGCGCAGGCCCAGCAGGGTCAGCAAGGCCAGCCGCAAGCCCAGCAGCCGGCGGCGACGCCGGTGCAGGGCCGCTGATCGAGCCGGCGAAGGTTCACACGGAATGAGTGAGGCCGAAGCCGCGCGCGGATACGACATCGCGCAGATCCTCCAGGCCCTTCCGCACCGTTACCCGCTTCTCCTCGTCGACAAGGTAATCGACCTGCGCGTCGACGAGGAGATTCATGCGGTCAAGGCGGTCAGCTTCAACGAGCAGTTCTTCCAGGGTCACTTCCCTGGCCGGCCGATCATGCCGGGCGTGCTGCAGATCGAAGCCTTGGCCCAGGCTGCGGGCATCCTGGCGATGGAGACGCTCCAACTCGCCGGCTCGGGCAAGCTCGTCTATTTCATGGCGATTGAGGAGGCCAAGTTCCGTGCGCCGGTGGAGCCGGGCTGCCTGCTCGACCTGCGGGTCGGCTTCGTCCAGAAGCGGGCGCGGGTCTGCAAGTTCTGGGGCAAAGCCAGCGTCGAGGACAAGGTGACCTGCGAAGTGCAGTTCACCGCCATGGTGGCGGACGGCCCGAACGCCGGCTGATCGTTCGCTTCAGAGAGAGTTGCAATCGGCGGCGCAGGACTGTAAGCGCGCGCCTTTCCCGACATTGCCCGGCCGGTCGGAACCGGCCTCATGCACGAAGGACGTACCGCCATGAAGGCCGACATTCACCCCGACTACCACATGATCAAGGTGCAGATGACCGACGGCACCGTGTTCGAGACGCGCTCCACCTGGGGCAGCGAAGGCGACACGCTGGCGCTCGACATCGATCCGACCAGCCACCCGGCGTGGACTGGCGGCACGCGCCAGGTCGATCAGGGTGGCCGCGTGGCTCAGTTCAATAAGCGCTTCGGCGGCTTGTCGCTGAAGAAGAAGTAAGCCGGTTTTTACAAACCAGGCGTGAAGGGGCGGCTCCGCGGAGCCGCCCTTTTTGTATGCCCCCCGCCTAAGCCTCGTTCGGCACAAAACGCAGATGCCCGGCGAGGCGCACTTTGCCGGTGTCGCTGGAATGGTTGGTGCCATCGAGCACCGGCACCTCGGCAAAATCGCGATAGGGGTCGAGGCCCAGGCACGCGACGTTGATCCCGTATGTCGCCGGATCGGCCCGGCGGCGGTGGAAGGTGTAGGTGCCGCAGCGCGAGCAGAAGTAGTGCTTCGCCGTGCGCGTGTTGAATTCGTAGAGCGTCAGCCACTCTTCGCCCGCGACAATCTCGAGGGCGTCGAGCGGCGCCCCGACGGTAACCGCGCCTTTGATCCGGCAGAGCGAGCAGTCGCACCGGGCGCCGCGCAGCACTTCCGGCAGCGTGACGGCGAATTTCACCGCGCCGCAGTGGCACGAACCCTGTTTCATCATGACCACCGCCTTTCCTGTCAGCTTCAATTTCGCTTTGCTTCCTGCCGCGCGTTGTGCAACAGGCTCGCGCCCGCGCCGTTCCTGGCTTGACCCGGGGGCGCAGCGGCCTACCTAGCCTGCACGGCATGGGCCATGGCGATTGTAGCTCAGTTGGTTAGAGCGCCGGTTTGTGGTACCGGAGGTCGGGGGTTCGAGACCCCTCAATCGCCCCATTCCCTCCCGATCGATGAGTTGTAACGGAGCAGAGTGGCTCCTTCGTGATCGCTCGGTTGCGGCGATCCGCGTTGACAATGTCCGGAAATAGCGTCCGGCCTTGCCGCTCGGTTCAGCACCTGTCAAAGCGGCCCGCGACAAGAGCCAAATGGAACCATGCACGGCTTCGCCAACCCCGCACGCTTTTTGAGAATGGCCCGCTGGCTGACGCCGGCGCTGCTGGTCTCGGGCCTCGTGCTGACCGCTGCGTCGCTGGTCTACGGGATGTTCTTTGCCCCGGCCGAGCGCCTGCAGGGCGAGACGGTGCGCATCCTGTTCATCCACGTGCCGACCGCTTGGCTGGGGATGGGCGGCTGGACCGCGATCGCCATCGCCAGCTTCGTCGAACTGGTCTGGCGTCATCCGCTGGCAGCGCTCGCCGCGCGCGGCGCCGCCGTGCCTGGTGCGGTGTTCACGGCGCTGTGCCTCGCGACGGGCTCGCTGTGGGGGCGGCCTGCCTGGGGCACCTGGTGGGTGTGGGACGGGCGCCTGACCAGCATGCTGGTGCTGCTATTTCTCTATTTCGGCTATATTGCGCTGGCCAATGCGGTGCAGCGAGAAGGCGGATCGAGCCGCATTCCGGCGATCTTCGGACTGGTCGGCGCGGTGAACATCCCGATCATCCACTATTCGGTTATCTGGTGGAACAGCCTGCACCAGCCGCCCAGCATCACCACCGGCGGATCCGCCATGGCCGGGCCGTTCCTGTGGGGGCTGCTCGCGGCGACGCTCGGCTTCGGGCTGATCTTCGGCGGCGTCGTGCTGGCGCGGATGCGGGCGCTGCTCGCCGACGTGCAGGCCGAGGCGCGGTTGCGGCGCAAGGCGCTGGAGGCCTGATGCGCGAAGCACTCGATCCCTGGTTCTTCGTTTACACGTCGTATGCACTCACCATCGGTGGCACGCTGGGGCTGATCGCCTGGAGCTGGCTCGCCATGCGCGCGGCCGAACGCCGCAAGGACGAAGGACGCAGGAAGTGAACGCCGGCCTGAAGCCCAAGCACCAGCGGCTCGTCCTGCTGATCGTTGCCGTCGTCGTGCTGATCGGCGCCGCCTTGCTGGCGGCCTGGGCGCTGCGCAACCAGGCGAGTTATTTCTACGTCCCGAGCGACATGGCCGCGGCTCCGCCCGAAGCCGGCCAGGCGGTGCGGCTGGGCGGCATGGTCAAGGAAGGTTCGCTGCGCACGCAGGCGGACGGGGTTACGATCGACTTCGTCGTTCACGACGGGGAGGCTGAGATACCGGTTACGTTCGCCGGCATCCTGCCCGACCTGTTCGTCGAAGGCTCGGGAGTCGTGGCCGAAGGCGCGCTGAGGCCCGACGGCACGTTCGAGGCCAATCACCTGCTCGCCAAGCACGACGAGAACTATGTGCCGCGCGAACTCGAGGACATGACGCCGCACCAGGTGCGCGACACGCTCGCGGAAGCGCAATGACGGACCGCAGGCGATGATCGCAGAAATCGGCCTTGCCGCCCTGTGGCTCGCTGCCGCGCTGGCGGGCCTGCAGCTTGTCGCCGGCGCGCTCGCAGTAAAGCGCGACAACGGCGCGTTGGCTTCGCTGGTCCGGCCCGCAGCGATCGTGCAGGGCCTGCTCTGCGCGCTGTCCTTCGGGCTGCTGATCCTGCTGTTCGTGCGAACCGACCTGTCGGTGGCGCTGGTCGCGAGCAATTCGCATTCCGAAAAGCCGCTGATCTTCAAGTTCTCCGGTGCCTGGGGCAATCACGAAGGCTCGATGCTGCTGTGGATCACCGTGATGGCGGTGGCCGGGGCGCTGATCGCGTTGGTGGAGCGGCGGCTGCCCGAGCGGACGATGCTGGCGACCCTGGCGGCGCAAGCGTTCGTCGGGATCGGCTTCTATGCGTACATCCTGCTCGCCTCGAACCCCTTCGAGCGGCTCAATCCAGCGCCGGCGCAAGGGGCAGGCCTCAATCCGCAGCTCCAGGACATCGGGCTCGCCTATCACCCGACCACCTTCTACGTCGGCTATGTGGGCCTCTCGGTCGCGTTCAGCTTCGTCGTCGGAGCGCTCGTGACGCGGCAAGTGACGCCGGACTTCGCCCGGGCGATGCGGCCGTGGGCGCTTGGGGCGTGGATGTTCCTGACGCTCGGCATCACCGCGGGGAGCTATTGGGCCGCGTACATCCTGGGGTGGGGCGGATGGTGGTTCTGGGATCCGGTCGAGAACGGCGGGCTGATGCCGTGGCTGGCCGCCACCGCGTTGCTCCATTCGGTCAGCGTGCTCGCGGCGCGCGACGCGCTGAGGACCTGGACGGTGATGCTAGGGGTCCTGGCCTTTTCGATGAGCATGCTGGGAACCTTCCTGGTGCGCTCGGGCATCCTGACCAGCGTTCACGCCTTCGCCGTCGATCCGACGCGCGGTTCGTTCATCCTGGCGCTGCTGGCGATCTATATCGGCGGCGCACTGGCGCTGTTCGTGACCCGATCGTCCACGGTCGCCGAAGGAGAGCGGTTCACCGCGATCAGCCGCGAGAGCGCGCTGGCGATCAACAACGTCGCGCTGTGCGCGATTCTCGCGGTGGTGTTGTTCGGGACGCTCTATCCGCTCTTGACCGAAGCACTCGGCTTTCAGGTCTCGGTCGGCCCGCCTTATTTCAATCCGGTCAGCGCGATCTTCTTCCTGCCGATGCTGCTGGTGCTGACAGTCGGGCCGCTGCTGCGCTGGCGGCGGGACAGCCTGACGCGGATCCGCACACCGATCCTGATTGTCGCAACGACCATCCTGGTGGCGCTCGCGGTGGCGATCTTCGCCACGGATGCGGGCGTTTTGCCCGTTCTTGGAATGGCGATGGCCGCGGCGGTTGCGGTGGCGAGCTTCATGCCGCTCTGGGGACGCAGCTTGCGGCGCGTGCCGCTCGCGGTGTGGGGCATGGCGATCAGCCACTTCGGCATCGCCGTGGGACTGTTCGGGATGGCAGCCGATTCGGCGTTCGAGCAGGAAAGGCTCGTGGCCGCCGAAGTGGGCGACGTGATCCAGGATGGCCCGTGGACGGTCCGTGTGGTGGGCGTGGCGCCGGTCGCTGGCTCGAACTGGACCGGGCTCGAAGCGACTCTCGAGGCGCAGTACAAGGGCGGCGGCGTCAGCGTCGTTAGCCCGCAGAAGCGCAGCTTCTGGACCCCGGCGCAGGAAACCAGCACCTCCGCGATGGTGACGCGCTGGAATGGCCAGCTCTACACGGTGCTTGGCGGTGAGACCGATGATGGGCGCTGGCAACTGCGCCTGTCGTGGAAGCCGTTCGTGACCTGGATCTGGTACGGCGGCATCCTGATCGCGTTCGGCGGCCTGCTTGCGTTGATCGGCCGGGTGCGGAGCGACTTGCGGCGCCGGGCGGCGCGCGAGAAGGGCGGGGCACGGCGGGCGGAGGTCATGGCATGACCCGGTTGCGCGTGTTCCTGTGGGGCCTGGTGGCCGTTGCGGCAGGGTTGTTGGGGCTGTTCGCCTATCAGCTTAGCCAGCCGAAGAACGATTTCGTCCAGAGTGCGATGATCGGCAAGCCGATGCCCGAGTTCACGTTGCCGGCGGTCGTGTCGGAGCGGCCTGGCCTGGCGAGCGCCGATCTGGCCAACGGACAGCCGAAACTGCTCAACATCTTCGCCAGCTGGTGCGTGCCGTGCGCGGCCGAGGCGCCGCATTTGGCCGAGCTGGAGCGCCAGGGGGCGGAGATCGTCGGGGTCGCCATTCGCGACCGGCCTGAGGACGTCGCAGCGTTCCTTGCCCGTTACGGCAATCCCTTCAGCCGTATCGGCGGCGATGACATCAGCAGCGTCCAGCTGGAGCTTGGCTCCTCCGGGGTGCCCGAAACCTTCGTGATCGATGGCCAGGGGGTGATCCGGTACCAGCACATCGGCGACATTCGCGCCGAGCACGTCCCGCTGCTGCTGGCCGAGTTGCGGAAGGCCGAGGTGTGAGCGGGTTTGCGTCGATCGTACGCCGGTTCCCGGCCTTGGCGGGTTTCGCGATGCTGTGGGCGGCTTTGGCGCTCTGTGTCGTCGGCGCCCCCGCAGCGGCGCAGGATTCGCTGCCGCCGGCTCCGTACGCTTATCGCCAGCTCGACGATCCGGAACTCGAGGCGCAGGCCAAGGCCCTGATGGCAACGCTGCGGTGCCTGAAGTGCCAGAGCCAGTCGATCGACGACAGCGACGCGCCGATGGCCGGAGACATGCGACACCAGGTGCGCACGCGCCTGCTGGCCGGAGACACTCCGGAAGAAGTGCGGGCGTGGCTGGTCGAACGCTACGGCGACTATGTCAGCTACAAACCCGAGGTGAAATCGACCACCTGGCCCTTATTCGTTATGCCCTTGCTGATCGTGCTGCTGGCCCTGGTGATCCTGCGCGGCAGGTTGAAGGCCCGCAAGGCATGACCTGGATCGCTGTTATCGCCCTGGCACTGGCCACGTTCGTGGTGGGAGCTTTCGTCTTCCGGGTCGAACGGGCCGGCTGGACCGCGTTCGGCGCCGCGGTTGTGGCGGGCCTTGCCGGCTATGCCTATCAGGCGAACCCCGACTGGCGCGGTGCCCCCGCCACGGCCGACCGCGGACCGTCGGCAGGCAACTGGGCGGTGGTCGACGATCGCAAGGCGATGACCGGCGACCGGGCGCGGTCCGACAACAACGCGATGGTCGTGGCCGATGCGTTCGTGCGGCAGGGTCAGCACGGCAATGCCGTGGCCATGCTGCGCCAGGCCGTGATCGACGATCCGAACGACGCCGAAGCCTGGCTGGCGCTCGGCAACGCCTTGGTCGAGCATGCCGAAGGATCGGTGACGACGCCGGCGCTCTACGCTTACCGCCGGGCAGGCGCGCTCGATCCAGGCGGCGTCGGGCCGGGCTATTTCCTCGGCTTGGCGATGATACGCCTGGGCCGCTTGGTCGACGCGCGCACGATGTGGTCCGACACGCTCGAGGCTGCCCGGTCGGACGCGGCCGGCCGCGAGATCCTCGCCGAGCGCCTCGGCCGGCTCGACGCGCTGCTCGCGCAGATGGCGAGCGGACAGCCGCTTACGTTGCCGTCCGCGCCCTGAGTGGCCGGATTGCGGCGCTTGGGCGCCGCTGCTAAGCGCCGCCGCTATCGCGCATGAGTCGCGTAGGGGCGTCTATTCTCGATGAGTTCAGCCCAAGGTGAAGAGCGCGCGTCCGCCAAAGTGAAACTGGCGGTCGGGGCTGTCGGCATCGTCTTCGGCGATATCGGGACGAGCCCGCTCTATGCATTTCGCGAAACTTTCGTCGGCCCGCATCCGTTGGCGCTCGACGATCTGCACGTATTCGGCGTGGTCAGCCTGATCTTCTGGTCGATGACGCTGGTGGTCTCGATCCAATACGTCACCTTGCTGATGCGCGCCGACAACAAGGGCGAAGGCGGATCGCTCGCGCTGGTCGCGCTGCTGTCGCGGCGGATGGACCGCTCCCGCTACGGCTGGCTGGTGGTCCTGCTCGGCGTCTTCGCGACCGCGCTGTTCTACGGCGATTCGATGATCACGCCGGCGATCTCGGTGCTGTCGGCGGTCGAGGGGTTTACTGTGGTCAATCCGGCCATGTCGCGCTGGGTGATCCCGATCGCGCTGGTGCTGCTGGTTGGGCTGTTCGTGCTGCAGAAGCGCGGTACGGCGCGGGTCGGCGCGCTCTTCGCGCCGGTGATGATCGTCTATTTCGTGGTTCTGGCGGTGCTCGGGATATTCCACATCGCGCAGAGCCCTGAAATCTTGATGGCGCTGAACCCCTGGTACGCGATCCAGTTTTTCATTGTCGACAAGTGGCTGGCCTTCCTCGCGCTCGGCTCGGTGGTGCTGGCGGTGACCGGGTCCGAAGCGCTCTATTCTGACATGGGGCACTTCGGCCGCGGACCCCTGCGGTTGTCGTGGTTTGGATTCGTGATGCCATGCCTGCTGCTCAACTACTTTGGGCAGGGGGCGATGATCGTCGGCCTGAGCACCGCCGACGCGGCCGAGGCGGTGCGTAACCCGTTCTTCTTCCTGGCGCCCGAGTTCCTGCGGCTGCCGCTGGTGCTGCTCGCCACGGCGGCCACCTTCATTGCCAGCCAGGCGGTGATTTCCGGCGCGTTCTCGATCACGCACCAGGCGATCCAGCTCGGCTTCGTGCCGCGGCTGTCGATCCGCCACACCAGCGACGAGCATCATGGGCAGATCTATATTCCCGCGATCAACTGGGTGCTGATGGTCGCGGTGATCCTGCTGGTGTTGACCTTCGGCGATTCCTCGAGCCTGGCCTCGGCCTACGGCATTGCGGTGACCGGCGCGATGTTGATCGACACCTGCCTGCTTGCGGTGCTGGTAACGCTGCTGTGGCGCTGGAAGTGGTACCTCTCGGCGCCGGTGATGGGCGTGTTTTTCCTGGTCGGCGGGGCCTACTTCGGCGCGAACCTGATGAAGGTGCCCGATGGCGGCTGGTTCCCGCTGCTGATCGGTGCCTTCGCGTTCACTCTGCTGACGACATGGGCAAGAGGACGCCGCCTGATGCGCGAGCGGATGGGTGAAATGAGCCTGCCGCTCGAAATTTTCGCCAAGTCGGCGCGGAACAGCGCCGCAAGGGTGCCGGGCACCGCGATCTTCATGAATTCGGGTGCGCATGGGACGCCCTCGGCGCTGCTGCACAACATCAAGCACAACAAGGTGCTGCACGAGCGGGTGGTGGTGCTGACGGTGCAGATTGCCGAAGTGCCGTATGTCGATCCGGAGAAGCGGATCGAGATCCACGAGATCGGCGACGGGTTCTACCGCCTGGTGCTGCACTATGGCTTCATGGAAGAGACCGACGTTCCTGCGGCGCTGAAGGGCGTTCCCGGTTGCGGCGCGCCGTTCGAGATGATGCAGACCAGCTTCTTCCTTTCGCGCCAGACGCTGCTTTCGGCCGAAACGCCTGGCATGGCGCGGTGGCGCGAGAAGCTGTTTGCCTGGATGATGCGCAACTCGGCGACGCCGATGGAGTTCTTCCGCCTGCCGACCAACCGGGTGGTCGAGCTGGGGAGCCAAGTGGAGATCTAAGGCCGAGGTCTGAGCAGCTCGCATCCTGTCTGCGGACGAGCGCGATCACCCGCTGGCGAGTGCGGGCGTAACGCCGGGAGGTAGAAGCGCGGACGGGAGAGGCCGGCGCGGATGACCTGGGCATCACAGGGTTGCCTTGCACGAGCATTGCTTGCGAACGGCGGCGAGGGCTGTGACTAAACTCGCTGCTCGGCCCTGCGGTGCGAAGCGGTTGGCGGTCAGGGCTCGCAGCTCGCCGCCTTACCGGTTCAGGCAGCGGCGTTGAGGTCCACCGTGCCTGTCCTCGCATCCTTGGAACGGGCACTCTCGGGTGCCCGAGAGTGCGCCGGCCTGCTGCGGGAGAGGAGAGCGAAGCGCTTACCGCCCCCGCACCCGCCGCGTGTCAGCATGGCTGACGGGCGGTCATATAACCGATATGGTTCAATATGTCAAGAGGGAGTTCTCGGGCGCAACTCGATCATGAGCGAGCGCCGGAGGTCTCTTGCCCCGCTACCCCAGGTTGGCACTGACCATCGCGTAAGCCATCGGCAGCGACAGCAGCACGTTGAGACGGCTCGCTATCAGGGCGGTCGGCGCAGCCTTGGCTTTGGCTTCGTCGCTCGCTTCGACGAGGCCGAGGATCTTCTTCTGCGCCGGCCAGATCACGAACCAGACGTTGAAGGCCATGATGAGCGCCAGCCACATGCCGATGCCGATCAGGTTGATGCCGTCCGCCCCGGTGCCCTGGAAGGTCAGCGCGTCCGCGCCGTAGCCGTTGTGGAAGGCGATCGTGAGGCCGGTCAGCACCGTCAGCAGCGCGCCGTAGCGGAAGAAGAACAGCACGCGCGGGGCGATGTAGCCGGTGACGCCCGCCTTCAGCTCGGCCGGCACCTTCGGCATCGTCGGCACCTGCACGAAGTTCAGGTAATAGAGCAGGCCGATCCAGACGATGCCGAAGAACAGGTGAAGCCAGCGGAATACGTCGTCGACGATCGAGCGCGCATCGGCTCCGGTCCAGCCGCTGAAGGCGTAGACCATGATCAGCGCGAGGATTGCGCCGATCACCAGCACCAAGTGCAGATTGCCGAAGAACTTTGCCATGGCGTTTCCCCTGTTTCCCCGTTTTCTTGCGGCGGAGATGTAACGCCAAGCCGGTCTCGCCGGCAAGGGGCGCTCAGCTCGTCGGGGGAGGGGTAGTTTCCTCTTCCTTCGCGCCTTCCGCCGAGAGGCCATGGCGCAGCAGCATCGGCAGCTGCGTGAAGGTGAACAAGAAGGTCAGCGGGAGGAACACCCAGAGCTTGGCGGCCAGCCAGTCTCCGAAGTCGAGATACCACACCAGCCCTTCGTTGAGCGCGGCGAGAACGAGGAAGAACACGCCCCAGTTGCGGCTGAGCTTGAGCCAGCCGGTATCGTCGAGCCCTTCGAACGCCGCTTCGAGCAGGATCTTGAGAAGCGCCACGCCGCGCAGCCAGCCGATGAGGAGCAGAACGCCGAACACCAGGTAGATCACGGTAGGCTTGGCCTGGATGACCCGTTCGTCGCCGGTCCACATCGTGATGCCGCCGAATACGACGATCAGGGCGGTGGAGAGCCACAGCATCGGGCTGACTTTGCCGAGCCGCCAGCGCGAGACGATCAGCGCGATCAGCGCGGCGACGACGAACGCGCCGGTGCTGCCGACCACCGCGCCGACTTCGCCGGCAATGCTCGCCTCGTCGGGCTTAAGGTAGCGGTAGGTGAGGAAGAACACGAGCAGCGGCCCGTAATCGACCAGGACATTGATCCAGCCGGATTTCGGCTTCTTCGTGGGGGTCTCGGCCATCAGGCCACTCCTGCAATGACGCGGGCGACGAGGTCAGGGTCGAACGGGCGCAGGTCGTCGATCTTCTCGCCGACGCCGATCGCGTGGATCGGCAGGCCGTACTGCTCGGCCGCCGCCACCAGCACGCCGCCGCGCGCAGTTCCGTCGAGCTTGGTCATGATAAGGCCGGTGACCCCGGCGACTTCGCGGAACACGTCGATCTGGCTGAGCGCGTTCTGGCCGTTGGTGGCGTCGAGCACCAGCACGACATCGTGCGGGGCTTCCGGGTTGAGCCGGCCGAGCACGCGGCGGATCTTGGCGAGTTCGTCCATCAGCTCGCGCTTGTTCTGCAGCCGCCCGGCGGTATCGACCACGAGCGCGTCGATGCCGGTGTCGGTGGCCCGCTTAACGGCATCGAACACGATGGAGGCGGGATCGCCGCCTTCGGGCCCGCGGACCACGTCCACCCCGATCCGCTCGGCCCAGACCGCAAGCTGGCCGATCGCGGCAGCGCGGAAGGTGTCGCCGGCGGCGAGCAGAACGCCGTAGTCGTCTTCCTGGAACAAGTGCGCGAGCTTGGCGATCGTCGTGGTCTTGCCGCTGCCGTTGACGCCGATCACCAGGATCACTTGCGGGCGCGGGAAAGCGGTGATCTCGAGCGGCTTGGCGACCGGGCGCAGGATCGCGGCAATCTCTTCCGCCACCGCTTCCTTGAGCTCGCGCTCGGTGATCGACAGGCCGAAGCGCTTCTCCGCGAGCTTGGCGCGAATGCGGGCGGCGGCGCTGGGGCCGAGATCGGAGAGGATCAGCGCGTCCTCGACTTCGTCCAAGGTCGTGTCGTCGAGGCGGGCGGTGCCGACCGCGGCAGTGAGATTCTCGCTGAGACGCTCGGAGGTCTTGCGGAAGCCGCCGAACAGCCGTTCCGACCAGGTGAGTTCGCTCATTGCAGAAGACCTTCGCGGATCGCGGTGGGAGTGACGGAGACGAGCGTGCCCGGGGCAGTTCCGGCGGGCAGGGCGACGCGCGCGAAGTTGCCGGCGTGGCCGGTGCCGTCGCTTTCGGCGAGGACCGTAAGCTCGGTGCCGAGGAGGCCGGAAAGCCAGGCGCCCCGCACCTCCCGGACCTCGGCGCGCAGCTCGGCCGCGCGCGCCTTGATCACGCCCTTGTCGAGCTGCGGCATACGCGCCGCCGGAGTGCCGGGACGCGGCGAATATGGGAACACGTGGCCATGGACGATGCCGAGCTCGCGCACGATCGAGCGGTTGGCGGCGTGCATCGCCTCGTCCTCGGTCGGGAAGCCGGCGATCAGGTCGGCGCCGATCGCGATGTCGGGGCGGCGGGCGTGGAGCTGTTCGACCAGCCGCATCGCGTCGGCGCGCAAGTGGCGGCGCTTCATCCGCTTGAGGATCAGGTCGTGGCCGTGCTGCAGCGAGAGATGGAGGTGCGGCATGACGCGGCTTTCGCTGGCGAACAGCTCGAAGAGCAGCGGGTCGATCTCCACGCCGTCGAGCGAGGACATGCGCAGCCGCTGGAGCTGCGGGAAGGTCTGCAGGATGGCATCGACCAACGAGCCCAACGCCGGGCTGCCGGGCAAGTCGTGGCCCCAGCTGGTGACATCGACGCCGGTCAGGACCACTTCGGGCGCGCCCTGATCGAGGTGCCGTTCGACTTCGCGGAGCACTTGCGCGACGCTGAGGGAGCGGCTGCGGCCGCGGCCCTGCGGGATCACGCAGAACGTGCAGGCGTGGTCGCAGCCGTTCTGCACGGCGATGAAGGCGCGGGTATGCCGCGGCGGTACCGGCAGGCGGCGCGGCGGGACGTTCCAGACGCGCGGGTCGAGCTTGCGCGCGTTCGGCACCAGACCGTCCACCTCGGGCATCGCGCCGAGCTGATCGCGTTCGATCTCAGCCGCGCAGCCGGTGACGAACAGCCGCGCATCGGGCCTTGCGCGGCGCGCGCGGCGGATGGCCTGGCGGGTCTGGCGGACCGCCTCGGCGGTAACGGCGCAGCTGTTGACGACGACCACATCGGTTTCGTCTGCCAGCAGCGCGCGGATGCTCTCGCTCTCGGCGATGTTGAGCCGGCAGCCGAGCGACACGATTTCCACGCTCACGCGAAGTCGCCCCAGTCGAACGTACCGCGGAAGCTTTCGGTGGCCGGGCCGGTCATCGTGATCCGCCCCTCGTCCCAGGCGATCAGCAGCGAGCCTCCAGGAAGTGTGACCGTCACTTCACGCTGCACGAGGCCGCGCCGCATAGCCGCCACCGCGGTGGCGCAAGCGCCGGTGCCGCACGCCCGGGTCAGCCCGGCGCCGCGTTCCCAAACCCGCAGGCGTATCGCATCCCGGCCATCGACGGTGGCGACGTTGACGTTGACGCGCTGGGGAAACAGCGGATCGGTCTCGATCTCCGGGCCGAGCCGTTCGAGATCGACCGCGTCGCAGTTGGGTACGAAGAACACCGCGTGCGGATTGCCGACGTTGACCGCCGCCGGCTGCTCCAGCTCGTCCCAGCCGACCGGCATCGCCGCGGTGTCCATCGCATAGGCGAGTGGGATCGCCTCCCATTCGAAGCGCGGCTCACCCATGTCGACCGCTGCACCGCCTTCGCTTGGCTGCACGGCCAGAATGCCGGCCGCCGTTTCGATGTGAGCGGGAGAACCGTGCAGGATCGCCACGGCCCGGGTTGCATTGCCGCAAGCCGCCACTTCGCTGCCGTCGGAGTTGAAGATTCGCATGCGCAAGTCGGCGGTGGTGGATTCCTCGAGCACGATCAGCTGGTCGCAGCCGATCCCGGTGCGCCGGTCGGCCAGCGCGCGCGCCAGGGCCGGCGAGATCGGCGGCAGCGGCTGGGTGCGCGTGTCGAGCACGACGAAGTCGTTGCCGAGCCCATGCATCTTGGTGAAGGCGGCGCGCATGGGCGCCAACTAGGGGCGCCCAGCGGCGAGGGCAATGGCCTGAAGGTCAGCCGGCCTTGCGATGGGCAGGGGTTTCGTCGGCAGCAGGCTGGGCGCCGGTCAGCAGATCGAGCCGATCCAGCCTTTGCCGCGTGGCGGCCGCATCTTCGGGCATGCCGTAGAGATAGCCTTGGCCCTTGAGCGGGCCAATGGTGCGCAAGGCGGCGAGGATTGCGGCGCTTTCCACCCCTTCGGCGGTTACCGGCAACGATAGCCCGCGGCCCAGCGACACGATGGCTTCGACGAGTTCGCTCGGACTGCCGTCGGCGGCGATGTCGTTGACGAAGCTGCGATCGATCTTGAGCCGGTCGAACGGCAGCGAGCGGAGCTGCGACAAGCTGGAATAGCCGGTGCCGAAATCGTCAAGACTGATGCGGATGCCCTGATTCTTGAGCGTGGTGATGATCGCGCGGACCGCGCCGAGGTTCTCGTGCAGACAGCTTTCGGTAATCTCGATCTCGAAGCGGGCCGGCGGGAACCCGGCTTCGGCGAGCATCTTGAGCAGCTTCTGAGCGAACCATGGGTCGCGGAGCTGGACGGGTGAGATGTTGACCGAAAGGCTAAGCTTCGGATCCCACTCCCGCGCATCGCACAGCGCCTGACGGATCAGGCTTTCCGATAGTTCGGAGATCACGTCCATCTGCTCAGCGATCGGGATGAACACTTCCGGGCTGACTACGCCGAAGTGAGGCGAATGCCAGCGGGCGAGCATTTCGAAGCCGGCGAGCTCACCGCTGTCGAGATCGACCTGCTGCTCGTAGTACGGCACGAACTCGCCAGCGGGGATGCCGCGGCGAATGCCGGTTTCGAGCTCGGCACGATAGCGCAGCTCGGCCTCCATCTGCGCTTCGAACCAGTAGAAGCGGTTCCGGCCCTGCTTCTTCGCATGGTACATCGCGATGTCGGCGCAATGGATCAGCGCTTCGGCCCGGGACGAGGCGGTAAGCGGCTCGGCGTCGCTGCTGCTGGCAATGCCGATCGAAAGGGTCGCTTCGAGAAGGGCATCACGCTCTGCAATCGGTTCGGAGATGCGGGCGACGACGTCTTCGGCAAAGCGGTCGATCGATTCGGGTGAAGCGCGGTCGTATGGCAGGGCGCAGACGAATTCATCGCCGCCGAGCCGCGCGAGCACCGCATCGTCAGGCATCAGCGCGGCAAGGCGGCCCGCGGTCTCGATCAGCACCGCATCGCCGAGCGCATGGCCGTTGAGGTCGTTAATGTGCTTGAAGTTGTCGAGATCCATCATCAACACCGCAACCTCGCGGTTCCGGCTGGCCGCGCGCGTCAGGAGCGCCTCTATCGCCGGCAGGCCGCTGCGCCGGTTAAGGCAGCCGGTCAGCGAGTCGACCGAGGCAAGCTCCTGCGCCCAGGCTTCTGCCCGGCGGCGCTCCATCACTTCCTTCTGCAGGTCCGCATAACGACGCCAACCGAACAGCAGCAGGGCGATGTTGAGGAGGACGGCGGTGGTCAGCTCCGGGTCGGGCGCGGGACCGTTGCCTAGCCAGGCGCTGACGATCTGCGGCATCAGCGTACCGCCGGTCGTGACGAATAGCAGGATGGCCGCAATGGCAATCCCTAGCGTGACCAGGTCGCGCTGCGCCTTGCCCAGGCTCGTCGGCTGCCACTGTCGTTTCGTCGCCCTCGGTGTCACTCGGAGGTCCTCTTCCGAACGCCTCCTTCTGAACCGTCAGGCTCAAGATTCCGTTAATTGCGCCGCTTGGGCTCGCGGGTTAGCGGGGGCCGCGAGGAGACAAGAATGGCGAACTACTGGCTGATCAAATCGGAACCCGCGGCTTATGGCTGGGACGATCTCGTCCGCGACGGCGAGACCATCTGGGATGGTGTGCGTAATCACCGCGCGGCCAACAACCTGCGGGCGATGAAGGAAGGCGATCAGGCGTTCTTCTATCATTCGGTCACCGGCAAGGAGATCGTCGGAATCGCCGAGATCAGCAAAGCCGGGCTGGCCGATCCACGCGACGAGGCCTGGGCAGCGGTGAACGTCAAGCCGGTCCGGGCGCTCGAGCGGCCGGTTACGCTGGCCGAGATCAAGGCCGACGAGACGCTGACGGGTATCGAGCTGGTCAGGCTGTCGCGTCTGTCGGTGGCGGAAATCCGACCTGAGGAATGGGCGCGAATCCTCGAAATGGCGAAAAGCTAGGGCGAGGCGCGCAGCCCGCTGATCGTCGCGCCGGCGGCGCTGAGCTGCTCGGCTTCGACCACGCAGTGGATGAGGCGCAGGCCCTGTCGGCCTACTGCCTCGCGCAAGGCCGCGCCGAATTCATCTGTCGTGCGGGCCTGGCGAGACCAGGCTCCGAACGATCGGGCGAAGGCCGCGAAATCCGGATTGGCGAGGCCGGTCGAAGCGACGCGGCCGGGGTAGGCGCGTTCCTGGTGCATGCGGATCGTTCCGTAGGAACCGTTGTCGATGACGATGACGAGCAGGTCGCAGCCGTGCTGGGCAGCGGTGGCAAGCTCCTGCGCCGTCATCAGGAAGTCGCCATCCCCCGCCACGGCCAGCACTGTGCGGTCCGGATGGCGCAAGGCCGCGGCGACGGCGGCGGGCAGGCCATAACCCATCGCCCCGGCGGTGGGCGCGAGCTGTGACGGGTAGCCGGCGTAAGGCCAATAGCGGTGCCACCAGCCGGTGAAATTGCCGGCGCCGTTGCAGAGGATCGTATCGGCCGGCAGCTCTTCCCGCGCCAGCCGCAAGCAACCGGCGAGGTCGAGCATGAAGGTGCCTTGGCGGGGGGTTGACCAATCCAGCCACTCAGCGTGCGCTTCGCCGCCTGCGTCGAACCGGCTGTCGGAACTTTCGGCGGCCAGCGCCGCGCATTCGGCGAACTCGGCGACACCGGCGCAGATTGGCAGATCGGCGCGATAGACGCGGTTGAGCTCGGCTGGATCGGGATGGACGTGGACCAGCTGCTGGCCGGGATGCTCGGGCGTGATCAGCGTGTAGCCGTCGGTCGTTGCCTCTCCGAGACGCGCGCCGACCGCGATCACCAGGTCGGACGACCGAATACGATTCAACAGCTTCGGATTTGCGCCATGCCCCAGATTGCCGGCATAGACGGGTAAGGCGGGCGAGAGCGCGTCCTGGCGGCGAAACGCGGTTGCCGCGGGCAGGCCGAGGCGCACGGCGAAACGGGCGAAGTGATCGCGAGCCTTCCCGTCCCAGCCGGCACCCCCGACAATGGCAATGGGCGCGGAGGCTTGGCCGATCAGTGCCATCATCGAGGCTATGGCGTCGTCAGAGGGTGCCTGCATCGGGCGCTGCACCCGGGGCCGCGGCTCGCCCGGCACACCTGCCTCGTGCAGCATGTCTTCGGGCAAGGCGAGCACGACCGGTCCTGGCCGTCCTGAAATGGCGACCGCATAGGCGCGGGCCACGTACTCCGGAATGCGAGCGGCATCGTCGATCCGCGCCGCCCATTTCGCGATGGGGGCAAAGAAAGCCGGGAAATCGATTTCCTGAAATCCCTCGCGGTCGCGCATGCCGCGCGCGACGTCGCCGACGAACAGGATCATCGGCTGCGAATCCTGGAACGCGACATGCACGCCGATACCGGCGTTTGTCGCGCCGGGGCCGCGGGTGACGATGGCCACGCCCGGTCGGCCGGTCAGCGCTCCATCGGCGCAAGCCATGAAAGCCGCTCCGCCTTCGTGGCGGCAAGTCACAGCCTCGATCGATGGGCAGTCATAGAGCGCGTTGAGGATCGGGAGGAAGCTCTCTCCGGGAACGGTGAACAGCCGGTCGCAGCCTTGTTCCACCAGGCAATCGACGAGCAAGCGGGCGGCATTGCGGGGCACGCGGGGAGGCTAACCCGGTGCACGGCAGGCGGCAATCGGGCGCGCGGCTGTCCCGTCTGTGGACACGGCGAACGGCGCCGGGTGCCAAATGGTTAGTAAAGCGTTAACCCCGCATGATGCGCCGTTCGCTGGTCTTGACCGACGAAGCCGCCCGGCACCCGTTCCGGGCCTCTCTGCCGCCAAGCTGGCGCGAGGAGAGGCATGAGCTTGCCGAGCCGCGTGCGCCCTGGCGCGATCGCCTGTTTGCCGATGCGGCGGGCTTCGCCCGGACTTACCTGGCCTGCCTGCTGGCGGTGACCGCCTTCATTGCCTGACGCGCGGCTCTGGCTTAGCTTGCCAGCGCCAGCTTCTCTTCCTGGTGCAGCCGCATGCCGAGCCACGCCGAGATCAGGCACATTCCCGCGCTCAGCAGCAACTGCTCGACCACCGGCACGCCGACCGAGCTGAGCCCCACGGCGATCAGTGAGCCGATCACCATGGCTCCCGAATTGACGATGTTATTGGCCGCCACCATCCGCGAGGCGACCGACGGATCGCACTTGGTGGTGAGGAACGCGTAGAGCGGGACGACGAACATGCCGCCGGACACGGCGATCAGCAGGAGCGTCAGCAGCACCAGCGGGGCCAGCGGCTGGGCCAGGAACTGCCCGACGTTCATCAAATCGTCCGAGCGGACGTCGGCGGCCCATTCGTGGCAGACCAGCCAGAACGCCGCGACGAAAGCGCCCATGAACAGTACGGAAACCGGGGCGTAGCGCGCCGAGACATCGCCCTTGAGCAGCGCGTTGATCGCCACCGAGCCGATCGCCACGCCGATCGAGAAG